>CBINGR010000010.1:0-114303 GCA_966250295.1 uncultured Akkermansia sp. | reverse complement strand
GAGCCTGGTTTCCCGACCACGGAGCACCGGTCTATTTCGAAGACAGCGCCTAAGCTTACCGGCCCGCGCGAAGTCTCCGGGACGGGAGGAGCGCAGTTATTTTGGGCTTTGGGCAGATGGGAACGAGGCTTCAGCAAGGATCCGAAGGGCGGAAGCGGGGGATGCCGGGGTACTTGGCGCTCTCTATCGAACGTTGATGAAATGACCGGCCACCAATGTCATTTTCCAGGGAATACTTCTTGTTTGCGTTTACCAAAGTGGCTGGGAGAAAGCCACCTGAGGCACTATGTGGTCTCACCAAGATATTCTGGAAACATGAGCGCATCCTTTGAAATCACGCGCCTCCGGTGGCTCCTCGTGATTTTGATCGCCGTCGACGTGGCGCTCACCCTGGCCGGTCAGCCGAGTGGTTTTTGGGGCGGTTCGGGGACGATCAAAGAAGCTAATCCGCTTTTCGCCTGGTTCTTGGCCAAGGGCTTGGTGCCGTTTCTCGTCTTCATGGCCGCTTATTCCGGCGCGCTGTTCTGGGTGGTGGTCGTGCTTCCGCGGCGGGCCGGTTTGGTCGTGCTGCTGTCTTTCGTCTTCGGGCACTATTTCGGAGCCTCGTCCTGGTTGATGTACCACTTAAAACTGGGGATTTTGGCCCCGGTTCTCTACGGCATCCTTTTAGCGGTGACGCTGGTTGTCCTCGGCAAAGAGAAGAAGGAACCGGACAAGATGCCGTAAACAAATCCGGGACGCGTGGCGTGAGTGCCGGTTTAACCCGCGGATGGCGCAGAGGGGTGCGGATTGCACTGCTCCGACATTTTTTGCGCATCTTGGCGTCTTTTTGCGGCCATCCTCTCGGATGGTCCTTTCACGGCGGAGCTCACCTCACGTACACATAAATCGGCAGCGAGCGCGTCGCCTCGCCGATTTTGGCGCGTAGTTGCACGGTCTGGCGCTGGGGCTCGGCAGCGTTCAATGGGCGCAGCGTCACCCGGTAGCCGCCACCGTCCGGCAGCGGCTCCAGCTTCGCCTCGAGCTGCTTCGGGTCGAAATCCAGGCCCTCCACCGTCACGCCTTTCTCGGCGGTGTGGATTGTCACGGTCTTCGGCTCCGCCGCCTCGCCGTGCGGCCACTGCACGATGCGCTGGTCGAGGATCAGCGTTTCGGGGATGTCCACCCGCAGCACGAGCTGCGTCGCCACCACGGCGTCGTCGGTATTCACGGTCAGGACTTTCTGTTGCGGTCCGGTGCGGTCGCCGAAGGTGAAGACCGCTCGGATTTCACCGGTCTCGCCGGGCGCGTAACTGTGCTTTTTTAGCTCGGTGGTGGTGCAGCCGCAGCTTGTCTGGACCGCCGTGATCGTGACGGTTTTGGAACCGGTGTTGCGAAACGTGAAAGCCGCCTCCGCGCGGTCCTGCCCCGGCTCTGCCTTGAGCTCGAGGCGCTTCCGGTCCCAGGCCAGTGCGCTTTGGGCGTGGGCGGCCGGCGACGTGGTTTCGACCATCTCGCCCCCGGCGGAGGCGACGGACCCTGCCATGGCGACGAGCAGACCGAGGACGAGGAGCCGCCGGACAAACGCGAGGGACTGACGGGAAAGGGCAGGGGACATGGGTGACGGGGTCGGCTGCCATGAAGCGGCGAGCCGGGGGCGAACTCAATCCGGCAACGCGAGCCCGCCGGCGTTCCAGGAGACCGCAGATTTCGCAGAAGGCGCAGATAAAAGCAGATGCCGAACATAAGAGGAAAATCGCCCGCTCACCTTTCAGGCAGAGCTTGTCTTTCACCGCCTTCTGTCATCTGCGATCATCCGCGTGATCTGCGGTCTCATCTCCCTTTCCAGAATCAGCCGAACCCGCGGAGCTTTCCCGCCGTCGCAAGGCGCCGCTCCGGAAGGCCCGCCCACGCGACCGCCCTCGTTCCGTTTTCCCATTCCATGTCCGAAGCCTCCTCCGCTGCTCTGCAGGCCCTCGCCGCCACTCTCGCGGGCGAGCTCCGTTTCGACTCCGCCACCCGTGCGATCTACGCGACCGATGCCTCCGAATACCAGGAACGCCCCGCCGCGGTCGTCTTTCCCCGCGTCGAGGAAGACCTTGCGAAGCTGTTGGTTTTTGCCCGCGAACACCGTGTCGGGCTGATCCCGCGTACCGCGGGCACCTCGCTCGCCGGCCAGGTCGTCGGTGGCGGCATCGTCGTCGACCTGGGCCGGCATCTGGACCGCATCGTCGCCATCGACCCGGCACGGCGCCGCGTGCGGGTGCAGCCGGGCGTCATCCGCAACGAGCTCAACCTCGCGCTCAAGCCCCACGGGCTCTTCTTCACGCCCGAGACGTCCACCGCCAACCGCGCCATGATCGGCGGCATGGTCGGTAACAACTCGTGCGGAGCCAACTCGATCATCCACGGCGCGGTCCGCGATCACCTCGTGTCCGCGCGCGGCTTCCTGAGCGACGGCTCCCTCGTGACCTTCGGTCCGCTCACCCGCGAAGAGTTCGCGGCCAAGTGCGCCGGGCCCGACACGCTGGAAACGCGCATCTACCGCGAGGTCCGCGCGCTGCTCGGTGCGGAGGAGAACCGCCGGCTCATCCGGGAAAATTTTCCCAAGCCCTCCGTCACGCGCCGCAACACCGGCTATGCGCTCGACGCGTTGCTGGACAATACCGTCTTCGATCCCGCCTCGGATCGTCCCTTCAATCTCTGCCGCCTCCTCGCCGGCTCGGAGGGCACCCTGTTCCTCGGCGTCGAGTTCGAGCTGAATTGCGTGCCGCTCCCGCCGCCCGGCGCCCTGCTTTGCGCGCACTTCGCCACGGTGCAGGAGGCGCTCCAGGCCACGATCGTCGCGATGCGGCACCGGCCCTTCGGCTGCGAACTCATCGACCGCCATATCCTCGAATGCACCAAGGCCAACCTCGAGCAGGCGAAGAACCGCTTCTTCGTGGTCGGCGATCCCGGCGCAGTGCTCGTGGTCGAGCTGCGCCACGAGAGCCGCGAGGCCATCGCCGCCGGCATGGCGCTCCTGGAGACGGAGTTGCGCGCCGCCGGCCTCGGGCATGCCTTCCCCGTGGTCTGGGGCGAAGACTGCGACAAGGTCTGGGATTTGCGCCGCGCCGGGCAGGGCCTGGTGAACAACGTCGTCGGCGACGCGCGGCCGCGCGAGATCGTCGAGGACACCGCCGTCGCGGTCGAGGACCTGCCCGCCTACATCGCCGAGTTCGACGCCATCATGCGCGAAAAATACGGCATCAGCTGCATCTACTATGCGCACGCCGGCGCCGGCGAACTGCACACCCGGCCGCTTTTCAACCTGAGGACCGCCGAGGGACTGCGGATGTTTCGCGCCATCGCGACGGACATCGCCGGGCTGGTGAAAAAATACCGCGGTTCCCTTTCCGGCGAACACGGCGACGGCCGCCTGCGCGGCGAGTTCATCCCTTTTATGGTCGGGCCCGAATGCTACGCGATGATGCGCCGGGTAAAGACCGTCTGCGACCCGCTCGGCCTGCTCAATCCCGGCAAGATCGTCGACACGCCGCCGATGGACACCTCGCTGCGCCAGGCGCCCGACGCACCCGAGCCCGCGCATGAGACGATCTTCAATTTCGACGCCGACCAGGGCGTGCTCCGCGCCGCCGAGAAATGCACCGGGGTGGGGGAGTGCCGCAAAACCCAGCTCACGGGCGGCACGATGTGCCCTAGCTACATGGCCACGCGCGACGAGAAGGATAGCACGCGGGCTCGCGCCAACTTGCTCCGCCAGGCCCTCGCCCGGTCGCCCGCCGAGGCGGCGAATCCCTGGGACAGCGAGGAGGTCGCCAGCGTCATGGACCTCTGCCTTTCCTGCAAGGGCTGCAAAGCCGAGTGCCCTTCCAGCGTGGACCTCGCCCGGCTCAAGGCCGAGTGGCAGCAGCACCGCCACGACGCCCAGGGCGTGCCGCTGCGCACGCGGCTGATCGCCGGCTTCGCTGGCGCCATGCGCGCGGCCTCGCTCGTCCCGGGACTCTACAACCGCATCGTGGCCACCCCGGCCCTGGCCGGCCTGGTGAAGCGGCTGGCCGGCTTCGCGCCCGCGCGCAGCCTGCCGCCGCTGCATGCGACCACGCTCGCCGCCTGGCACGCGCGCCACGCCAACCCGGCGGGGCTCGATTATCCGAACGGCCGCGTGTTTCTCTTCTGCGACGAGTTCACGAACTACACCGACACGCTTGTGGGCATTCGGGCGGTCGAGCTCCTGAACCGGCTCGGCTACGAGGTGGTCATCCCGAAGCACGTCGGGAGCGCCCGCGCCCAGCTTTCCAAGGGCCTCGTGCGCGAGGCGCAAAAACTTGCCGTGCGCAACGTGGAACTGCTTTCGCGCGTCGTCACGGCCGAGGCACCGCTTCTCGGGATCGAGCCCTCGGCACTGCTCGGCTTTCGCGACGAATACCCCGACCTCGTGCCCGCGCCGTTGCGCGAGCCGGCCCGCGCGCTGGCGAAGAACGCGCTGCTGATCGACGAGTTCATCGCGCGCGAGGCCGAGGCCGGCCGCATCCGGCGCGAGGCCTTCGTCCCGGCCCGGCGCACTATCCGGCTGCACGGGCATTGCCACCAGAAGGCCCTCGCGTCCCTCACGCCGACGGTGAAGATGCTGGAGCTGCCCGCCGGCCACACGGTGCGCCTTATCCCCTCGGGTTGCTGCGGCATGGCCGGCTCCTTCGGCTACGAGGCGGAGCACTTCGAGCTGTCGCAGAAGATCGGCGAACTCGTCCTCTTTCCCGCCCTGCGGGCCGAAGCCGCGGACACGCTGATCGCCGCGGCCGGCACGAGTTGCCGCCATCAGATCAAGGACGGCACGGGCCGTGTCGCGCTGCACCCCGTCGAGATCCTCCACGGCGCCTGCCGCGGCCTCGGCGAGGGTCGTGGCGGGGTGAGCTGAGTTTCCGGATCCGGCGACGCCCGGGTAGGGCCTGGACTTCGTCCGACGCGCAACAATGCGCATTCGTTGTCGCTTCAGGGGGCTTTTCGCGTGAGCAAAATGCTCCTTTCGTCCCGCCCCCCTATGCCCCTCGCCCGCTCTTCCCGGAGTTTGGCCGCGCTTGCGGCTGCCTGCATCCTTTTCGCGTCCGGCTCCCTCCCGGCCGCTCCCTTGAAAGTCGACATCAGCAACAGCGGCCGGCCGCTCGCCGAGGGCCTCGACCCGGCCTTCACCCCCTGGTCCACCGTCCAGAGCTGGTTCACCGGGGGTGACACCACCTCGTCCACCTTCAACGGCGTCACGGTCACCTTCACCCGGGCAGGCCCGAACGGCGTCGGCCTGAAACCCGGTTACTGGAAGGACGGCGTGCAAAGCACCGCCTACAACGTGAAGCTCACCGGCGACGGCATCCAGGTCGACGGCGGCGAGGCCGGCGCGCAGATCGCGATGCGCATCTCCGGCCTCACCGCCGGCTCCCACAGCCTGCTCCTCTATCTCAACAGCTGGGACGGCATCCTCGCCCCCAACGTCGCCCCCCTCGATATCTTCGTCGGTGACGCCCAGACCCAAGTCTTCGACAACCTGCCCGTGTCCGTGCGCGTGACGGACAACAACAACGCCACCACCGCCTATTTCCCCGTAACCGCCGAGGCCGGTCAGGACGTGGTCGTGCTGATCAAGGCCGAGACGAGCGGCACCCAGACCAGCAAGAACGTTCACATAAACGGCTTCGAGATCGACGTGCCCAACGCCAAGGCGCAGGCCAACAATCCCGTCCCGGCGCACGCCGACGAGCACGCCAACGCCGACAGCGGTTCACTGGCCTTGCAGTGGGGCACCGCCGTCCTCGGCGCTGCCTCCCACGACGTCTACTTCGGCACCAGCGAGAACGCCGTCGCCGACGCGACCGCCGCCTCGCCCGAGTTCAAGGGCAACCAGACCGCCAACACCTATGTCGCGGGCGGTATCAATCCCCACCTGACCTATTACTGGCGCGTCGACGAGGTCGGCGCCACCGGCGCGACGAAGGGCAATGTCTGGATGTTCCGCCCGCGTCGTGTGGCCTTCCCCGGGGCCGAGGGCTACGGCCGCTTCGCCCGCGGCGGACGTGGCGGCGTCGTGGTCAAGGTCACCAACCTCAACGACAGCGGTCCCGGCAGCCTGCGCGACGCCATCACGGGCAACTACGGACCGCGCACCGTCGTCTTCGACGTCAGCGGCCTCATCACGCTCGAGTCCGACATCATCCTCGGCGGCACTCTGCCCTACGTCACCATCGCCGGCCAGACCGCCCCGGGCAAAGGCATCACGGTCAAGAAACAGCAACTCGCCATGAGCGGCTCGCGCGATGTGATTTTCCGCTACCTGCGCCTGCTCGTCGGCAAGGAGAGCGGCGAGACCCAGAACGCCACCGGCATGGCCGGCGCGGACCACTGCATCATGGACCACGTTTCCGCCGGCTGGGGCATCGACGAGGGCCTCAGCACCCGCGGCGGAAAAAATCTCACCTTCCAGCGCAATTCCCTCTCCGAGGCGCTCAATGTCGCCGGCCACCAGAACTACCCCGCCGGCACCGCCCACGGCTACGCCGCTTCCATCGGCGGCGACATTGCCTCCTTCCACCACAATCTCCTCGCCCACAACGAGGGCCGCAACTGGTCCATGGCCGGCGGTCTCGACGGCGCTGGTTACTACGCCGGCAAGCTCGATATCTTCAACAACGTCGTCTACAACTGGGGCGGCCGCACCACCGACGGCGGCGCGCACGAGGTCAACTTCGTTGGCAACTACTACAAGCGTGGCGCCAGCAGCACCAAGCTCACCATCCTCAACCCGCAATACGGCGGCTTCCCCGGCACGCAGCAGTATTACATGGCAGGCAACGTCATGCCCGGACGCTTCGACGAGACCAACCAGTCCCTCGGACTCAGCATCGGCACCGAAAGCGGCGGCACCCTCCCGCAGGACTCCACGCCGCCCTACAGCGCGATGGTGAACGCGCCGTTCTTCCCGTCGCACGCGACGATCCACACCGCGACCAACGCCTACAAGCAGGTGCTCTCCGACGTGGGCTGCAACCTGCCGCAGATCGACAACCGCGATACCCGCATCATCGGCGAGACCATCGCCGGCACCTACACCTACACCGGCAGCGTCAGCGGCAAACGCGGCCTGCCCGACACCACCAACGACGTCGGCGGCTGGGAAAACTACGGCAACGAAACCCGCCCCGCCGGCTTCGACACCGACAACGACGGCATGCCCGACTGGTGGGAAACCATCAAGGGCCTCAACCCCGGCTCGCTGTCCGGCGACTTCGCCGAGTGCAACGCCGATCCCGACGCCGACGGCTACACCAACCTCGAGGACTACCTCAACTGGGTCGCTGCGCCCAACTTCGAGGTCAACGCCGGCGCCTCGATCGACGTCGACCTGCACGCTCTCAGCCGCGGTTACCTTCTCACCACCCCGAGCTTCGCCTTCTCGGGCCAGGTCAACGGCGCCGTCACCCTGATCGGCGGCCGCTACGCCCGCTTCACGCCCTCCGGCGGCGCCAATGCCCTCGGCGGCTTTACCTTCACCGTCACGGATTCCGCCGGCGATTCCATGACCCGCTCCGTCGGCGTCCGTATCATCGGTCCGACTACGCCCGGGGTTTCCATCTCCGCCTCCGACGCTTCCGCCGGCGAGTTCGGCGCCGACCAGCAGTTGCGCTTCACCGTCACGCGCACCGGTTCCACCGCCTCCGCGCTCTCCGTGCCGCTCGTCGCCTCCGGCGCCGCCGTCTCCGGCGAGGATTACTCCGGCTTCTCCTCCCCGGTCACGATCCTCGCTGGCCAGGCCTCCGCCGACCTCACCCTCAACGTCCTCGCCGACGAGGAGGCCGAGGGCGCCGAAACCGTCACGCTCTCGCTCGGCTCAGACCCGGGTTTCACCGCCGGCTCGCCGTCCTCGGCCACCGCCACCATCGCCGACCGGCCCGCCCAGGCCTTCTACTTCGGGGCCATCGCCGATCCGGAAAAACGTTCGCCCGGCGACGATGCCGACGGCGACTTGCTTCCCAACGTCCTCGAATATGTCATGGGTTCCGATCCTGCCTCCGGCACCAGCCGCGGCGCGCTGGTGATCCCCTCCACGGGCGCGGGCACCTTCAAGGTTCGTTTTCCACGCGCCCTGAATCGCCCGGACGCCACCGGCGTGCTGCAATGGTCCGCCGATCTCGCGGCCTGGCACCTCGGCGGCGAAAGCGACGGTACGCGTACCGTGGCCTTCGCCGAAGCCGTGCTATCCGAGCCTGGCGAGGACCCCCAAATGATCGAGGCCACCGCCACCATCACCGGGGCCGGCGACACACCCCGGGTCTTCGTTCGCCTCCGCGTGGAGTAAACGGGCTTTGGCCTGCGTAGCATGCCGCCCGGCCGACCGCTGGTCGGGCTGTCCGGCTTCCGGCCGTTTGCGCAACAATACTAACAACGCCGGCTGTGACTCGGCGCGAGGGATTCGCAAAGCCGTCGGCGAACCCCACCCCCATGAATACCCCCATCCCCCCGTTTCGGGGCCTGGCCGCCGCTGCGCGTGCCGGCCTCTCGCCTCGGTCTGCCCTCGCGTTTTCGCTGCTCCTGCTGGCCGCTTCCGGCGCCCGCGCGCAGATCCCCGCCTTTCCCGGTGCCGAGGGTTTCGGCGCCTACGCGACGGGTGGGCGCGGCGGCGACGTCTACACCGTCACGAACCTCGCGAGCAGCGGCGCCGGTTCGCTGAACTACGGCATCCAAAACGCTCCCACCACCGGCCGTACCATTGTCTTCGCGGTCAGCGGTTACATCCCGATCGCCAACAACAGCGACACCGGCAACAAGACCGTCCGCCTCGTCCGGAACAAGATCACCATCGCCGGCCAGACCGCGCCCGGCGACGGCATCGGCCTGAAGGACGGACGCATTCTCCTCACCGGCAACAACGAGGTGATCCGTTTCCTCCGCATCCGCCACGGCAAGAATGGCGGCGCCGGCGACTGCCTCAACCTCGATAGCAGCGCGACCAACAGCATCGTCGACCACGTCTCGTTGATGTTCAGCACCGACGAGAACATCTCCTTTTTCAACAGCACGCTCGACAACTTCACGATGCAGTACTCCACGAGCTCCTGGGGCATGGAGCGGCACAACGCCGGCGGCCTCTGGGATCTCCAGGACGGGACCTGCCACCACTCCCTCTGGGCCCACCACCGTACGCGCAACCCCAAGGCCCGTCCCTACGGCCTGCTCGAGTGGATCAACAACGTCACCTTCCACTGGCGCACCGAGGGCTTCATCATGGGCGATTCCCAGTCCAACGTGAACTGGAAGGCCAACGTCCGCGGCAACTACTTCATCTCCATCCCCGACCACCAGTTCGGCGTCGACAACACCGCCCTCTCCAAGGCCCGCATCGGCGACAACGGCCTGCCCAACTTCGGGCTCTACCTCGACAACTGCCTCCACGATTCGAACAACAACGGCCTGCTCGACGGCACCAACAAGGGCTACTCCATCGTCGCCGGCCTGCCTTATCCCAACGCGGGCACCACCCCGGGCACCGTCAGCTACACCCAGTCCGCCTCCGCCTACACCGGCGCCACCGGCTCGGCCGCCGTGGTCATCGATCCCCCGCTCACCGCCTACAAAAAAGTCCTCTCCGCCGCCGGCCCGCTGCGTCTCGACGCCACCTACTCCGGCAATCTCCGCGACGAGCTCGACACCCTCCTCGTCACGAGTGTCGAGAACCAGCAGAGCATCCTAGTCGCCAAGGATACCCCGCTCGACGCCAACGACACGCCTTCCTCCGGCGAGGCCCTCCTCGCCCAGTCGCCCTACAATATTTCCAACAACGGCTTCGGCACCCTGAACTCCACCGCAGCCCCCGCCGACGCCGATGGCGACGGTATGCCCGACTACTGGGAAAGCGCCCTCGGCTGGAACGCCTCCTCGCAGGATCACAACACCGCCCTTCCCAGCTCCGGCGGTCTCGTCACCGGCCTCTCCTTCCTCCCGCCGAATACGCCCGCCGGCTACACCCGCCTCGAGGAATACCTCCACTTCAAGGCCATCCCCCATGCCGCCATCAACCGCAACATCTCCGGCACTCCCTCGACGCTCACCGTCGACCTGCGTCGTTATGTCCGCGGCTTCGTCAAGGCCCCGGTCACCTTCTCCTTCAGCAGCATCAGCAACGGCGCCGTCTCGCTCCAGGCCAATGGCTACACCGCCGTCTTCACGCCCACGCTCAACTTCGCGGGCCGCGCGCGTTTCGATTTCACCGTCACCGACGGCGACGGCAGCACTTGGAAGCAAACCCTCGGCGTGCTCGTGAAAACCACGCCTGCCGTGCCCGCCGGCATCCCTGCCGCCACGGTCCAGTCCGAGGCAGGAACCTATGGCGGTGGCGTCACCATCGACAGCAACAACGCCGGCTTCAATGGCACCGGTTTCGCCAACTTCCCCGTCACCGGCGGCTACCTCCAGTTCAGCGGCATCAACGGGGGCGCTTCCGGCGGCCCCGCCACCCTCGCCATCCGTTTTGCCCTCGGCGTCACCTCCTCCCGTACCGGCAGGCTGCTGATCAATGGCGTCGGCCAAAACATCACCTTTGCCCCCACCGGCTCCTGGACCACCTGGACGACCCTGAACGTCCCCATCACCCTCGCCGCCGGCTCGGCCAATACGATTCGTTTCGAGTCCAACGGCCAGGACCTGGGCAACATCGACCAGATCTCCATCGTGCCTTGAAGCGCCGGCGTGAATGCGCTCGCCGGCGCACGGCCTTGGGCGCGTTCACGAACGCGATGGCGTCTTTGCCAAGATAAGGCGATCGTCCTGGGCGCAGCCGGTTTTCAGCCGGCTGCCGAAAGCATAGGAACCGGCCGGGCCGGTTGGAAAGCCGGCGCTCCCTGAGATGTCGCGGTCCCCGTCCCGGCGGTGCCGGCCGCGTTTCCTGTTACGCCCGGCCCCCGGCTTTCTCCGGATGCGCTTTCACGCGCCGGCGCTGACGTTTGCCCGCTATCCGGCTTGGCCCTCGCGCCGCCCGGCGGCCTGACCTGGGCCGGCGGGCGGGGCCTCGGCGGCTGCCGGTTCGCGAGAAGAGCGGCGCTCCATCAACAGGGCCGTGGCGGCGATGGCGGGCTCGATATGCTCGGGCCCGGCCCCGTCGGAGAGCGCTTTCTCGATGTCGCGGAGCGCGGCGGAAAGATCCGAGGGAGGAAGGTAACGTGCAAGGCCGCGCATGCGGTGCACGCGGTTCGCGGCCTCGGCGGGTTGCGTGCGCCATTGGGCGAGCGCGGCCTGCCATTCTTCGCGGAGGCTTTGTTCGAGCTGCCTGCGGTCGACGGGAAATTCGGAGGGCGGCGGCGCCCCGGCCTCGGCCGCGGCGAGGCCGGGGATGGCTTCGCGCAGCGCTTCCCGGAGCGCCTCCGGACGCAGGGGTTTGCTGAGGAAACGGAGGGCGCCGACGGCCAGCGCCTGGCTTTCTTTCTCCTCCGTGGCATAAGCGCTCAGCACGACGATCGGGGGGGGCTTGTCGGGGTAGGCGGCGAGCAGGCGGGGCAACAGCGTCGCACCGTCGGTGTCGCCGAGCAGCCAGTCCATGATGACGAGATCGGGACGCCGCTCGCGGATCTTTTCCTCGGCCTCCGCCCCGCTGCCGGCCCAGTCGGTTTCCAGGTTCCAGGCCCGAAGGTGGTGGCCGAGGATGAGCCGGTTGTAAGCTTCGTCCTCAATGGCGAGCACGTGGAAGGGGTGGTCGGCGGTCTCTTCCCGGAGCTGCCTGGCCGGCTGAGGGGCGGGCGCGGGATCGCCCGGCGGCGGGAGGGGGCGCACTGGAACCGCTACCCAAAAGACGAGTTGGCCGGCTTCGCGGCCGACGCCGACGGTGCCGTCCATCGCCTCCGCGAGGCGTTGGCAGATCGAGAGGCCGAGGCCCGAGCCGGGGGCTCTGGTCTCGGCGGCGCGCTGGCCGCGGCGGAAGGGGCGGAACCACTCGTTCGGATCTTCGTCGGAGGGAATGGTCGAGGGACTGAGGACATCGACGCGAAGCTCCAGCCGCTCGGGGCCGATGGCGCGGAGCCGGGTACGCAGCTCGGCTCGGGGCGGCTGCCCGTATTTGAGGGCGTTTGCGACGTAGTTGGAGACGATCTGCCGGAGCTTGCCGGCGTCGCCGAGCAGCCAGCATTCTTCCGGCGGGAGCCGGAGTTGGATGCGATCTCCGGCGGCGATGGCGAGGTGGGCGATGCTGCCGCGCACCAGCGCCGTCAGTTCGAAGCGGGCGGGGCGCGCGACGGCGCGGCCCTGGGTGAGGCTCGCGAAATCGAGGGCGTTGTCCATCGTCGCGATGAGCTGCTCCGCGCAGGCGCTGAGGGTTTCGATCAGGTAGGCCGGCCGGCCGCGCAGGCCTTCCTGGCGGAGCAGATGAAGCAGGCCGGTGATGCCGTTGAGAGGATTGCGGACCTCGTGGTTGATGCTGGCGAGGAAACGGTCCTTCGCTTCGTTGACCTGGCGCAGGTCGAGGGAGACGCGGATGACCTCGCGCTCCACCTGGTGCGAAATCGCCTCGGCGAGTTCGAGAATAGTCTCCCGGTCGAGCTGGTTGAGCTGGAGACTCCACCCGCTGGCGACCAGGCGGAGGTAACCCGCGGGCTCGGTGGCGCCGGTCTGGAGCGGGACGACCCACAGGTCCTCGCGGTCCCGCCAAAGCCGCGCCTCGCGGACCACGTCGTCCCACCGGGAAAGCCGGTTGATCTCGTTGACGCCGGGGCGGGGGGGGACGACGCGCGGCTCGCCATTCGCATCGCGATACCAGACCTCGACGAGACCGACACCCAGCGTCTCGCGCAGCTCCTGGCAGACGCGGTCGAGCCCCGCGGCCAGGTCGGTCTGGCGGCGGACAAAGGCGGTGAGTGAGCGGATCCTGTCGAGGTAGACGAAACGCCCGCCGTAGACGCGGTTGCGCAGGCGATCGGCGTGGTGAGTGAGCGAGCGAGGGGAAAATAGGCCGGTCGCGACCTGGCCGAGCAGAACCGCCGCGATGCAGACGAAAGTCGCCTGCGCGGGCAGGAGGTCTGGCAGCGACACGTGGACCGCGAGCAGCGTGAAGGTGCAGACGAGGCAGAAAAATGCGGACTGCGGCAAGCCGGCCAGCCAGCGGCCGAGCGCGATGCGCAGCTCGACCAGTTGGTCGCTCGCCACGCCATAGACGACCAGCGCCACGGAGGCGGCGGGGGCCCAGGCTCCGAGCGCATGCACGCGCATCGCGATGGGCGAGGGATGCGCGGAGCCGATGAGGAGGAGCAGGTCGTGCAGCCCGACCAGCGCGAGGAAGAGCCCGACCAGGGCCATCACGCGCGCCCGGTTCCGGCTCTCGGTTTCTTCCGCACGCAGGCTGCGGACCAAGGTGGGAAACGAGCAGCACACCAGGGCGAGCAAGCCGAGCCCCGACAGGGGAATGAAGGCGGCCAGGCGCTCTCGCGAAGCCGAGACAAAGGGATGCGCCAGGAGGGAGAACACGGGCGTCAGGGCAACTGCGGCCACGATGCCCGCGGCGGCGTAGCCCGGCGCGAAGCGCCGCCTGGGCGGACGCTCGAGGGAGAGACAAAGGTAGTGGAACCACGCGACGGGCAGGAATGCGACCGCGATCCACGCAAACCGGCCGGCAATGCCGGCGGCGGGCATGGCTGACTCTCCGCTCAACAAGAGCCAGCCGACGCTCCAGCCCGTCATGCCGAGCCCGGCCAAGGCGCCGACGCGGTGCAGCGTGCGCCGGGGGGCGGAGGCCAGCACCAGGGTGGCGGCGGTGAGGTTTGCCAGACCCAGCAGGATGGAGACGGCGGCGGATGCGTTCATCGGGTCGGAGCGGCGGAAGCAAGACGGGCAGCCGGCGGCGGCGAGGAGGCCGGGGCCGGGCGCCGGCCGTCAGGTCTTCGTCGGCGCGGAGGCGTCGGCGAAACCGCCCTGCTGGGCGTAGGCCTGCAGCGCGACGCTCGTGTGGAGGCCCAGCTTGCCCATGATGTTGCGACGGTGGGTCTGGACCGTGCTCGCGCTCAGGCTGAGGATCGCGGCAATGTCCTCATTGGTGAGCCCCTGGCCGACCAGGGCGAGGATTTCCTGTTCGCGCGTCGAAAGTATCTTGGGGACGCTGAGCGGTGAGCGGGAGACCTCCTCCAGCAGGGAGCGTGCGGTCGGGCTTTGATAGGCCCGGCCGTTCATCACGGCGATGACCGCCTCCCTGAGGTGGGTCGAGGAGTCGTCCTTGTGGACGAAACCGTGGAAGCGCAGCGCGTCGATCTGCAGAAGCGAGGCGGTGGAGACCGCGCCGCTCAGCCAGATCCAGCGGATCGAGGGGAAACATTCGCGCAGTTCGCGCAGCCGTTTTTCCTCCTCCCTTTTCCCAAGGTGAAAATCCACCAGGGCGAGGTCCACGTCGCGAAGGAAAGCGGTCTCGGCCAGGGCCGCGGAGGCGGAGGGGAAAACCTTTGCCAGCTCCACTCCGGCGATCTGGTGCAGCACCGCCACGATGCCCTCGGCCACAAGGGTTTGGTCTTCAATCAGGATGGTGCGGGCACGGAGCGAGGGAGCGGCGGAAGGGATTGCGGTCATGGGCGGGGGCGGGGCGTTTATGGTCGAGGCGGAACCGCGGCGCGAGGAAGCACTGGGCTTACCTTGATTTAGGTAAAAGGAGAATTTGAGGCGGGTGGGGCGGCGGGGGTGAACATCGTGGCATGCCTCCGGGATATCCCTTTAGCTCGGCGGCGTATTCACAACCCGGACGCATCCCCTGTGCCTAAACCGACCAGGACCTCAAAACGCCGCGTCGCGCGCCCACGTCCCCGGTGGCCGCGCGGCGCGGTTTTTCGGGTCGGTGGCGGCTGAACGTTCGCGCCGGACACGAAACTCAGGGAGCGAAGCGCTCCGGGCCAGCGCGTAGCTGCAAACGGAACGCCAGCAAGGTCGCCCCGGCAGAGCAGGCGAACGTGATCGCGAACACGGGCTGGAATCCGAACCGATCGATCGCCGCGCCCCCGCTGGCGAGGAAGAGAGTGGGAATTGCCACGAGGGTGTCGTTAACGCCGATGAACATGGGTCGCCGCTCTCTGCCGGGAGCGAGATCGAGGATGAAGTTCTTGCTCGCGAGGTCCACGCCGGCTCCGGCGAGTCCGGTCGCGAATACCATCACGCCGAACGCCGCCACCACGGCGGCCGCCGACAAGGTGCGTCCCCAGGCGATCATCATCATGGCACATGCGGGCGCCAGGATACCCACGGCGGACGCCCCCAGCAGAACCCGGCGATTCCCCTGCCGGTCGGCCCCTTTGCCCCACAACCAGTTGCCGACGAACGGGGCGGCGGCATCGCTCACGAGGAGCAGGCCCAGCGCTTTCACGTCGAGATGAAACTCCCGCCGCCCGAGGATGCCGAGAAACGCGAGCCCTTGAGTGGCTGGAACGAGCAGGGCTTGAACCGAGAAAAACAGCGGATAGCTCCGCGTCTCGAACACGGCGCGCAGGCGGGCGGCGAACGTCTCTTCCGTTGCAGGTTTTTGAGACGGCTCGCGCGCCTGCGGCTCCGCAATCACGGCGAATACCAGGCCGCCCAGCGCGTAACATGCTCCCGCGACAAGGAAGAGCCCGGCAAAAACCGGCAGGCCGCTCCCGGGGGAGACGGACTGATGAATCAGAATCCCGGCGGCGCCCGCCATGAGCGCCCCTGCCATCCCGCGTCCACCGCGTGCCCGCCCTCGTAGTGATTTCGGCATGACGCGGGCAAGCGTCTCGCCGAAGGCAATGGTGCCGACGCCCGCGGCAATCGCATCCGCCAGCACGACGGCGAAAAAGATCCCGAGCAAAAAGCCGCGAGGCCCGTTTCCCACGCTGGTAACGATCACGCCGAGGCCGGCCCACAAGGCGCCGCGCAACAGGGCTTGATTCCGGTAGTAGCGGTTGAGCGGAGCGCGAGACGACAGCCACTGCCCGATCCACGGTTGGGCGAGAAGGGCGATGCCATATTGAATCGGGATAAGCAGCCCGGCGAAAAACGCAGAGTCCGTCAGCTCCCCGACAAACCACGTGAGCAGCAATCCGGCCCCCAGGATCTTTCCGGCGGTCGGAAAGAAAAATCCGTTGATGACGATGGCGGCAAAATTCGCCCTCAGCTCCGCATCGTGCGGGGTCGCGCCGGCTTTCGCCTCGTCGTGCAGCCCGACGCCGGTCCAACGCGCGATCTGGGCGAAGAAGGGTCGGAATCTGTTCATCGCGGCCGGAAGGCGTCATGCTTTCCGGCGCAAGGCATGGAGGGTTCCCGCCAGATTGCGAATCACGGCTGCCGGGCCGCGTTCGAGGTCGGTTACAGGGCCTTCTCTGCCTAGGTGGCCGCATACGAGCCCAGGAGTCCGGGATTTATCCGATGGGAATATCGGGGCGAATTCCCGTTGCCGGTAAACAAACCCGTTGAGTTAATTTCGCCTCACCCGCGCACGAGAAAACAAAACTTTTCCCGGTTTCGCGCCGCGACGCGTTCATGACGATTGAAACTACCCCGAGTGAGAGAAGGTCGATGCCGTCGTCATCGCACTGGTTTGTGGTAGGAGGTGGCGCTTTCGCGGTGATGGCCGGCGCGGTGACGCTCGTTGGCTGGTTTGCGGCTTTTCCTTGGCTGACCGACTGGTTCGGCAGCGGGATCGCGATGTTCGCCAACACGGCCGCCTGTGCCGTCGGGGCGGGGGCGGCATTGATTCTTGCGATTTTGAAGCCTCGCTGGTGCGCGCGTCTGAGCTCGCTCCTGGGCGCTGGCGTCGCGCTTTTGGGCGGTGCGACGCTATTTCAGCACGTGTCGGGCATCGCCCTCGGCATCGACACGTTTCTGGTTACGCCGAACTGGGGCACCCGGGCAGCCATGGCCCCCGGGCGCATGGGGCCGCCCGCTTCCGTCTCATTCACGCTGCTCGGGCTCGCGCTGTGGCTCCTCGCGAGGGACCGGGTAGGGGCGCGAAAAATTGTGCCCGCGCTCGGCATTGCCGTATGCGGCGTGGCCGCGCTTTCGTTGATGGGCTACGTGTCGGGGGCCGATCCTCTGTATGCGGTGGCTCGCTACACGGGCATCGCGCTGCAGACGGCGACCGTGCTTTTCGCCCTCGCGTTGGCCGTCGTCGCAAGCGTGCCGGAGTGCGAGCCGATGCGAACCATTCGGCAGAACAGCGCCGCCGGGCTGCTGGCGCGGCGCAGTTTGCCGTTCATCATCGCGGTTCCCATCGTGTTGGGATGGCTGGGCATCCGCGGTCAACAAGCCGGGTGGTTCGACACGGCGATGGAGACGTCGGTGCTCACCTTGATGCTGGTCCTGATCTTTTCGGGGCTGCTGTGGTGGTGGGCCGGGGCGGTGGCGAAGCATGAAAGTGCGCTGCGCGAGAGCCGGGCGCAGGAGCAGGCGCGCCGCAAGGAACTCGAGGCGGTGCTCGAAGCCGCGCCGGCGATCGTGTGGATTGCGCACGACCGTGATTGCAAAGTCATCACCGGCAATCGCGCGGCGGCTGCATGCCTCGGCATGATCGACGGCAAAAACATGTCGCTGACCGCCCCGGGCGATGAAGCGCCGAGGCATTTTCGAGTTTTCTGCAACGGCAAGCCTCTGGGCGACGACCGGTTGCCCATCCAGCTCGCCGCGCGCACCGGCGAGCCGGTCACGGCGGTCGAGGTCGAACACCGTTTCGACGACGGCACGGTGCGAAATATCTTCGGCAACGCGGTGCCGCTCTTTGACGAACAGGGCCAGCCGCGGGGCTCGATCGGCGCGTTCATAGACATCACCGAACGCAAGCGCGCGGAAGGAGAGCTGCGCCATCGTAGCGACCAACTCGCCACCCTGATCGCGCGCGCCCCGCTGGGCGTCTATCTCGTCGGCGCGGATTTCCGCCTCGTCCAGGTGAACCCGGTCGCGCTTCGAGCCTTTGGGGACATTCCGGGCGGCGTGATCGGACGCGATTTCGACGAAATCATCCGCCTTCTCTGGAAAGAGAATTTCGCCGACGAGATCGTTCGTATTTTCCGGCACACGCTGGAGAGCGGCGAATCCTACGTCACGGCGGAGCGCGCCGAATACCGCATCGACCGCCAGGTGACCGAATATTACGAATGGCGGCTCGACCGTGTCACGCTGCCTGACGGCCGCCATGGGCTGGTTTGCTACTTCCGCGACATCAGCCAGCACGTCGAGGCGCGAAAGCAGATCGAGCAAAGCCGCGATGCGCTGCGCGAGAGCGAGTGCTTGCAGCGCCTGCTGGCGCAGGTCGGCGAACTCGGGGCGCGCCTGCCGGAGACCGACGAGCTCATCGGCGCCATCTGCGAGCGAGTGGCCATGGAGATGAACGTGTCGCGCTGCGGCTATACGATTGCCGATCCGGTCGCGGGGACCTTCACGGTGAGGAAGGATTATTGCGGGGCGCTCCGTTCGCTCGCCGGTGTGTATCCGATGTCCGAATTCTCGAACCCAAAGCACGCTTCGGAGGACGTGATCGCGACCGAGGATCTCGCGGCGCAGCCTGACATAGCGGAGAAATATCGGCGGCGCTGGGCTCCCCTGGACCTGCGCGCCCTGCTCAGCGTGCCGTTGCGTCGTGAGTCGCAGCTGGCGGCCATCTTCTGGGTTGCGCACCATGAGCCCCGCCGCTGGACCCGGGCGGAGCTCGAGTTGATGAAGCTGGTCGCCGACCGCGTCTGGGTCGTCGTTGAACGCAAGCGCGCGGAAAAGGCGTTGCGGGAAAGCGAGGCATTGCTGGCGTCGGTGCTCCGGCAGCTGCCCGTGGGCCTCGGCGTCACGGACCCCGCCGGGAAATGGATCGTCAGCAATGCGCTCATGGACGAGGTGGCTCCCTGCGGCTTGCCGTCGACGCTGCCGGAACAGGCGAATCGATGGCGGGCCTACGACGCGAACGGGCAGGTGGTCGCGCCGGAAAACTGGCCGGGGAGGCGGGCCTTGCGCGGGGAAATCGTCAGCCCGGGCGTCGAGGCGCTCTTCACCGGCGCCGACGGTCGCGAGCGCTGGTTGCGCGTGGGCGCGGCGCCGTTGCGGGCCGACGCCGGGGACATCGTCGGCGCGATCTTCGTCGCGCAGGACGTCGACCAGATCAAACGCGCTCAACAGAAGATTGCGGAGCAGGCCCGCGCGCTGGAGGCAGCGCACGAGCGGCTGCACGGGATCATTTCCTCCGCGATGGACGCGGTCATCACGATCGATGCGCACCAGTGCATCGTCCTGTTCAATCCTGCCGCGGAGCGGATGTTCGGCTTGACCGCCCGCGAAGCCGAAGGCCGGCCTATCGACTGCCTCATTCCCGGGCAATTTCGGGCGTCTCACGCCCGGTTCGTCGACGCATTCGGCAGCACGGAGGGCCGCAATCGCCGGATGGGCGCGCTCGGGGCGATCCGTGGTCGGCGGGTGAACGGCGAGGAGTTCCCGGTCGAGGCCTCCCTTTCACAGGTCCAGCTCGGCAACGAACGCCTGTTCACGGTCATCCTGCGTGACGTCACCGAGCGGGTGAAAGCGGAGGAGCGGCTGGGGCGGCTTGCCGCGATTGTCGAGAATTCGCGCGACGCCATCGTCAGCAAGACGCCGGAAGGGATCGTGACGAGTTGGAATCGCGGCGCCGAAGCGCTTTTCGGCTATTCGGCGGCGGAGATGATCGGTTGTTCCATCCGTAAGATCATTCCTCCCGAGGAGGATGGCGAAGAGGATTTGATTTTGCTGCGTCTGCGCGCCGGCGACTCCGTTCATCGCGAAACCGTCCGATTGAAGAAAAACGGCCAGCGCATGCCGGTGTCGATCACGTGCTCCCCCATCAAGGACGCGGAAGGCAGGATCATCGGAGGCGCAAAGATCGCCCGGGACATCACCGAGCAAAAGGAAACCGACGAGAAACTGCGCGATGCGCAACGGAGGCTTTTGATCCATGCGGCGGATTTGGAAGCCACGGTGGCGGAGCGGACGGCGAAGCTGCGGGAAACGGTGAACGACCTCCAAAGCTTTTCCTACAGCATCGCGCACGACATGCGCGCCCCCCTGCGCGCGATGGGCATGTTTGCGCAGTTGCTCGCGGACGAGATCGCCGCTGGTGCGCTGTCCCCCGCGACGATGGATTACTGCGGACGGATCATCGTCGGGGCGAACCGGCTCGATAACCTGATCAACGACGCGTTGAACTACACCAAGGCCGCACTCCGGGAGATGCCTCTTCAACCAGTGGACTTGGCGAAGCTGGTTCGGGGGCTGGTCGACACGTATCCGAATCTCCACGCGCCCAGAGCCGAAATCCGAATAGATAACGATCTGCCCACCGTCCTCGGAAACGAGTCCCTGCTGACGCAGTGTTTTTCCAATCTGCTGGGCAACGCGGTGAAGTTTGTCGCTCCTGGAGTGCGACCGCACGCTTGGGTGCGGTCGGAAGCGGGTGACAACAACGTACGAATCTGGGTCGAAGATAACGGCATCGGCATCCCCAAGCACGCGCACCCGCGACTGTTTTCGATGTTTCAAAAACTGGACAACCGTTATGAAGGCACAGGCATCGGGCTGGCGATCGTTCGCAAGGTGGTGGAGCGAATGGGCGGGAAAGTGGGCGTGGAGTCAGAGCCCGACCTCGGCAGCCGCTTCTGGGTCGAACTGAAGGCCGCCAAGGCGGAAGACTTATGAACGCAACAGATCGCCCGATATTGGTCGCGGAGGATGAAGAGTCCGACGCATTCATCCTGCGGCTCGCGTGCCGAAAAGCCGGCCAGCTTAGGCCGCTCGTGATCGTGCCCGACGGCCAGGAGGCAGTGGATTATCTCGGCGGCCAGGGACGCTACGCGGATCGTTCCGTTTACCCCTTGCCTGCGCTCGTGGTCCTGGACCTGAAGATGCCGCGGATGACAGGGTTCGACGTTCTAGGGTGGATGGCTGCGCGCTTTGAGAACAACGGCATCCCGGCGGTCGTGCTTTCGTCCTCTGCCGACGAGTCAGATATCGCGAAAGCGCGACGCTTGGGTGCGCGCGAATATTTTATCAAGCCTCACCGGCTGGACGAACTGGTCGAAATCGCGCGCCACCTCGAGGTGAGATGGCTGACCGCGACGGCTAGGCCGGCGTCCATGCCCGCCGGAGCGGATGTCTCGTGACGACCGCCTGTTGCGCCTGGGGTTTCATGGTCAGGTGCACGGTCTGGCCGCTCTTTCGAAATCAGGCGGGGGTGGCCGCCGTCGACCCGCCGCGCCTTGTCCAACCTCGGCCAAGACCTGGCGACGGCGCGTCGTAAACGCCACTTCACCGTCGCCATGACGGTGGAACGGATGGGCGTCGCGCCGAATACCTACCGTCGTGCCGAAAAAGGCGATCCCACGGTGGCGATGGGGCCTACGCCATGGCGCTCTTTGTCCTCGGCTTTGGCAGCGCCCTTAGCGAGTTGGTCGATCCGAAGCGTGATGACGTGCACTACGATCAGAACGGGGCGCGGAAGCATGCTGCTTTCGTTTACGACGAAACGTGGCTGGTGGCCGGGGATCGTTCGCGCTCGAGCCGAACCTGCCGCCGCGCGAATCGTGGACAGCGACGGCGTCCCCGTCGCGTTGATTCGCCGCTTTGACCCGTTTCCGGATCGTGCGCGCGAATTGAAGACGTGGGGGTCGATCGATACCGGTCCGGAGGCGACGGTGGACGCGCTGATGTTTGCGCGCGGCTCATAGAGGATGTGCCAACGTTCCGTTGCCGCTTCGCACGGCGCCGATTGCAAAATCCATTTGGCCCGTGCCGCCCTACTGTGACGGGCTACGCCAATCGCGGGCCGAAATAGCAGGGGTGAGCGTCGCGCTTTGCCTCTGAAAAATGGCCAAAAAACTACGTGGGAAACTACGTGGCGGGCTTCCTGTTTTTCGCCAAAGCTGCCTGGCGTTTCACAATTCGTCGTACCTCTGAAAAGTCCCATAAATGGCGAAGCCCCGGATGGTTAATCCGGGGCTTCATGGGTGCAGGGGTTGGATTTGAACCAACGACCTTCAGGTTATGAGCCTGACGAGCTACCAGGCTGCTCCACCCTGCAACAAGTGAGGAAGCGGGACCGTGTGCGGCAAAGGGGCTCTGTCAACGCCCTTTTCTCAAAAAAATCCAAAAGATCGAGAACACGCTTGCCTCGGGTTTTTCCGCCGCGTCTGCTCGACCCTCTTTTCCTTCGAAAAGAGCCAAACAAAACACAAACACCACAACCTTATCCTACGATCGCAAGGCGGCCCTCAGGCCGACCTGTGTTTCCGAAAGATACATAGATCCACATGCAAGTCACTGCACGCGACCTCCTCGACGCCGGCGTCCACTTCGGGCACCAGACCAAGCGCTGGAACCCCCGTTCCAAGCCCTACGTCTTCGACCACCGCCAGGGCATCACCATCATCGACCTCGGCAAGACCCACGAGCTCCTCCAGAAGGCCTACGCCTTCATCGAGGACAAGGTCGCCTCCGGCGGCAACGTCCTCTTCGTCGGCACCAAGGAGCAGGCTCGCGAGATCGTCCGCGAGGCCGCCACCTCGACCGGCATGCCCTTCTGCGTGGACCGCTGGCTCGGCGGCACCCTGACCAATTTCGCCACCGTCAAGAAATCCATCGCGAAGTTCAAAAAGTATCAGCAGCAGGAACAGTCCGGCGAGCTGGCCAAGCTCTCCTCCAAGGAAGAGGCCTCCATCAAGCGCGAGATGGTGCGCATGACCAAGAACTTCTCCGGCATTCTCGAGATGCCCGAGCTTCCCTCTATCATGTTCGTGGTGGACGCCAACCATGAGGCTATCGCCGTGGCCGAGGCCAAGCGCTGCGGCATTCCCTGCGTGGGCCTCGTGGACACCAATTCCGACCCCACCCAGCTCTCGCACCCCATCCCGGGTAACGACGACGCCGTGAAGTCCATCCGCATCATCGTCGACACCATCGTCGCCGCCGTGCAGTCCGGCCTCGCCCAGCGCGATAGCCGTCGCACCCAGCGCGGCCAAGCCGACCTGAAGGCCGCCTCCGCCGCCGTGGCCGCGGCCGCCGGCATCGACACCGCTTCCGAGGCTCCCGCCCCGGCCGCCGAGGCCGAGCCCGCCGCCCCGGCCGCTAAGCCCGTCCGCAAGAAGATCGCCGCCCCCAAGGCCTGATCTCGTAACAACGAATTACACCGTTCTCATGAGCACCACCGCCATTTCCGCTACTATGGTCAACGACCTGCGCGCCCAGACCGGCGCCGGTCTGATGGACTGCAAGCGTGCCCTGGTCGAGACCAACGGCAACGTCGAGGAGGCCATCACCATCCTTCGCAAGAAAGGC
This sequence comes from uncultured Akkermansia sp., assembly GCA_966250295.1. Lineage (GTDB taxonomy): Bacteria > Verrucomicrobiota > Verrucomicrobiia > Opitutales > Opitutaceae > IMCC26134_A. The sequence continues at coordinate 91,029 of CBINGR010000010.1, read as the reverse complement.
GCCGCTTCCGCCGCCAAGAAGGCCGATCGCACCGCCAAGGAAGGCATCGTCGAGAGCTACATCCACGTCGGTGGCAAGGTCGGCGTCCTCATCGAGGTTAACTGCGAGACCGACTTCGTGGCCCGAAACGAGGAATTCCGGCAGTTCGTGAAGGACCTGTGCCTTCACATCGCCGCCGTGAATCCTCTCTACGTGAGCCGCGAGGAAGTTCCCGAGGCCGATCTCGCCAAGGAGCGCGAGATTGCCGCCGCCCAGGTGGCGGGCAAGCCGCCCGCGGCCGTGCAGAAGATCGTCGAGGGCAAGCTCGAGAAGTATTACGCGACCGTGTGTCTCCTCGATCAACCCTTCGTCAAGGTGGCCGAAAAGAGCATCAAGGAGATCCTCACCGAGACCATCGCCAAGACCGGCGAAAACATCATCGTCCGTCGTTTCACGCGCTATCAGCTCGGCGCCTGAGCGATCCTCCAGGCAAGTTCGCACCATCTTGCTCATTGGGCGCTTTCCTTGCGGGGAAAGCGCCTTTTTTGTATCCGCATGAAGTTTACCGTCACGCGCAGCCAGATCATCGCCCGCGGCCTCACGCATCGCTGCCCCAACTGCGGCGGGCGCACGCTGTTTGCCCCGGGCGCGCCTTTTACGCTCGCACCCAGTTGCCCCGCTTGCGGGCTCAAGTTCGAACGCGACGAAGGCAGTTTCCTCGGCGCGATGTCGCTCAACTACGGCGTCACCATCTGCTTGTTCCTGGTGCCGGTGTTGATCGCGTATCTGGCGGGAGGAATCGGAGGCGTGACGGCCGCGGTTCTGGCCGGAGTGGGCGCGGTGCTGTTTCCGATCCTGTTCTACCGCTCGTCGCGTAGCTGGTGGCTGATGAACTACTACCTGGTGGTGCCGCATCACCTGCCGGCGAACCAGCGCGAGATCGCGGCGGACGAGGATGCGAATACGTGAGGGGGCGGAGGGAGTGCGGGAGCAGGGGAGTGAGGGAATGAGGGGGTGGACGGAGGGGCGAGGAGCCGGTCTCCGCCTGTGACGTGATTCGTTGGGGCAGGATGCACTTTCGGCTTCCGTTTGAACGGGCGGGTCCTACGGTTTCGCCCTCGCAACCGGAGAGGTGGCAGAGTGGTCGATTGTACCTGACTCGAAATCAGGCGTGCCCGCAAGGGTACCGAGGGTTCGAATCCCTCCCTCTCCGCCATTCGACCGAATGGGCGAATGGCGATCGAGCGACGATCGCTCCGCGCGAGGGATTTGACGCCCGTGATCGAGGAGCCAAGGAAACAGGCATGCCTCGCAAACCGGCCAGCCGCGTCCTTTCCGCTCTCGAGCAGCATCTGGGGCGACGCCGGCCCGAGGAGATTCGCTTCGCCGTGGAGAAATCGTCTCTCGGCTTCGTCCTGCTGGCCTTGGGTGAGGATGGTGTCGTCTCGATTCTTGTCGGCGGCGACGAAGCGCGGCTGGTTCGGATCCTGCAGACGCGGTTTACGAAGGCGAAGCTCACCGGCGGAGACGGCGAGGCGAGGACCTTCGCGAGACGCGTGGCCGACGCCATCGAAGACCCGATGCAGCAACCCGATCTGCCCCTCGACCTGCGTGGCACGGTTTTTCAGAAACGGGTTTGGCAAGCTGTCCGCGAAATCCCTCCCGGCAAAACCAGCACCTACGCCGCGGTTGCCCAAGCGATCGGTGCTCCGAAGGCTGTCCGGGCCGTGGGAGCTGCGTGCTCGGCCAATCTGTTCGCCTTCGTCATTCCCTGCCACCGAGTGCTGCGCAGCGACGGTTCGCCTTCCGGCGGGGCGTATTGGAGTGAAGGCCGCCGGCAGGTGCTGCTCGAACGGGAGGCGGCGGCTGCACGCAGGAGGACGCGTTGACCTCGACGCGCCCCTCCTGCGCGCGGGGTGCGGCTCAGTGCGCCACGTGAACCTTTTCGCCTTTCGGCTGGCCGATGGCGGCGAGGAGTTCGCCGAACCAAGGCGTGGCCAGGTCGAAGGGTTTTCCGCCCTTGATGCGGGGGAACTCGATCGCGCGGAGCACGCCGCCCTTGTCCTCGTCGTGGCCGATGACGCCGCTTTCGCGGCGCAGGGCGCATTCCACCGCCAGGTCGGTGCAACTCTTGATGAGGCGGAGGTCGTCGGCGTTGGCCGCGGCAGCACGCGCGTAGTAGCCGGATTTTTGCACGAGGGTCTTTTCGGCGCCGAGCATCTTGGCGAACTGCTCGCCGAACCATTTGCCGGGATTCATGGCGTCGAGCTTGATGTGGCCGAAGGCATCGCGGGGGACTTCCTGGCCCTTGGCCTGCATCTCGGCGACGATGGCCTCCACGCCCGCGCCTTCGGAGATGAAGATGTTCACGTTGTCGTGCCGATCCATGAGGGCCTTCAGGCGGGCGGCCTCGGCGGCCAGATCAATGGTCATCTCGGGCACGAAGACGGCGTGGATATCGAGATTCTCGCGGGCGAGGCCCAGGCCGGGGGCAAATTGCTCGCGGTCGAGGAGCTTGCGGTATTCGGCCGCGGTGGCGGCGGTGAGCCAGCCGCAGTTTCGGCCCATGATCTCGTGGACGATGAGCATGCGCGGGTTGGCGTTGTGCTCGGAGACGACGTTACGGAAATACCGCGCGCCCTGTTCGGCGGCGGTCCAGGCGCCGAGGGACTGCCGAATGGGGAAGACGTCGTTGTCGATGGTTTTGGGCAGGCCGATGACGGTGAGGCCGTAGTGGTTTTTCGCGAGGAAAGCGGCGAGGTCGGCCGCGGCGGTGTTGGTGTCGTCGCCGCCGATGGTGTGGAGGACGTCCACCCCGTCCTTCACGAGCTGGTCGGCGGCGACCTTCTGCGGATCCTGGCCTTCCTTCACGAGGCCGCGCTTCACGCAGTCCTTCATGTTGGTGAGCTTCACCCGGCTGTTGCCGATGGGTGAGCCGCCATGGCGGTGGAGGATGGGGGCGGCGGCGCGTTCGGCGGGACCGACCCGGTAGGAATCGCCGAGGAGCAGCCCTTTGTAACCGCCATGGTAGGCGATGATCTCGATGTCGGGTGCGATCTCGGTGTAGCGCTCGATGAGACCGCCGACGGCGGAACTGAGGCAGGGCGCGAGACCGCCAGCGGTGAGCAAAGCGACTTTTTTCGGGCGGGAGGCGGAGGTGGTGCTCATGGTGTGGGAAAGCGGGTTGAGGAGGGATGACGGAATGAGGGAGTGAGGGAAGAAGCCGGCTCCGCGAAAAGCGGGAAAACGCCCGTTGTTGACAACGCCTGCCGGGGCCGGACCCATTGGGCCGTCTGTTGGGGTTCGCGGCCCCTCCCTTGTCCACCGTTTCCGCTTTTCGACCATGATGTCTTTTCTCCGCCGCCACCCTCCTTTCGTTACCCTCGGTCTGTGCCTGCTTTTCGGCGTTCACGCCGCAGCCCAGACGGAGGCGGAAACGCTTGTCGCCGGCCGGGCGACGGTCGGCATTTCCTTCACAATTTCCCAGACGATCGGCGGCTACCCGCTCAGCCCCGCGAAAGTGGAGTCGGAGGCCGCGAAGGAGATCTTCTACGATGGAGTCATGAACCCGCTTGATTTCGACGCCGACGAGGAGGGCTTCGCCTATTATTCCGAACGGCTCAGCGAGGTGAGAAAGAAGCTGGCGGACGGCGAGGTGCATCCGGTGGAACGCGTCACGCAGATCGTCCGGAGGCGATTTACGCAGCGCTATTTAACGGTCAATTTCATCAAGGATCTGGTCGCGCGCGGCGGCGTGCTGGACGAGTCGTCCGGCGATGCGCAGGCATGGAAGGGCTACGGACTGGTGGCGGTGACCTTCAAGGGCTTCGATGAGGACCGGCGCTATTTCTTTGCGGAGAAAAAAGGCAAGACGCCGGTTTTTGTGGGTTGGGAAACGCGGGCGGGGGAGGCTGAGGCGCTTACCGCCGGCATGTGCCTGCTGATGGAGGCGAGCGAGGGCGGGGCGGAGGCGGGGGTGGCTAAAGAAAGTCAGAAAATCACCTACGGGCCCGACTTTACCGAAAATCTCGAGCAGCCGGCTCCCACCTTCACGGAAACCTTCAGCGGCCGGGCGGTGCTCACGGTGCGGCTTTTTCCCGATGGAACGGGGCCGTTTCGCGATCTGCGGGTAGCGGGCAAGGCGGCGTACTCGGGCCGGCACGACCTCCGGAAGGATGTGCGCGTGAACGGCAGACTGAGCGCCGGTACCCTGGCGGGCAGCCAGTTCGGGACCCATGGCGAAGGGGAATTCGCCGAGGAGCGGCCCGAAGCCGTGGTCGAGGGGGCGTTCATCCTCGGCGCGGAGACCTTGAAGACCGGGGACGACGCGCAGGCGTATCGGGATGCGGTGCCCGAGTCGTTGCGGCCCTGAGCCGGGATCAAGGGCTAAACAAGGCCCGGGAGACCCGGGCCTTGTGCTCTACAAATCAGAAGTCGGCGCGGATGCCGGCGGTGAAGGCGCGGCCGGGGAGGGGCGCGATGTCCTTCAGGAAGGAGCTGTGCACGCGCGCCTCCTCGTCGGTGAGGTTGCTCGCGCGCACGAAGAACTCATACGCCACCGGGCCGGCCATCAGGCGATAACCGCCGGAAAGGCCGAGCAGAGCGTAGCCATCGGTCTCGGTCTCGCCGGGGGCGGTGCGATCTTGGCGGGCAACCGCGACGAGATCGGCGCCGGCGTTCCAGGGGCCCGTGCGCCAGTCGAGCGCGACGCGGCCCTTCAGCGGCGGGATGCGGGGCAGGTCGGGACCACCGCGCTCCTCGGCGAGCGTGTAGTCGAGCGCGGTGGTGAGATCGAGGCTGTGCCGGGAGGCCTGGTGCAGGTGCCAGACCGCCTCGGCCTCGGCGCCGTAGAACAGGGCGTCGCGCTGCACGAAGAGTGTCCGCGTGAGCTCGCCGGCGGGGTCGGGGGTGTTGGTTTCGTCCACGAGGATGCCGGTGCTCTGCTCGAAGAGATAGCCGTCGAAGGCGTTGACATAGCCGGTGAGTGAGCCCGTGACCAGACCGGTCACCTTGCGCAGCGAGAGCTCGAGGCCGAGGCTTTGTTCGTCGTCGAAGCCGGCGTCGCCGATCTCGTAGGCGACGGTGCCGACATGCGGGCCGTCGGCGTAGAGTTCCTGGCCGTTGGGGGCGCGTTCGGTGTGGCTGAGACTCCAGGCAAACTTGTAGTCCGGGCTCAGGGTATGGACGGCGCCGAAGGAGGCGGACCAGGTGGTGCGTTCGTCTCTGCGGGCGGCGTGGGCGGTGCCGCCGGGGCTGGCGAAGGCGTCGGCGTCGATGACCCGGTGCTCGACGCGTGCGCCGGCCTGCCAGGTGGTCGCGCCGCGGGTCAGCTCCTCGAAGACGAAAAGCGCGCCGGAGTCGGTGAGGTGAGTGGGGAGGAAGGCCTCCTCGCCGGTGGCGGAAAAATCGGTCTGGCCAAACTGCGCGCCGAGCGCGCCGGTCCAGCCGGCGATTTCGCCGTTCAGGAGCTCGATACGGGAGTCGATGCCCTCCTGGCCGAGGATGGTGCCGATTTCCGCGCCCTCGAGTTCGCGGTGTTCGTAATCGGAGTAGGAGAACTTGGCCCGGGCGCCGGTGAACACGCCGAAATCGCCGGTATAGTCGGCGGACGAATCGAGTCGGCGCTGGCGCAGCGCAATGGTGACGGATTCCTCGTTGGGCGCGCCGTAGCGGGTATCGAAGCCGTTGTAGTTGAGGCCGGCGTCGAAGGCCTTGCTTACATAACTGAGGCCGGCCGAGGCTCCCTTGGAATCGACCGCGCTGTTGACCAATTCGCCCTTGGGCGCGCCGGGCTGGCCCGAGAAGCCGGGGACCTCCACGTCGTCGGCCTCGCGACGGAAACCGTCGAGGTGGAGCACGAAGCCGGACTCGGCGATGTGATCGGCGGCGAGGGCGATATCCGCGGTGCCGCCGGTGGCGTAGCCGGCGCCGTTGTCGGTGATGCGGGCATCGACCGCGCCGGCCAGGGGGCCGTCGGGGAGTTCGGATTCGATGCGATGGTCGATGACGTTGACCACGCCGCCGACGGCGGCGGAGCCATAGAGAAGGGAGGCGGGCCCGCGTACCACTTCGATGCGCTTCACGAGGAAAGGTTCGACGGAGACGGCGTGGTCGGGGGACGTGTTGGATGCGTCGAGGGTGTCGGTGCCGTTGGCGAGGACGCGCACCCGGTTGGCTCCGAGTCCGCGGAGGATGGGGCGGCTGGCGCCAGGGCCGAACCAGGTCGAGGAGACACCCGGCAAGGCGGCGATGGTTTCGCCCAGGGTGGGCTGTTTGGCGGTTTGGAGCTCGGCGCCGGCGAGGACGCTGGTGGAGCTAAGCAGGTCGGCTTGGGTGCGGGCGAGGGGCGAGGCGGTGACGACCAGGTTTTCCAAGACGACGGGTTCGTCCTTGTTCGAGGCCTGGGTGCTGGCCGGGGGAGGTGGCGGGGTCTGGGCCTGCAGCGCCGTGGCGGTGCAGAGCGTGGCGAGGGACGTGCGGAAAAGGAAAGAGGACATGCCAAAGGAAAGGATTGCGGACGGAGAGGATTGCGCGCGGACAGGCGCGCGCGGAGAAGATCGATCACGGGGAAAACAGCCGCGAGAACCGGCGCGCAGGCGCGGAAAGCGGCGGGAACCGGGCGCGGGGGCGCACGGCAGACAAAACAAAGCGGTAACTCAGCCGACGGACGGAGGCGCGTGCGCGGGGGGGTGCAGCCGGTCCGGCGCGGCAGGCAGGCAGGCTACGGGAACGGCCGGCGGTGCGGGGCAGGTGAGAAGCCGCGGGAGGTCTGGGGCCGGGGCAGCCAGAGGCAGGGTAAAGCCCTGGGCAAAAAGGGTGACGGGGCAGCCGATGTCGCCGGGGGGACCGGCATCCGGCAGGGCATGGCCGGCGGAGTGGGCGGTGCAGCTGCTACGGGAAGCGTGGAGCCAGTCGTGTGCGACCGGGGACTGGACTGCACAGACCAGTGCGAGGACGAAGAATGCGAGCAGGCCGGCGAGTACGCGCAGGGGCGCGGGAGGCGGAGGGGCGGGCTGGTCGCGGAAAGACATCAAGCGGGCGTCGCGGAGGAGGTTAACAGAAGCGTCAAGCGGCCGACTTGTACACCACGCTTACAGACGAGGCGCTGGCATTGTAGGAGCGCTTGTGGCATAGTTGGGGCGTGGTCGAAAGGCCACATGTCAGAGTCAGGTTAGGTCTCGGAATCGAAAACGACAGTTATCGAACTACTCCGCCAAACCAAAGACGAAGATAAGCGCCATAGCCGCGCTGGCGGCCCCGAGCCGCATACAAGATGAGCCGCCCCGACCCAGGTCGAGGCGGCTCAATCGTTTACCGGTCCAGAGGACGCCGGTCCAGGGGACGGATGCGGGTTCGGTCGTGAACTTACGTGCAAGAGCCTGTTTACCCAAGCTGCCGAGCTGCACGGATCCATTCCGGCTCAGATCCGGCGATTGCGGTGGAGCGTGATAATGGCGACGGCACCGATGATGACGGCCGAGGCGGCGAGGGTGCGGGGCGTCACCGGCTCATCCAGGAGTAGCCAGCCGAGAAACACGGCCACGACGGGGTTGACGTAGGCGTAAGTGGCGGTGAGGGCGGGCGTGGAGTGCTTCACCAGCCACACGAAGGCGGTATAGCCGGCGAGGGCGCCGACGAAAATGAGGTAGGCGAGGGCGGCCCACGAGCGCGCGGAGATGGCAGCGAAGTCCCATGCGGCGAAATCTCCGTGGAACGCGGCGGCAAGGGCGAGGAGGACGCCTCCGGCGAGCATTTGCGCGGCCGCGGCGGTGAAGGGCGGGGCGGGATCGCGCGCATGGCGGCTGTAGATGGTGCCGATACCCCAGGAAAAGCAGGCGGCGAGGATCGCGGCGACGCCGGCGGAATCGAGCCGCCCGTGCCCCGTATTTTCCCACGGAGCGGCGAGCCAGGCTACGCCTCCGAAGCCCAACAGCATGGCGCCGAAGGTGAGGGGCGAGGGCCGGCGCCCGCCAGGCCACGCCCATTCGGTGAGCACGATGAAGGCGGGGCCGGAACCGATCAGCAGCGCGGCGATGCTGGAGGGAATGGTCTGCTCGGCCCACGTCACGAGGCCGTTGCCCCCGAGGAGCAGGAAAAAGCCTGACACGTAGGCATCGCACCACTGGCGCGGTGTCGGCCAGAGGTGGCCGCGCAGGCGAAGAAATCCGAGGAAGAGACTACCCGCGGTCAGAAAGCGAAGGCCCGCCATGGCGAAGGGCGGCATGGTCTCCACGCCGACACGCATGGCGAGATAGGTACTGCCCCAGACGAGATAAATGGTGGCGAAGGCGAGGACGTAGGCGCGCAGCGGCGGCGAGGCGGCGGACATGGCAGGATGGGCAGTCAAGAGGGCCCTCGTAGCGTGCGCAAGGCGCCTCGGGCGCCGGGCGGGCGGCGGCCATGGGGGCGCTTTATTACTGACAAGACCTACTATCGCGACGGCCGTCCTGCAGTTATAGTAAACCCGTTCAACGTCGTCCGGCGGGGCAAAGCCTCGTTTGGTTTTTCCGGTCACCAAGCCCCGGGCGATCGTGGGAAATTCGCCTCAAGATAAACCTGAAACGAGAGCTATCCTCCGAAGTATATGAAACTAAATCATAAAATTCTGCTTCTCGCCCCGGGCCTCATCGCGGCTGCGGCGTTTGCCGCCGAAGCGGATGCCACCAAACCCGCCCAAACCCAGTCCGCGACCGCGGTTGACAACACCGAACGCAACACCCGCGACCGCGACCCCGCGTCCAAGACTCCGCTCGACCAAGGGGGAAACAAGACCGACACGGAGACGACCGCGCACATCCGGAGAGGAATCATTGCGGAAAAGGGGATGTCGGTGAATGCCAGGAACATAAAGATCATTACCGCCAACGGCATGGTGACGCTTCGCGGCCCGGTCGACACGGCGGAGGAAAAACAACGCATCGGGGAGATTGCCCGCAACGCCGCGCCGCAAGCCAGCGTGGACAATCAACTCGAGGTGAAATGACCCCCTGCGGCGATTTTGGTTAAGCTTGTACAAAAAAATAAACCCTGAGTACCATGTCTAAAAAATCCGTATTCTGCATCGCCACCTCCCTGGCCCAAGCCGAACGCATCGTCGATCACCTGAAGGAGGCCGGCTTCTCCAACAATGACATATCTGCGCTTTTTTCCGACCGGAGCACATCGCGCGATTTCGCCCATGAAAAGAACACCAAGGCTCCGGAAGGCGCCGTGGTGGGGGCGGGCACGGGAGGGATCGTCGGCGGAGCCCTGGGCTGGATCGCCGGCATCGGGGCTCTGGCCATCCCGGGAGTGGGACCCCTCATCGCTGCCGGCCCAATCATGGCCGCGCTGAGCGGCGCCGCCATCGGAGCGACCGTGGGCGGCATCGCGGGCGGCTTGGTCGGCCTCGGTATCCCAGAGCTCGAAGCCAAGCGCTACGAAGGAAAAGTTCTGGAGGGCAACGTCTTGATTTCCGTCCACGCCGAAACGTCGAAGGAAATCTCCCGGGCCAAGGATATCTTCAGCGGGGCCGGGGCCCAGGATATCTGTACCACGGGCGAGTCATCGGCTCCGAAGGAAGCGAGCCGGCGGGCCGCTTGAGCGGCGCTCCCTGGCGGATCAAGACCGCCGCCGAACGGTAGGGCGGGACCAGGGGGCCGCGCGAGTTTGCACTGACCGCGCAGTCCCCAGGCCGGCCTGATCTATTTCGAAGACAGCGCCTACCGCACAATGGCTGTGCTGTTCGGCAGAAAAACGTAGTCGTCGCAGCCGAGCGGAGCTGGAGCTTCCACGAGCGAACCATCCGGGCGGAGGGCGTGGGCCTGGTAGCCGAGGGCGGCCAAGAGCGCCGCGGAGCCGGAGATTTCCTCTGGGCTATGGAGGGCGAGGAGGACGGTGGGGCGGTGCCGGACGAGAGTGGCTTGGGCGCCGGTGAGCACGCGATGGCCGTGACCTTCTGCGTCGATCTTGATTAGCTGGGGCGGGCGGAGCTCGCCGCGCTCCACGAGATCGTCGAGCCGGAGCACGCGGACGGTGATCGGCTGGCTCTCGGGGGTGACCACCTCGCGGTCGTAAGGGAGATGAGTGGTCGTGCTGTCGGCCCCGCCGTAGAGGAGAAAAGGCATCTCGCCCTCCTGGGCGGAGACGGCGGCGGGGTAGGTTTTGAGCCAGTCGAGCTGGTTGCGGCGACGGTGCAGTTCGAGGCGGGCGAAGCTGAGGGGGTTCGGCTCGAAAGCGGCGACCTGGCCGGAGGGGCCGCAGCGCAGGGCGGCGCCGACGGCGTAGAGGCCGTAGTGGGCGCCGATGTCCCAGAAGACGGCACCGGCGCCGGGGTGAAGACGCGTGAGCGCGGCCTGGATGGCGGGCTCGTGGGTGCCGCGCCAGTAGGCGGTCCAGGGGTAGAGGCTCCAACGGGCGCCGCGGGCGAAACCGGAGCGGACGCGGACGGGGAGATGGGCGAGGCGGGTGCGCAGAAGGACGGAACGCAGTAAATTCATTTACAGGCGAGGGGCGGAGGGAGCTTTTCAGCGATCTCCTCGAGCGGGTAGGTGAGGATTTCCGCCAGAGTCGGGTGGTACCAGGGCGCCCGGAGCAGATCCCGGACCGTGGCGCGCATCGTCAGCGGTCCGGCGAAGCAGTGGATCAGCTCGCCGGCGTCGCGACCGACGATTTCAGCGCCGAGGATGCGGCCGCGCGTGGGCTCGGCGATGACCTTCACGTAGCCGCGGGTCGCGCCCATGAGGATGGACTTGCCGTGGTCGTCGAAGGGGTAGCTGGCCGCGAGAAAGGGAATCTTCCTGGCGGCCAGTTCGTGTTCTTGCGCGCCGATGGTGGCGAGGGGCGGATCGGTGAAGACGACGTTCAGCAGGGGGATCGAGGCCACGGGGCGCAGTTTCCGGGTCGGGACGCCGAAAGCGTGGCGGGCGGCGAGCTCGCCTTGGGCCACGGCGAGGTGGACGATGTCATGCGGACCGCAAACGTCGCCTCCGGCGTAGATGTGGGGCGCGGTGGTCTGCTGCCAGCGATTGATCTTCACGCGGCCTTCGGCGGTGAGGCGGACGCCGGCGGCCGCGAGCCCGAGGCGGGCGACCTCGGGCTCGCGGCCGAGGGCGTTGAAAAGGTGGGCGGCGCGGCGGACGAGCGGTTTGCCCTCGGAAAGGAAGGCGACCTCGACCCCGTTCGTGCCCCGCGCGCGGACGGAGGTGAGGCGGGTGTCGGTGTGAAGATCGATGCCTTCGTCGCGGAAGGCCTGCTGCACGACCGCGGAGGCGGCGGGGGAGTGGTCGCGAAGGATGTTTTTGCTGCGCTGGATGAGAGTGACCCGGCTGCCGATGCGGTTGAGGAACTGGGCGAGCTCACAGGCTACGATACCGCCGCCGAGGACGATCACGCTTTTCGGAACGAAATCGAGGTCGAGTACGTCGTCGCTGGTCCAGTGCGGGGTCTCGGCCAGGCCCGGGACGGCGGCGGGAACGGAGACGCGGGAGCCGGTGGCGACGAGGAAACGTTTCGCCGAAAGCGTTTCGCCGCTGGCCAACTGCACGGTATGCGGATCGACGAAGCGGGCGTGGCTGCGGAAGAGGGTGAAGCGTTTCGCGTTGGTCATGGCCTTTTCGCGGTAGGAGGCGAAGTCGGCGATGACGTGTTTTTTCCAGGCGTGGAGGGCCTTCATGTCCACGGTCGCGCGGGGAATGCGCAGGCCGAACTTTTCCGCGGTCTGTGCCTGGTGGAGCAACTCGGCGGCGTGCAGGAGGGTCTTTGACGGCATGCAGCCCTTGAGGATGCAAAGGCCGCCGAGCTCGGGAGCGCCGTCGACGATGGCGACGGCTTTGCCGAGGTCGGCGGCGACGCGGGCGGCATTGAAGCCGGCGGAGCCGCCGCCGATCACGATGAGGTCGAAGGTCTTCATGGCGCGGAGCAAACGCATCGGCGCGGGAAATGCACGGCCCGGCGAGCGAAATCGCGGGCCGGCGCCGGACGCCTAGATCCAGAGGCCGGGGGCGAGGCGGCGGGAAAGAGCGCGAAGGCCGGCGGCGGCGCGGCGGCGCCAGCCGCGGTAGTTTTCGCCGTTGGCGCCGACGCCGACGGGCTCGCAATTGCAAGGCCAACGGAGGAGCACGCCTGGCTCGTTGCGAAGCGGGAGGAGCGCGTCGTGGATCATCGCCTCGACGAACTGGAGTCGGTTCCAGGGGGGGGCGGGACGCATGAGATCGGGGATGGCACGGAGCCGGGCGCGGTAGAGCTCGGTCCGGAAGAGCGCGAGGCCGAAGCCGGCAATCGGGACGGAGCGGTGGCGCCAGGGCCAGGGGCGCATCCCGGTGGTGTCCACCGCGACGCGATAGTCCGGGGGCAGGCGATCGAGGAGGCGAGGCAGCCCGGGATAGCGGTAGCGGCCGGTGACCTTGGCGAACCAGGGCAGGCGCGCGAGGGCGGGGCTGGCGTCGAGGACGGCGTTGACGAGCAGCATCTCGGGGTGGCCGTAGCTGAGGTCCGGGGAAGGGGCGGGGAAATCGAAGGAATGGAACTCGACCGGCAGGCCGGGCGGGGCCTCGGCCGAGGCGAGGTCGCGCAGAGTCGCGAGCGGATGGCCGGAGTTGTCGGCGAAGACCAGGGCGCCGATGCGCGGGTCGCGGAGCCGGAGCCAGAAGCGGAGGGCGGCGGCGTAGTCGGCGAGGCGGACAGCTGGATCGGCGCGGCGGAAGAAGGGAGTGGCGGGAGCCTTGGGCGCGATGCAGGCGGTGAGGAGCAGTGCGTGCGAAGCGGGGGGCGGACCCTTGGGCATCGGGGAGGCGGAGGGATCAGCGGCTGCCCTTCCCGAAGAGCATGACGTGTACCGTCTTCAGGACGATGGCGGCATCGAGACCGAAGCTGTAGTGCCGAATGTAATACAGGTCGTATTCGAGCTTGCGGAGGGTGTCGTCCAGGTTCGCGCCATAGGGATAGTTGATCTGGGCCCAACCGGTAATGCCGGGGCGGACGAGGTGGCGGAAGTGGTAGCAGGGGATCTGTCGTTCGTAGTCCCCCACCAGAAGATCCCACTCGGCGCGGGGGCCGATCATGCTCATGTCGCCTTTGAGCACGTTCCAGAGCTGGGGGAGCTCGTCGAGGCGGGAGGAGCGGAGGAAGGCGCCGATGCGGGTGATGCGCTTGTCGCCGGGAGCGGTGTAGCGGGCTCCATCGGTGACGACGCGCATGGTACGAAGCTTGTAGAGAGTGAAGGGGCGGCGGTGCCGGCCGATGCGGGTCTGGCGGAAGAAGACGGGGCCGCGGTCATCCAGGACGATGGCTACCGCGGCGAGGGCGAGAAAAGGGGCGGAGAGGAGCAGGACGAAGAGGGCGAGGAGAAGGTCGGAGACCCGCTTGATCCGGTCGAAAATAGGCTCGCGGGCGAGCTGGAAGCCGCCCTGGAAGAGCCAGATGGGGTTGATGCGGTAGAGGGGAATTTTGCGCCAGACGGCCTCGTGGAAGAGCTCGAGGGTATAGGTGGGGACACCGGCGAAGTGGAGCCGGACGAGGCGGTCGGGCAGGCCGGCGGGCAGTTCGCGGGCGGACTCGCGGAGCACGATGGCCTCGGCGCGGAGTTCGCCGGCTTCGATGCGGGCGATGAGTTCGGCGATGGGCGGGCGCCGTGACGAGGCGGAGGCGTCGTCCAGGGCCGCGTAGAGGATGGGCCGGTCGAAGCCGACGCGGGCGCACTCCGCGGCGAAGATGCTGGCGCTGGGGTCGTCACCGACGAAGACCACATGGTGGTGGCGGCGCACCGCTGCCCGGCGCAATCCGAGCAGGCGACGGGTGACGAGGCCGAGGGGGGCGACGATGAGAAACGCGAGGGTGGACAGCAGGCGGCTTTGCTGAAGGGCGAAGCCGCCGGTCAACACCACGTAGGTGAAGAGGATGGTGGCCAGGGCGGCGACAGACACCGCGATGAGGTGCTGGCTGGTGTAGTCCAGCGAGAGGAAGTCGGTGCGCGGGGTGTAGGCGTCGATCAGGGCCAGGGCCGCGACGAGAAACGCGGCGGGCACGAGCAGCGGCCAGAGCAAGGGGTCCTGGAGGGTGACGATACCTCGGCCGATGGCGATGGCGTTGAAGGCGACCAGCACGCTCGCGAGGTCGCCGACGAAGAGGGCGAGGGTGAAGCGGGGGCTGGATCTCATGGTTCGGTAAACCGAACGTCAAATATGACTGGGGTGTCCGCGGGAAAAGACCTAAAGTGCGCTCGGCGAAAGTTTACGCAGGCGTCGGATCTCGGCGGCCGCGAAGCCTTCGTAGCGGGCGAGGAGGAGACAGTAGCGCCAGCCGGGGGCGCCGTCGAGAAAGCCGCCGCGAAGGAGGTATTGGTAGAAAAGGCGGGCGAGAGGGCGGGCGGGGAGATGGTAGCTGAGGTTCTTGAGCGCGCGGCGGCGGGCGAGGGCATCGCGGGAGAAGAGGACGCGGAGGGAGGCGGAGGCGGGGGGGGCGGAGGCGAGCCAGGCCTCGGCTTCGCGGCGGGCGTAGCGGCGGTGCTTGGCGAGCCAGTCGTCCACGCCGGAGGCGGACATGTCGTGCTCGTAATTAGCTTTCAAATACGCGAGACGGAGGTTGGGGGCCTCGCGCTGGCCATGGCCTTTTTCGACGAAGCGGAAAGAGGGAGCGTGGCAAAAGCGGGCCTGCCAGGCGGGATAATCGGTGCAATGCGGGACCCAGCGGCCCTGCCAGAGCATGCGCGGCGCGACCCAGAAGCCATCTACGGTGCGGGCGGCGGTCTGCGCGGCGACCGCAGCCCGGAGCTCGGCGAGGAGGGCCGGCGTCATGCGCTCGTCGGCGTCGAGGTGGAAGACCCAGGGATGGCGGAAGGGGATGCGTTCGTGTGCGTGGTTGCGTTGCTGGGCGAAGTTTTCGAAACGATTGACCGTGACCCGCGCGCCATGGGCGGCGGCGACCTCGGCGGTGCGGTCGGTGGAGCCTGAGTCGAGCACGTGGATGTCGTCCACGCCGGGGAGGGAGGCGAGGCAGGCGGGGAGGTTGGCCTCCTCGTTGAGGGTCAGGATGACGACGGAGAACATGCGATCGCGGACAGGGAGGAAGAGGCCGGTCGGGGGTGGACGGAAAGAGGCAAAATTACGCAAGGCGCGATTCCGCCGACGCGAACGACGGGACGACGCCTCAGGCGGGACGGGCGGCGAGGCCGTGGGCCGGGGTGAGCTGGGTGGTCCGGAGGGCGGTGAAAAAGAACACCCACCAGGCGGCGACGACGGCGGGGCAGGCGAAGGGAAACTCGAGCCAGGCGTAGGCAGCGACGAGCGCGCACCCGGCGAGAAGCCAGCCGGAGAAGGGATCCAGCCGGCGCGGACGAACGGTCTCGAGCAGTGGGAGAAGGGCGAAGAGGAGCAGCAGGGCGGTGCCGGCGAAACCGAGCTCGGCGAGGGACTGGAGCCAGTCGGAGTGGGCATCCTCGAAGGTGTTCCAGAGGCCGTCGGAGCCGGGGCGGAAGCGGGAATAGCGCAGGAAAACGGAGCCGTAGGACTCGAGCCCCCAGCCGAAGACGGGGCGGTCGGCGGCCATGCGCCAGGTATCGGCATAGAGGTCGGCACGGGTGTAGCGGGTCGTCCCGGCGCGGAGGGCGGCCACCTGCTCGACGGTCTGGTCCAGGCGGAACGCGATGATCCCGCGGCTCTGGGCCACAACGAGGCCGACGAGCAGGAGCAAGGCGGCGGCGACGACCGCGCCGCCGAGGAGCGGGCGGCGCGCGGAGCGGAGCAGGCGGCGCAAAGCGGCGATCGCGGCGACAAGGGCGAGCGTTGACAGCAGGAGAGTAGAGGAGCGGGAGCCGGTGAGCGGGGCGGTGGCGATGACGAGGAGGGCGGCGAGGGCCAGCAGCGGCCCGGGCCCCTGCAGCCAGCCGCGTTCGGGCGGGTGGCGGAGGGAATGGAAAACGAGTCCGAACTGGGCGGCGACGCAGAGCACGGCAAAGGCCCCCCAATGATTGTGATAAAGGAAGGTGGAGAACCAGGTGTGGTTGGGCGCCGCCACGAGGCCGAAAAAGGGACCGGCGGCGCCGGCCTGGCGCTGGAGGGTGCCGAGGACGGCGAGGGCGAGGGTGTTGAGCGCGAGGACGAGCGCGAGGAGGCGCAGTCCTCGGCGGGAATGGACGCAGAAGGCCAGGGTGAGCCCGGAGCAGGCGAGGCCGCCGAGGCAGGCGAGGACCCGGAGGCTGCCGGCGGGGTTGGCCGAGGCGGGCAGCCAGGCGACATGCGGCACGGGCCGGAGAACGAGGCCGTCGTAGAGAAACGCGGCGCGGCGGGAAGGGTTGAGGACCGAGATCCCGACGAGCAGGGCCAGCGCGGCGAGCGGCGCGATCCAGCGGAGGAGGCGCCAGAAGCCTGGCACGTCGCCGGCGCGACGACGCGTCCGGGCCTCGGCGAAGAGGAACCCGAGCGCGGGGCTGGCGAGCGCGGCAAGGATCCACTCGCCGTGCGGCCCCATGCCGCCGAGAAGCCAGGCGGAGACGAGCACGACCAGGCCGGCGTGGACGAGCACGAGGACTTCGCGCGAAGGAAGGCGGGAGGCGCCGGAGCGGGGGCGAGACTCGGGCATGGCCTAAGGCGCCGGGATGCCGCCGGCCGGGAGCGACGGATAAAACTCCAGCAGGCGGCGCGCGGAGCTTTCCCAGCTGAAGTTGGCCAGGGCCCAGGTGCGTCCGGCGGCGCCGAGGGCGGCGAGCCCGGGCCGGGGCAGGGCGAGGAGGGCGGCGAGGGCGGCGGGGTAGTGCGCCCAAGGGACGCAGCGGCCGGCGCCGGCGGCGTCGAGGCCCTTCCAGGGAAGGGTGTCGGTGACGAGCGCGGGTACGGCCGCGGCAAGGGCCTCGGCGACGGCCTGGCCGAAGTTTTCCGAATGGGAAGGGAGAAGGAAGAGATCGGCCAGGGCGTAGGGAGGCGGGAGCGCGGCGCCGTCGGCCACGACGACCGGGGAGGCCGGGGCCGGGCCGGCGAGCGCCTGCAGGCCGGCGACGGTGAGGTCGTCCGGAATGCCGGCGACGAGAAGGGTCCAGCCGGGGCGGGGGCGGGCGCGCCAGAGGGCGATCAGCTCGGCGACGCGTTTCTTGCGATGAAAGCGGCCGTAGAAGAGGGCGACGCGGGTGTCGTGAAGTTGCGGATACGCGGCGAGCCAGGCGGCGCGGGCCGGGGCGGCGGAGGCGGGGTCGGGGGCCGCGATGCCGTTGGGGGCGACGCAGGCGGGCGCGGCCGCGGGCGCGGCCAGCCAGGGCGGGAGGGCCCGCAGGTGCTCGGCCTCCTGCCCGCTGGTGGCGTGCCAGCCGGAGACAGCGGCGATGGCGCCGGGATGGACGAGTGCGGCGGAGAGGCGTTTTTTCCAGACGCGGTGTCCGAGCGCCCAGGGCTCGAGCATGCCGCGCGGGGCGAGCACGAGGGGCGCGCCGTGACGGAGGGCGGCGGCGCGGGCCTCGTGGAGCGGGCGTTGCCAGACGCCATGGGCGTGGATGGCCCGGGCGGGAGTGCGGAGCAGGAAGTCGCCGAGGGCGGGCGAGACGCGGAGCGAGGCACCGAGGGGGCCGGGTGCGAGGGGGAAGGCGTGCACGGCGGGGCCGGAGCAGGCCGCGGCGAAGCCGGCGGGGATCTCGCCGGCGGCGGCGAGCGCCACGCGCGCGCCCAGCGCGGCCTGGGCGGCGGCGAGGGCGGGAACGGTGCGCGAGGGGCCGCCGTGGCGCGGATCGAGGCTCGGGGTGACGTGGAGGACGTCGAACATCGGCTCAGTCGACGGGCTCGGCCCGAGGCTTTACCGGCCGGCAGGGGTTGCCGGCGCAGACCATGCGGGCGGGCTGGTCGCGCACGACGACACTGCGCGCGCCGACGATGGCGAGTTCGCCGACGCTTACGCCGGGGCCGACGAAGGCTTCCGCCGCGATCCAGGCGTTGGGACCGACCTCGATGGGGCGGGCGTCGAGGGGCATCGACCACCTCGTCATGTCGTGGGAGCCGGCGCAGAGGTGCACGCCCTGGGCGAGGTTCGCGCCGCGCCGGAGGGTGACGGAGGCGAGGTTGTAGACGTTCACCTCGCGGCCGATCATGACGCGCGGCTCGACGCGGAGCTTCCAGGGGAAAAAGACGCGGGCGGAGGCGAAGATAACGACCCTGCCGGGCTCGGGGATGTCGGCTCCGAAGAGGCGGAGCAGACGAGCACGGAAGGCATGCGCGCGGGGCAGGCTGAAACGGAAAAGAGTGGCTTGGACGAACGCCCACAGGCGCTGGCGAGCGACCTCCGAGCGAGGGTAGGGGGTGACGCAGCCTTGGGCGAGATAGGGAGGCTCGGGAACGGCGTCGGACATCCGCGGCATGGCCGCAAAAAGGCGCCGCGGGCGCAAAGAGAATCAGGCAGGCGGCGGGATAAGAAATAACGGGTAGCGCCCGCGACTTCCGGGGAGGAATGGGCCGCGGACGCTCCCGCTACGAAAACAGCCGAAGGGGCTGGCCGAAAGAGAGGACGGGACCGCCCCGCCGAGGACTCCCTTGGGCTGTGCACTTACTTCAGACCGGCGCGCCCGACGGTCCGCCCTAGCTTCGAAGGGGCCAGGCGGCCTGGCTGCGTATCAGTAGTTTTTCTTCGCCCCTTCGGTCTTTGTCTTGTGCCCGGCGGCGAGTTCCTCGCGGCTGAGCGTGCCGTCGTGGTTCGTGTCTTCCTTGTCGAACATCGCGTCGCAACCGTTGGCGGCCTCTTCGAGCGTCACGCGACCGTCGTCGTTTTTGTCGAGTTTTTGGAATTTTTCATGCCCGAGCCGATCGTTGCGCATCTCGTCGGTTTGCATGTCGTCGTGCACGGAGCCGTTGTGCGGGGTCGCCTTGCCGGCTTCCGCCTCGGCGGCGGTGACGACGCCGTCGTTATCGGTGTCGAGTTTCGAGAACATCTGCTGGATGCCGGCGGTGTGTTCGGCCCGGGAGATCTGGCCGTCGTGGTTGGTGTCGAGTTTATCGAGTTTCTTTTCGGGCTCGTTGGCGAAAGCGGAGGAGGCAAGGAGCGCGGCGCCACAGGCGAGGAGGGGGAGGATTCGGGTGGGTTTCATGATGTTACCAGGGTTGAGGATTGATGGATGTCGATTTGTCGCCCGTACCATAACGCTTCGGGCTTCCGCCACCACGGGGCACCCACCCCATCCTTTCATCGGAGCACGGCTTGTTTGTCGGCGAGGCGCGGAACCTTTCCCGGCAGGCGCGCAAGCCGCTGAGCCGCAAACACCGGGGCGGGAAGGGAAATGCGCCGCGCCGCGCTCGTCCGTGAGCGAAATTCCCCCGGGACGCCTCAGAAAACCACCGGCGCGACGGCCTTCAGCGGCGAGGGCGGAGGCAGAATGATGCTCATCACGGTGCCTGGGCCGCTGCCGGCCACGGAGAGGGTGCCGCCTTTATAATAGGCGCCGGTGAGACTGCCGCCCTGGTTGGTGACGACGGCGTTGCCGGCGAAGATGAGCGCGCCGCTTTCGTTGGAGAGAGTGAAGGGATAAACATTGGTCCCTTCCGCGGCCTGGAGGGCGACGCCGCTGCCGCCATCTGCGACCTGCCACTGTTGGCTGGCCTGGTTGTAGGCGATGGGCTGGCCGGCGATAAGGCCGGTGAGCTGGCCCGTGCCGTCGAGCAGGAAGGGCGCGGGGACAAAACCGAAGGTCATGACAAAAGTCGCCGTGCCGCTCACGGTCGCAGGGGTGCCGGTGGTGCCGATCTGAAGGGGCAGGGAGGCAGCCGACACGGCGCCGGCGCCCGGCGCCTTGCCCAGCGCGGTGACCGTGACGATATAAGGCGTGCCCGGGTTCAGCGGAGCGTCTTTTCCGAGGGTCGCGGTGACTGTCCCGCCGGAGCTGGCGGGTACCTCGACCGGGGCGAGCCCGGGAGGATCCAGCACGGTGATCTGGTAGCCGGTGGCGCCGGCCACGGCGGGCCATTGCAGGCCGAAGGAGGTATCGGCCGCGCTCCCGGCGGTCAGCGATGGTTGCGGCGCGTCGATGCCCCAGGCATCGGGAAGAAGGGTGATGCGCAGGACCTGGCCCGCGTTGAGCGTGATAAGGGGGGAGGGGTTGATGCGATCGCTGAAGGCGAAGCCGTAGGCGTCGCTCGTGTTATAGAGCAGCGCGGCGTAGGAGTTGTAATAGCCGTCGTCCTTGGCGGGGCGGGCGAGGCCGAAGGGGTAGCTGCTCGGGGGCGCGCCGAACCACTGCTGGCCGGTGTTGCCCCAGTTGCCGCCGATGTAGCCGAAGTTGAGGGCGGCAAGGGCGTCGCGGGCGATCGCGCCGTACACGATATTGGTGTTGGCCGCGACCTGGGCCGCGCTGAGGCCGCTCACGCCGAAGGAGTCGCCGCTGAGCGTCGCGCCGTAGATAAAGGTGTCCATGCTGCCGGCGGGCTGGCTGACCGTGACCAGAGGTGCCGAGGCGGCGCTGTAGCCGGAGCCGGCGCTCTGGACGGTGATGGCGCCGACAGAGTCGCCGGAGAGGCTGGCCGTGGCGGTGGCGGTGACGCTGCCACTGCCGGAGGGGCTGGCGATGATGACGAGCGGAGGAGACAGGTAGCCGCGGCCGCCGTTGGTCACCGTGACGCCGGTGACGGTGCCGCCCGCGTCGACGGTGGCGGTGGCGGTGGCCTGGACGAGGGTGGCGGGGAGGTTGACGGTGACGGTCGCGCCGGCTGGCAGACCGGCTCCGGCGAAGGGGCTGCCGGTGTTGGCGGCGAAGGTGGTGCCGTTGAGCACGACCTGATAACCGTTGGAAACGGCGAGGACATCGCCGGCGTAGTTGTAATCGGAGCCGTTCGAGCTGCCGCTGACATTGAAGGCGGAGAAATTCACCGCGGGGGCGCTGGTATAGCCTGAGCCCGCACCGGTGAGGGTGAGGGCGCTGACGGCACCGGTCTGGTCGATGGTGGCGATGGCGGTGGCGCCGAAGCCGCCGCCGCCGGTGATCGTGACCGCCGGGGCGGAGGTGTAACCGGCACCGCCCCCTGTCAGGGTGAGACCGCTCAGGCCGGTGGCGATGGACGCATTGGCCGCCGCGCCCGAGCCCGCACCGGGCGTGAACGCGACCGTGGGCGCGGAGCTGTAGCCGGAGCCGGCGTTGGTCACGGTCACACCCGAGACCTGGCCGCCGCTGAGCGTGGCGACGCCGGTCGCGCCCTTGCCGCCGCCCCCGGTGAAAGCGACGGTCGGCGCGGAAAGATAACCGGAGCCGCCGGCGCTCAGCGTGACGCCGGTCAGGGAGCCACCCGCGACCTGGGCGGTGGCCGCCGCCCCGGCGCCGCCTCCGGCGCTGAACATGACGGCGGGCGGGGTGGTGTAGCCCGAGCCGCCGGAGGTCACCGTCACGCCCACGACATTGTCGGCATTCAACGTGGCGTAGCCGGCGGCGCCGGAGCCGCCGCCGCCGGTGAAAGAGACGGCCGGCGGGGAAGTGTAGCCCGTGCCGACATTGGCCACGGCCACCGAGGCGACGCTGCCGCCGGCGATCGTGGCGGCCGCCGTCGCCGCCGTGGTTGGAGCGAGTGCGGCGAGCGAGGCGAGATAGCTGGCGAAGCTGGAGTAGGGCGCGGGGGAGCCGGTGAGGTTGCTTCCCGAGACGGCGGCGGCTTCGCCCGGGCCGAGGGCGCGGAGGAAGCCGGTCATGCCGTCCGAAGGCGTCCAGCCGCCGACGGGGCCGGTCGGGCCCTGCCGGTAGAGCGCGCCGGAGAGGCTGGAGGGGAATTGCCCGAGGATATTCGAGAGGGAGGCGTAGAACGTGCGATCGTCCACCAAGGTGCGCTGGCCCCCGGCCACGTTGAACAACTCGAACTTCATCGGCATGCTCAGCGCATTGATGCTGGTGAGGTTGGCGCCGCTCTGGATGGCCGCGTCGAAAGTGATTTCGCACTGGTCGAAGCGGAAGGCGGCACCGGTCGTGGGATTGGCATTGTCCGAATAGGTGAAGGGGGGCGTGCCGCTGCCGTCGTTGGCGAAAACCAGGAAGGCGCCCGAACCCAGGGTGGTGACGTCGAAGGAACGCACCGTACGAGTCTGGCCGGTGTAGGACGAGACGAGGCTCGTCCCGGTGGGCGCGAGGAGATCGGCCGGGAGTGGGTTGATGCTATTCGGGACCGAAACGACGGGCATCGCGGTGTAGCCCGAGCCGGGATCGATGACGGTGATTCCGGCGACGCTTCGGCCGAAGACCGCGATGGCGGTGGCGGCGGCGGTGGCGCCGCCGCCGGTGAGCGTCACGGTCGGGGCCGAGGTGTAGCCCTTGCCGGCATCGGTCAGGGTGATGGCGGTGACCGCGCCACCGTTGACCGCCGCCATGGCGGCGGCCCCGGAGCCGCCTCCGCCGCTGATCGTGACGGTGGGTGCGGCGGCGTAGCCCGCGCCGCCGGCGAGAAGGGTGATGCTTTGCAGGGTGGCTGCGCCGAAGGCCGCGGTCGCAGAAGCGCCGGAACCGCCGCCGCCGGCGAGCGTGACGAGGGGCGCCGAGGTGTAGCCGGATCCCGGGTTGGTGACAGCGATAGTCGTGACCGCCCCGCCTGCGATCGCGGCGATGGCCGTGGCCCCCGAACCGCCGCCGCCGGAAAGCGTGACGGAAGGCGCGGAGGTATAGCCGGAGCCACCCTCGGAGACGGTGATGGCGAGGGGACCGAAGGTGGCGATCGCCTGGGCGACATTGGCCGCGTCGGCGGTGCCGCCGACCAGACTGACCGGAATGGGGGCGCCGGCGATGCTTTGGTAACCCGAGCCGCCGTCGCCCAACTGGAGCACGACCGTGCCGCTGCTTAAGGTGGCGGTGACGGTCGCCGGCACGTAGGGCGCATCCGCGGCAGTCTGGGCAAGCTGCCCGAGGCCCGGGTCGACGGACATCGGAGCGGCGACCGCGGCGGCCGCCTGGCCTGCGGTCACGCTCTTGCCCACCAACAAGACATAAGGAGCGTTCGGCTGGCCGGTATCGTCTACGACCTCGATGGTCAGGGTGGTCGACGCGGCAGGGGCGGAAGCGAGAATGGGGCTCATCCGGCCGAGATAATGGCCAGTGATTTGCTGTCACCAACAAAGGTTTATGAATGAAGGTCTAACGAGGACCGGCGCCAACTTTTCGCAAAAGAATCCGCTTGGATTTTCCGCTGCGGCGAACTTTCCGCGAAACACGTCTCGGACTGATGCTTTCCCGCTTATCGGTCTTTTACGAAATATCTAGCGAGCACTCCGATCGTGACGAAAAACACGAGGGAGATCAAAAGATTGATCCCCATCGCGGCCGATTCGGAGGACGGGGAATCGGAAGACAGGGAATCGGGAGAGTCTTTTGAAAATTCTGTCCCGATAACCGGTGAATTCTTTCCAGCTTTTGTCGCTCACGTTGCGGAGGTCCATCCACGTGCCTTCCTGGGCGTCGACGACGGACCATTTGTTCTGGCGGGCAAAACTGGCGATCAAGCCGACCGGATCTCCGTCTCCCCTCGCAGAGAACCCGATCGATTGAACGAGTTCCTCGTCAGGGATGGGTAGGAAAGGATCTTTCGGCGGCGATTTGCCGAGCAATCTGAACTCGAGGAAGAGGGAATCCGATCGCAGGAAACCGGTCCCGTCGCGTTGCCAGTCGGTTTCCGGAAAGTGTCTTGTGATGATTTCACGGATTTCCCGCGCGTTGCCCATCGGAAGGAGTTCCGTGTTCTCCGGCGGCTTGTGGAAATCTTCGCCGGACGTTTTCGCGATCAGTGCATCCCAGCTCATGATCCTACGGCGGCCAAGACAGCAACGGAGTGGTGCATACGGAGGCAACGGTGTCGGCTCCGGAAGTGATGGGAAGATCTATTCGGGGGGCACCGTTTGTCCGGCCCGCCTGCCGGTTTCTGGATGAAACCGTGAGCTTGCCGGGGACTTTTGTCGTGCGCTGATGGATACATGTCTCTGGCCGAGGCATGAGAATCAGGGCTTGGCCCGCCGGTTGAAGGCGCGCGCGGCTTTTGGCAAGCCGGGGTTATTGTTAACATGAGGGCGGGCTTCAGGCCTTCGGGATCTTGTGAATGTTCGAGAAGGGCACCGGCCCGGTGCCCAGCCCCCCAATGCTTTCCCCCGCACCCCTTCCCAGGCGAGCTGCGCCGCCGCTGCAGGCTCCGCTTCCGTCCACCTTCCGGCGTGTACCGGCCCCTCGTTTGGGGGCCTCGATTTCGAGGTCCTGCGATCTCTTCGTTTCTCGTTCGGCGGGATTGCCGCGCTGATCTCCCCGCCCCGGAACACCCCAGTCAGCCGGAGCGCACATCCGTTTCCGGCGCTGCCCGGCACCCTCTCCGGCGTTCCCCCGGTTTCCGTGTCGCGGGCTTTCGGCCTGCGCGAGTTCCCCGCCCCTTTGAGCCTCCCCATCCTATGAAGCCCCTCTCCCCCCTCGGCCGGCGCGCGTCCACCGTGTCCGCCCCCTGCGCCGGCGCCGCCGGCTTGGCGGCCGCCTTTCCGCCTCGCCTTCGCCCGTCCGAACCCGCGCGGGCGTTCGAGCCCGGATCGTTCGGCGCGAAAGCGCGGATCGCCGGGCTCGCGCTGGCAGCGGGTTTTCTCGCCCTGGCCGGCGTGTGCCCGCTTTCGGCCGCGACGCTAACCTTCGGCACGTCGGCTCCGACCGGCGGGGCGGCGAGCATCTCCAACTGGGCCGGCGCCGCCTTCGACGCCGATAATGTCGGCGGCTCCGGCACCAATGCCAACGGCAGCCCCAACAACGGCGCGGCCAACGATGGCACCACCTACGTCGCCAACAACCGTCCCGCGCAGGGTCAGACCTTCACTACCGGCTCGAATGCCGGCGGCTACAAGCTCACCGCCGTCACCGTGCGCATGCAGGGCTATACCAACAACACCGCCAGCGGCTCCAACATCGGCGGCTACGACCTCAACGACACCGGTTCCACCTTTCGCCTCCGCGTAGGCCGTCTGAGCGGCGCCACGTTCATCCCGCTCACCCAGGAGACCGCCCCCGCCGGTGGCACAGGCAACCCCGGCCAGGGCGGCGCCGCCAACGGCCCCGGCACCTATCTCACCTTTACGCTCAAAGCTCCCGTCGTCCTCGCGCCCAACACCACCTACGCCTTCGACCTCGGCACGAGTTCGGACTACTTCGAGTGGCTTGGCATCCGCGACGCCGCCACCGGAGGCAACCCCTACGCCGGCGGCACCGCCTACACCTCCGGCGCCAGCGGCGTGGCCAATGGCACCGTCGTCACCCAGGCGGGCGAACGCGTTTTCCAAGTCGATCTGGCCGCTTACACGCCACCCGCCGCCGGGACCTTCGTGCACCCCGGCCTGCTCAACACCGAGGCAGACTTCGAGCGCATGCGCACCAATGTCGCGCTCGGGCTGGACCCCTGGCTCTCCGCCTACAATGCCCTCGCGTCGAGCTGGATGGCTCAGAGCGGCGGCTGGACTTCCCACGCCCAGGCGACGATCACCCGCTCGGGCGACCTCAACGACAGCGTCAAGCTGTATCAGGACATCGCCGTCGTCTACGCCAGCGCCCTCCGCTGGAAGGTTTCCGGCGACACCGCCTACGCCGACCAAGCCGTCAGCCTTCTGAACTCCTGGGGCTCCACGCTCACCGCCGTCGCCGGCGACACGAATGTTCTGCTGACGGAGCTCTACGGCTACCAGTTCGCCGCCGCCGCCGAGATCATGCGTAGCTACCCTGGCTGGGCCGCCGCGGACATCGCGAAGTTCCAGACGATGATCTACAACGTCTTCTATCCCCTCGCGAACAACTTCCTCTCCGGCCACTTCGGCACCGCCACCGAGCACTACTGGGCGAACTGGGATCTCGCGGCGATGAACACCCTCTACGCGATCGGCGTCTTCTGCGACAACCCGACGCTCACCACCGAGGCACTCAACTACTTCTACAACGGGATCGGCAACGGCTGCGTGGACCGGTTCGTGAACTTCATCCATCCCGGCCATCTCGGCCAGTCCCAGGAAATGGGCCGCGACCAGGGCCACGCCACGCTCGACATCGCGGAAGTCGCGACCCTCTGCCAGATGGCTTGGAACCAGGGCGTCGACCTCTACGGTTACGAAAACAACCGTATCCTCGCCTCCGCCGAATACGTGGCGAAGTATAACCTCGGGGAGGAGGTCCCCTTCACGCCTTACGCCAGCGAGGGCTGGTTGATGGGTGGCGCGAGCTCGCAATCGCGCGGGGCCAACAACACCCGCCCCGGCTGGCACACCCTCTACAACCACTACGTCAACCGCAAGGGCCTGGCCGCGCCCTACACCAAGCAGATGGCCGACAACATGGGCCTTACCGGTTGGTACTACAACGGCGACTCCCCCGGCTGGGACGCCCTGACCGCCTCGCTCCCCGCCATCGCCGCCGGTGCAAATCCCAGCGGCCTGACCGCCATCGTCACCGCGCAGCAACCGGTTCTCTCCTGGTGGGGCTCGGCCTACGCGACCGGTTACAACGTCAAACGCGCCACCAACTCCGGCGGCGCCTACACCACCCTCGCCACCGGCCTGACGACCAACACCTACACCGACACCACCGTCACCCCTGGCACGACCTATTACTACGTCGTCACCGCCACCACTGCCGCCGGCGAGACCGGCAATTCCAACGAGGCCTCCGCACTCGTCGGTTCCGCCCTCCTCGCCCGCTTGAAGTTCGACGAAACCACCGGCACCTCCGCCGCCGACTCCACCGGCAACGGCTGGACCGGCACGCTGGTTAATGCTCCGACCTGGACCACGGGCACGCTCGGCAACGCCGTCGGCCTGGCCAAGGCCTCCAGCCAATACGTCAGCCTGCCCTCCGGCATCGCCGCCGACCTGTCCGATTTCAGCATCTCGGCCTGGGTTTACCAAAATTCCGCCAGCACCCAGGCCCGCATCTTCGATTTCGGCAGTGGCGGCGACATGTGGGGCGGCACCGATCCGTGGGGCAACCAGATCTGGCGCAGCGAGCGCTACCTGTATCTGGCCTCTCAGGGCGGCGCTGGAAAGCTCCGCTTCGCCATCACCCGCAGCGCCGGCGTCGGTGAACAAAAGGTCGACGGCGCCAGCGCCCTGCCCGTCGGCCAATGGACTCATGTGGTCGTGACCAAGCGCGGTTCGGTCGCGACCCTCTACGTCGATGGGCAGGTCGTCGGCCAGAACACGTCGATGTCGATGTCCCCGCACCAACTGCCCTCCACTCCGTTCGACTACCTCGGTAAATCGCAGTGGCGCGGCGACCCGTATTTCGACGGCAGGATCGACGACTTCCGCATCTACCGGGGCGTCCTGGGCGCCGCCGACACCCAGACTCTCGCCAACTATGGCGTGGCCCATCTGAAGTTCGACGAGGCCACCGGTACCGCCGCCGCCGACTCCACCGCCAACGGCTGGACCGGCACGCTCGTCAATGGCCCCACTTGGACGGCCGGCCTCATCGGCAACGCTGTCTCCCTTGACGGAACAAACGACCACGTGACCCTCCCCGCCGGCGTCGTAAACGGACTCACCACCTGCACGATCACCAGCTGGGTCTACCTCAACTCCGCCGGCAACTGGTCCCGCGTCTTCGACTTCGGCACCGGCACGAACAACTACATGTTTCTTTCCCCGAAGAACGGAGCCAACGGCAAGGTCCGCTTCGCCATTCGCACCGCCTCGGTCGCCGAACAAATCATCGACGGCACCGCCGCTATCGCCACCGCCGGCTGGCACCACGTCGCCGTGACCCTCAACGGCGCCACCGGCACGCTCTACGTCGACGGGGCGCAGGTTGGCCAGAACACCGCGATGACGCTCAATCCGTCCAGCCTCGGCGCCACCACGCAGAACCGCATTGGTCGCTCGCAGTTCTCCGCCGACCCCTACCTCAACGGCAAGGTGGACGACTTCCACATCTACGGCACCGTCCTCAGCGCCGCCCAGATTTCCACGCTCTATGCCGGGCTTTCCGCCCCGTCCCCGATTGTCACCGGCGCCGACTCCCAGAACACGCTGAGTTGGTCTGCCATCGCCAACGCCACCAGTTACCTCGTCTATCGCTCCACCACCTCCGGCGGTCCCTACACGTTCGTCGCCAGCGTCACGGGCACGAGCTACACCGATACCGGCCTGACCAATGGTGTCGTCTACTATTACACCGTCGTCGCCCAAAACTCCCTCGCGCAGAGCTCCGGCTCGACCCAGGTAAGCGGCGTTCCGGTTACTCCGGCCCCCGCCGGCCTGGTCGCCACCGGCTGGAACACCGAGGCCTACCTCAGTTGGACCGCCGTATCCGGTGCCAGCAGCTACAACGTCAAGCGCGCCACCGTCTCGGGAGGGCCCTACACCACTATCGCCACCGGTGTCACCGGCACCAGCTACGGTGACTCCGGCCTGACCAACGGCACGACTTACCATTACGTCGTCTCCGCGATCAAAGGCGCAGAAAGCGTCAACTCCGCCCAGGCGTCCGCCACGCCCACCGGCGATCCGGCCACCGCGCTCTGGAGCCAGCAGGACGTCGGTTCCGCCGGCCTCTCCGGCAATGCCAGCTACAACGCGGGCGTCTATTCCGTCACCGGAGCCGGTGCCGACATCTGGGGTAGCTCCGACGCCTTCCACTACGTCTGGCAAACTTTCGACGGCGACGGCGCCATCATCGCCCGTGTCGCCACGGTCGCCGTCACCGACGCCTGGGCCAAGGCCGGCCTCATGATCCGCTCCACCCTCGACGCCAATTCCGCCTACGCCGGAGTCTTCGTCACCCCCTCCAACGGCGTCACCTTCCAATACCGGAGCACCGCCGGTGGCGCCTCCTCCAACGCCGTCACCGCCGGCCTTGCCGCCCCCTATTGGCTGAAACTCGCCCGCGTCGGCGATACGCTCACCGCCTACGCTTCCCCCGACGGCGCCACTTGGACCTCCGTCGGCACGCAAACCGTCACCCTGGGCACCACGATCTATGTCGGCCTCGCCGTGACGAGTCACACCACCGCTACGCTCTGCACCGCCACGTTCGATAACGTCGGCGTCGTCCCGACCTCCGACTGGGCCTCCGCCGATATCGGAGCCGTCAATCTCGTCGGCGCCACGTTCTACGATTCGCCCGTTGCCACTCTCTCCGGTGCCGGAGCCGACATCTGGGACACCGCCGACGCCTTCCGCTACACCTACCTGCCCGCCAGCGGCGATTGCGACATCACCGCCCGTGTCACCGCGGTCGATAACACCAACGCCTGGGCCAAGGCCGGTGTCATGATCCGCGAAACGCTCGCGGCCGGTTCGACTCACGCGATGTCCGTCGTCACGCCCGCCAGCGGCGTGTCGTTCCAGCGCCGCGGCACCACCGGCGGCACCTCGTCCCATACGACCACAAGCGGCCTTGCCGCCCCGTATTGGGTGCGGGTGACCCGCGTCGGCAACGTGTTCACCGCCTACCGTTCCGCCGACGGCGTCACATGGACCGCCATCGGCTCGCAAACGATCACGATGGCGACCGGCGTCTATATCGGCTTCGCAGTGACCAGCCACAACGCGAGCGCCCTTTGCTCCGCCACCTTCGACAACATCACCGTCAATCCGTGACCGGCCGCGCCACGATACAAAACACCCGCCGGTGGCCGGGCCCCGAAATGGGCCCGGCCACCGGATCCGGGCCGGCAGGAAAGCGAAGATCCGCCGCCAGAATTTCGTCCGCCTTCAGCCCAGGTAGCCGCGGAATTTTTTGGTCGACGCGACATGGCCCGGAAAAATCCGGGCCAGTTCGCCTTCGGCCACTCCCATGTGGCGCACGCAGGCTTCGGCGAAAAAGTCGCGGTAATCCGTCGTGATCGCGAGGTCGCGACCCTCGAAAAGCTTGTCGGCCGAGAGGCCCGGCCAGTCGCCCAGCACCCGGCCGCCGCGCACCCCGCCGCCGAGCGCGAAGAACGCCGTGCCGTGCCCGTGGTCGGTGCCTCGGTTGCCATTTTGCCGCGCGGTGCGGCCGAACTCGCTCATCGTCAGCACCAGCACGTCGGACATCTTTGCGCCCAGGTCCTGGTGCAGCGCGGCCAGGCCGCCGGCCAGTTCGGTGAGCCGCGTGGCGAGCGCGCCGCTGGCGGCGCCCTGGTTGGCGTGGGTATCCCAGCCGCCGATCTCGACGAAGGCGACCTCGAGGCCGACCTCCGCCTTGATGAGCTGTGCCACCTGGCGGAGAGATTTGCCGAAGCTGCCGTTGGGGTAGACCGCGCCGTTGGCCGGCGTGTAGCGTTTGGGATCGACCTTCTTCAGGAGATCCATCGCGGCGAAGCTGTCGTGCCCCGCGCCGTGCAGCGCGTCGCCCGCCGCGCTTTCGTAGATTTCCTCGAAGCTTTTGGCCGCTCCCATCGTGGAACCGCCCATCGCGCCGGCGGCTGCGGCGCCACCGCCCACGCCGAAACGCTCCAGGTCGGCGATGGCCAGGGCGTCCTCGGGCCCGTGCAGACTGCGCGGCATCTGGCCGCTCATGGCGACCGCGCGCAAGGCCGTGCGTTGGGCCGCATCCTCGGGGCAGCAGCCGATCATGCGGTTGAGCCAGCCGGTCGCGAGTTTGCGGTCGTCGCCCGTGCCCGACTCCATGAGATCCTGGGCCTCGAAGTGCGAGCGCGTGGCCTTCGGGTTGCCGCAAGCATGGAGCACGGCGAGCTCGCCCGCGCCGTAGAGCGCGTGGAGCGGGCGCAGCGCCGGATGCAGGCCGAAACGGCCGTCGAGGTCGAGCACGCTGGCCGCGCCGGCCTTTTGCGAGGGAGCGGCGAGGGCGATCTCGTTGCGCAGCCGGTAATAGTCTGGGTCGCCATAGGGCACAACCATCGAGAGGCCGTCCGCCGCGCCGCGCTGGAACAGGCAGACCAGGACCCGGCGCCCGCCGGAGGCCTTGCGGGTCTCGGCGGCGAACACGGAGGAGCGGAGAAAATCGGGCCCGAAGAGCGCACCCGCGCCCAGCGTGGCGAAAGCCAGCGCGCCCTGCTTGACGAAAAACCGCCGGGAGATCGGAGGGGAGTGCATGAGGATTTTAGATTGAACCGCGAAGGGCGCGAAGAGGCGCGAAGTGAAGTGATCTGTCCGGGCTGGCGCCGGTTCGTTTTCGCGTGTCTTCGCGGCCCTTCGCGGTTGAAGAAGGATCGGAGTTGGAAGGATTCAGCGCTTCTGGAACTCGGGGGACCCGAGGAGGAGGGCGAGGATCTTGGTCACCTCGGGGACGGCGGTCTCGCCGGCGACGGCGGGCGCGGCCTGAGCGAGCAGCACGCGGCGGGTGTTGGCGCTGGGAGGCGCGCCGAGGAGACTCTCGGAAATCGCGTCCACGACCGCGTCGGGGCGGTCGGGGTTGGCCCCGCCGAGCAGCGGTCGCACGTCCACGCGCGCGTCGGCTACCTGGCCGCCGGTGAGCGCGAGGGCGAAGTTGAGCCGGGACACGAGCGCGCCGGCCGAGACCCAGGTCGAGGAGTCCTCGGGGAAGCCGGTCGGCGGCCCCCACGCGTAGGGCGGCTGGCCCATTTCCACCAGGTGCAAAAGGGCGGTCTTTTTTTGCAGGGCGGCCAGCCGGTCCCCGCCGCGGCCGAGCGCGGCGCCGGCCTCGATCGCGGGCAAGGGGGCGCGCCCGCGCCAGTTTTTCACCTCCATGAAGTCCGCGCCCGAGGCGCGCAGCGAGGAGGCGAGGAACTCGAAGGGCGACTTGGTCTTGGCGCGCAGGTTCTCCGGCGCGAAGAACTCGGGGGCGAAAAACAACGCCTCGTAGGTCGTGCGCAGGTCGCCCCCGGTCTTCAAAAAGGCCTGCGCGACATGCTCGACCAGCGCGGACGGAGGGTTGTCGTTCACGAAGCGCTGGCATAGTTTCCGGGCGAGGTGCCGGGCGGTGGCGGGGTGCGTCGCGAGCAGGTCGAGGACCTTCTCGCCGTCCTTCACGCCGCCGCCGGAGGCGAACTCGGTGCCGAGGATCTTTTTCGCCTCGTTGTCGTGCCACTGGCGGCGAAAGACGAAGGCACCGGTGCGGGGATTGATCGTCCAGCCGGTGAAGGCGCGCGCCACCTCCTGCACGTCCTTCTGGGTGTAGCCGCCATCCACGCCGAGGGTGTGAAGCTCGAGCAACTCGCGACCGTAGTTTTCATTGAGCCCGCGGCGTTCGGGCGTGGTCGCGGCGGCGTCTTCCTCGGTCATGCCGACGGTGTCGGCCTTCACCCGCGCGGCCATCTGTTGCTCGGCCGGGCCGACCACGCGGTCGCGCGAACTGCGGAAGTTGTCGAGATAGACGAGCATGGACGCGCTGTGGGCGGTGGCGCCGAGGAGCTCGCGGAAGCTGCCGAAGACATGCGGGCGAATGAGGTCCTGCTCGTAGCTGACGACGGTGGCGCGAACCTGCTGCTTGCGGGCGTCGACGTTGAAATGGTTGAACCAGAAATCGACCAGCACTTCCTCGAGCTGATGTTCGGAAAGGACGGCACGGAGGAGCTTGGCGTGCTGGAGCTCGCCGAGGGCCTCGGCGACGAGGAAGCGGTTTTCCTGCTGCTCCATCGTGCGCGGGGCGGGCCGGGCGTTTTCGTCGGCGGCCTGCGCGCGCCGCTGCTGCTGGCGGAAGCGGATCTCCTCCTGGTAGGCGGCCACGAGATCGGCGGAGGTGAGCCGGAGCTTTTCGAGCTCCGCCACGGCAGCTTCGGCCCGGGCATCGGGAATCTGGTCCGGGTGAAGCTGGCTGCGCATCCAGGTTTCGACGCCGCCCTTCGCGAGGGCATCGATCTCGCCGGGGCGGGCCCCGTAGCCGAGGCGGTTGAGTGCGTGCGCCGCCTTTTCCTCGGCGGAAAGGCTGTCGGCGCGGGCCGGGACGAGGAAGACGCCGAGGGCGAAAACGAGGCCGAGCGCAAACGCGATGGCCCGGGGGCGGGGGACTCGAAGACGGCTCATGCCCTTCGAGACGCGGACCGCGGAGAAGCGGTTACCCGGGCGGCCGGCGTAGGTTTTTTCGGATACGGCCGCTTGTGAGCCCGGCCCTTGGCCATTTCTCATTTCAAGACGCCAAAGCCGAACGCCTGCGAAGGAATAGGTAGGGACGGACCGCCGGGCCGTCCGCGCAGCGTTACGGCGGGCCCAGCGGTCCCGCCCTACCGAACGCGAAACGCCTCAGGCGGCGAGCGGGGCGGGCCGGTAGCGGAAGCCGAGCGTGATGTGCGGGGTGGGGTAGGCGCGGTTTTCCGTCATCTCGCGCATCAGGCGGCGGCAGCAATTTTCCAGGTCCTCGGCGTCTAAAACGACCGGCAGGGTCTCGAGCAGTCGGCCTTCGGCGTCGCAGGCCGCGGCCTCGATGTGCCGTTCCAGCCAGGCGCGCAGCGGAGTGAGTCGGGGCTGGATGGCCGCAGGGGCGGCGGCGAGCAGGGAAAAATAGCAGCGGATGCAGCGGCCGGGCGTGGCGCCGGCCCGGACCGCTTCGCGAAGATCGAGCAGGCTGTCCGCGGCGCGGCACAAGGGCTGTGCCAAAGGGGCCAGCAAGGTATCGAGTTCGTGGGCGGCGGGCGCTTGTTTCGTCATGACTGAGAGTGAATCTCAATGCGGTTGAGACTCATATTCAAGTAAGAAGCCCCAAAAAAGCCTCCCGGGCCGGGAGGCTTTTGCGTATGGCATCAAGTGCCTTGGGGATGGAGATTTGCGTTCAGGGCAGGGTGAAATCGCCGCACCAATCGGCGGCTTTGGTCTCGGGGAAGCGGGATTCGAACTTCACGCCGTCCTCCACTTGGAAGGCGACGGTCTGGGGGGCGTGGCGGCGACATTCGCCGACCGGGTCGGCCTTGGCTTTCCAGTGAATGCAGTTCGCGCAGGCCTTGGCTTGGGTGGCTGGTTGGGTCGTGGCGGCCATGGTCGTTTGTAATCAGGGTGTGGATACAGATTGGGCGTGGGTCCGCGGTCGGTCGCGGTGCCCAACCGGACGCGCCACCTTATCGCCAGGGAGCGGCGATGCAACCGGGGAAGACCCGCGCCGGCGATTTGTGGTTGAGAATCAGGCTCAAGGCGGGGGCGGGCGTCCGGGCGGGCTTGCCTTCGCGAGGCGAAACTTGGCTCTTCAGCGGGTCGATGTCCTCTCCCCGTGAAAAACCGCGCCTGTCGCGACCGGCCTGGCTGTGCCTGGGTTATCTCCTGTTGCACACGCTGGCGCATGTCTCGGCCTACTGGTTCGAGGTGAAGCCCGGCGTCAGCATTTCGATCTGGTATCCGCCGGCCGGCCTGGCGCTGGCGCTGATGGTGCTGCTGGGGCCGCGGGTGGCGCCGCTGGTGTTTTTCGCCAACTGGGCGACGGCATGGATCACGCCGGAACCGCGGGTGCCCTGGACGGCCTTTTTTTTCCCGGGGCTGATCACGATCTGCTACGGGGCGACGGCCTGGTGGGTGCGGCGCAGCCTGGGGCCGCGCCTGCTCCCCGGGGGACGGCGCGAGACGGTGGTGTTTTGCCTCGCGATGGGGGTGGCGCCGCTGTTGCCGGCCCTGGCGGGTACGGCGGCGGTGGATGCGGCCGCGCTGATGGGCCGCGAGCTGGAGACCGGCGAATTTTTCCGTTCGGTTTTCCACTGGTGGCTTGGGGACGCCAGCGGCCTGCTGGTGGTGGTGCCGGCGGCGATAGTGTTCGGCGTTCCCTGGCTGGAGCGGGCAGCCCCGGCGATGCGCCCGCCCGCCCGGAGGAGGGAGGCGTTTCTGGCGCTGGTCCGGGGGGCCGCCCTGCTCGGCACGCTCATCCTGGTGGTGGCGGTTCCCGTGCTGCGCGACCACAGCGCCTTCTACCTGTGTTTTCTGCCGCTCATCTGGATTTGTATGTATCACGGCCTGCCTGGGGCGACCTTGGCGACGTTGCTGACGATGATGGTGGGCCTGGTCGGCATGCGCCTGGCGGGCACCACGGCCGGGTTCGCCTATATTTTTCTGCTGTTCGAAGTGGCGGTGGCGGGGGTCGGGCTCGGCTTGGGCAGCCTGGTGACGCGGCGCGAGGAGGCCGAAGGGGAGCTGGCGGCGAGCCAGGCGCGCCTGGATCGGGTGATCGACGGCGCGAAGCTTGGCGTGTGGGAAATGGACCTCGCCAGCCGGCGGCTCGAATCGAACGCGCGTCTGCCCGCCTTGCTCGGCTACGAGGGCGGGGAGCTGGCTCCGCTCGAGCGCACCATTCCGGGGCTGGTCCATGAGGCGGACCTTCCGGCGGTGAAGGCCGCGTGGCGGGATCATCTGGGAGGACGGCGGGAGCTCTTCGAGGCGGAGTTGCGACTGAGGACCCGGGACGGGCGCTGGCGCTGGATACAGTCGCGCGGCTCGATTATGGAATGGGACGGGCAGGGGCGGCCGCTGCGGGTGTCGGGCACCCAGACGGACATCACGGATCGCAAACGAGCCGAGGCCGAGGCGGCGCGCTTGTCGCGCATCGTGGAAGCCTCGCCGGATTTCATCTTCACGAGCGACCGTTCGGGGCGGGTGATCTATGCGAACACGGCGCTCCTGGCGCTCTGCGGCCGTCCGGATGCGGCGGTGGCGGAGCGGCCGGCGCTCGAGGCGCTCCTGCCGGGCGGGGCGGAGGCGGCGGCCCGCTGGCGCACGGAGGCCATGCCTGCGGCGCTGGCGGCCGGCAGTTGGCAGGGCGAGGGCATGCTCACCGATGCGGCCGGGCGGAGCTTGCCGACCTCGCAGGTGGTGATCGCCCGGCACGACGAGGAGGAGGCCGGGGTCGTTTTTTCCTTCGTCCTGCGCGACATCACGGACCAGAAACAGGCGGAGGAGGAGCGGCGGCAGCGCGATCGCGAGCTTTTGCAACTGCAAAAGGCGGAGAGCCTCGGCGTGATGGCGGGGGGTATCGCGCACGACTTCAACAACCTGCTCACCGCCATCGTGGGCAATGCCAACCTCGCGCGCGTTGGCCTCGAGCCGGAAGCGAGGGCGCAGGACTACCTGGACAACGTCGAGCAGGCGGCGGAGCGCGCGGCCCGGCTTTGCCACCAGATGCTGGCCTACGCGGGACGCAATCCGGTGGCCTTCGCGGAGGTCGACCTGGGCGCGCTGGTGCGCGACGTGGGGCGCTTGCTAGAATCGTCGATCAGCCGTCGGATCCGCCTGCATTTCGAGGCGGAGCGGCCGCTTGCGCCGATCCTGGCGGCGGAGACGCAGATGCAGCAGGTGGCGATGAACCTGATCCTGAACGCCGCCGAGGCGATCGGGGACCGGGAGGGCGACCTGACGGTGCGGACGAGCAGCCAGGCCTTGAGCGGGGAGGCGCTGGCGCGCCTTTTCCCCGGGCAGAAGGTCCTCGCTGGCTTCTACACGCTGCTCGAGGTGGAGGACACGGGCGCGGGCATGACGCCGGAGGTGCAGGCGCGGATCTTCGAGCCGTTTTTCACCACCAAGTTCACCGGCCAGGGCCTGGGGCTGGCGGCGGTCGGCGGGGTGGTGAAGTCGCACCGCGGCCACATCTCGGTCTGCAGCGCGCCTGGGAGAGGCACCTTGTTCCGGCTGGCTTTCCCGGCCCAGGAGGGCGCGGGCGTGGCCCCGGCGGCCGCCGACCCCGGCAGCCCGGCGCGGAAGGACAGCGGCCTGGTCCTGCTGGTGGACGACGACGCGCTGATCCGGGAGGTCGGCGCGGGCATCCTCGACGCCCTCGGCTTCTCCACGGTGACGGCGAAGGACGGAATCGAGGGCGTGGCGCGCTTCCGCGAGCACGCCGGCCGGATCAAAGCGGTGATGCTCGACCTGACGATGCCGCGCATGGACGGCTTCGAGGCGCACGCCGAGATGCATCGTATCAATCCCAAGGTGCCGGTCGTGCTGATGAGCGGGTTTTCGAGCAAGCTGGAGAACCTGCCGCCCGAGGCGATCCATCCGGCGGGCGTGCTGTCCAAGCCCTTCGGCATGGCTCAGCTTCGTGAGCGCTTGGGGGCGGTGATGGCGGGGTGAAGGATTTTAACCGCGGATAGGTGCGGATAGTTGGAACGGAGTTTTTTAACCACAGATCACACGGATGGACACAGATGACCGGAGTCCAGGGTTTGAATCCGTGCCTATCCGTGTAATTGGTGGTCGAACCATCATGACGACACGGGCAGGGCGGCGCGGCGTTTGCGGAGACGCCACATCACGAAGCCCGTGACGGCGAGTGCTCCGGGGGTGAGGCCGCCGAGGGTCCAGAGGATTTTCACCGGCAGGCCGCCGAAGGTGCCGTAGTGGAGCGGTGTGAAGGTGTCGACGATGCCCGCCCAGAGCCCGGCCCGGCGGATGTCGGAGGACTCCAGGAACGCGGCGGTCCTCGCGTCGTAGGAAACGGTGCTGCCGTAGGGGCCGCGGAGGAAGTGGCCGGGCACGGAGCCGTAGAAGAGGATCGGCTGGCCTTCCTCACAGGGCAGCGCGACGTAGTTGGCCCGGAAGCCAGGCACGCGGGCGGCGGCGTCGGCGATGAGCGCATCCAGCGCGAGCGGCTCGGCGTAGAGACGGGTGGCGGGCGCGGGTTTTTCCTCCTCTTCGCCCTCGAGCCAGTGGCCGGCGATGTGGGTGAGGTTCCAATAGGCGCCGGTGAAGCCGAGGAGGAGGTTGAAGGCGACGGAAGCGATGCCGACGAACTTGTGCAGGTCGGAAAACAGCAGGCGCGCGCTGCGGCCCCAGCGCAGGGTGAAGACGTGTTTCCAGAAGTCGCGGTAAAGCCAGACGCCGGTGAGGCCGAGCAGGCAGAGCATCGCGCCGAAGAGGCCGACGACGAAAGTGCCGGGATGAGCGCCGAAGAAGCTGTCGTGCAGCTCGAGGATCCAGCCGCTGAAGGTCGCGGTGCCGGCGCGCGGGCTGGCGAGGAGCTGGCCGGAATACGGATCGAGGGTGGCGACGAGCCACTCGGCGGAGCCGTGGCGGCGCACGTAGAGAAAATCGGCGAGGTGCGCTTCGTTCGCGTCGCGAAAACGCCAGCCGGCGACCTCGTGACCGGGGAGCTGGCGGTTGAGGCCGGCGAGCAGCTCGGCGGCGGGCCGGCGGACGCCGGGCGCGGGCTCGACGCGGACAAGCGCGGGGTTGAGCAGCGTCTCGATCTCGTCGTGAAACATCAGGACGCTGCCGGTGAGGCCGATGACGACGAGACCGAGGCCGGCGAGCAGGCCGAGCCACGAGTGAAATTGCCAGAGGCGTTTGCGCATGGGTGGAGCCCCGCGGGGGGAGCGGCGTGGTCGAGGGTCGGAGGATCGATGTAGGCCCGGCCGCTGGCCGGGCTTTTTCTTGGGAGCCCGGCCAGCGGCCGGGCCTACAAAGGCGTCTTCACCAGCGGTAAGTGACGGTGGCGGAGACTTTGCGGCGGACGCCGAACCAACTGTCGCCGCGGCTCAGGCTGGTCGCGATGTACTCCTTGTCGAAGAGGTTGGTCGCATTGAGCGAGTAGGTCCAGGGGCCCCGCTCGTAGGAGACCAGGCCGTCCCAGAGGGTGTTGGAAGGCGTGTCGAGGAGCGGGTTGCCGGTGCCGTCCTCCGTCTCGCCGACGTAGCGGACGCCGAGGCCGGTGCGGAGGCCGGGCAGGCCGAAGTCGGTGAACTTATACACCACCCAGGCCGCCGCGGAGTGCAGCGGGATGCCCTGCAACTGCTGGTCGAGGCTGGCGTCGCCGGGCGTGCTGCTCTCGGTGACCTGGGCGTCGGTGTAGGTGTAGTTGGCGGTGAACTGCCAGACGCGGAGACTGGCGGCGGTCTCGAGCTCGAAGCCGCGCACGGTGACCTCGCCCTGTGGCACCGAGGCGGTAGGATCGAGGGGATCGGTGGTGAGGCGGTTGGTCTCGTGCAACTCGTAGACGGCGGTGGAGGCAGTGAAGCGCTGGTCCGGGGAAGTCCATTTCACGCCGAGCTCGACTTGGTCGCCGCGGCGGGGATCGAAGGCGTCGCCGTCGGCGTCGGTGCCGCCGTTGGCTTCGAAGGATTCGGAGTAGCTGGCGTAGGGTGCCCAGCCGTGCGGCGCGAGGTAGACGACGCCGAAGCGGCCGGTAAGGGCATCGGTGTCGTAGCCGGCGCCGGTGGCGTCGGCGCGGGCGATGTCGTAGCGCAGGCCGGGGACGAAGACGAAGCGCCCGTCGAGCTTGACCTGATCCTGCACGGTGAAGCCGAACTGGTCGGAGCGGACGCGGTCGGTGGGGCCGAGATCGACAAGGGGCTTGGGGAAGACGCCGTAGGCCGGGGTGTACACGTCGAGCGCGGGGGCGGCGCCCCCGTCGCTGCGGATGCCGTTGTCGGACCAGAGGTAGTCGAAGGCGACGAGGACCGTCTGCTCGACGGGGCCGCTCTCGAAGGTGCCGATGGCCTTCAGGTCGGCGTTGGCGACGTCGGTCCGGGTGCGGCTGGCGTACCAGGTGCGGTTGACGCTGCGTCCGTCGGGCTGGAGGCCTTCCCAGAAGTTGGCGTACATGCCGAGGAGATCGCCGTCCACATGGTCGAAGCGGGCATCGTGGGTGAGCGTCCAGGTGTCGTTGAGCTTGTTCTCGAAGATATAGCCGAGGCGGTAGCGGGTGCCCTCGTATTTGTCCCACTCGGGTTCGCCGATGAAGGTGCGGTCGGGGATGCGTCCGTTGGGCGCGGGCAGGATCATGCCCTGCCAGGGAAAGAAGCCGACGTTGTTGGTGCTCCAGTCGTGTTGGAACTCGGTGAGTATGGTGAAGGTGCTGCGCTCGCCGATCCGCCAGGTGAGAGAGGGCGCGAGGAACTGGCGCCGGTCGTCGGTGTGGTCGACCTGGGTCTTGCCGTCGCGGGCGAGGCCGACGACGCGGTAGAGCACGGTGCCGGAGTCGCCGGCCGGGCCGGTGAGGTCGAAGGAGCCCTGGAAAGTTTGGTAGTTGCCGACCTGGAAGTTGACCTCGCCGCTGCGCGCGACCTGCGGGACCTTGGAGACGAGGTTGATGACGCCGCCGGGGCCGTTCTGGCCGGCCATGACGGAGCTGGGGCCGCGCAGGACCTCGATTTGCTCGAAGGCATAGGGCTCGTTGCGGACATTGCCCCAGTAGCCGCTGAGCGGGAGGCGGAGGCCGTTGAGCAGGGTGGAGCCCTCGCTGCCGCCGCGGAGGGTGAACCAGTCGCCGCGGTTATCGAGGCCGTACATCTCGGCGCGGACGCCGGCGGTGTAGCGGAGGGATTCCTGGAGGTTCTGGGCGTTCACGTTGCGCAGGAAGTCCGCGGTGATGACGGAGACGGACTGGGGCGTCTCCGCGAGCGGGGCGCCGGTGCGGGT
Source organism: uncultured Akkermansia sp. (assembly GCA_966250295.1). GTDB lineage: Bacteria > Verrucomicrobiota > Verrucomicrobiia > Opitutales > Opitutaceae > IMCC26134_A. The sequence continues at coordinate 50,919 of CBINGR010000010.1, read as the reverse complement.
GCCGACCGAGCTGCGGGTGGCGACGTAGCTGTCCTCGGGCGCGGCGGTGACATCGAGTTTATCGAGCTCGACGACCTCCTCGGTGGCTTTGGCCCCGCGCGCGGGGGTGGAGGCCGCGGCCGGGGCGGAGGCGGGCGCGGGCTGGGCCGCGAGCCGGACGGCGAGGGCGAGGGTGGCGAGAAGGGTGAGCGGGAGGCGGGTGAGGGTGGACATGGAGCGAAGGCCGCGCGCACCGCGGAAGAGGGGCGGCAGGCCGAAGGTCCATTGAGCCAGAGGGGCCGGAAATGCTTACCCGTCCTTGCGGAAGATTTGCCCGTTGTTGCGGGGGCGATTGGGATGCGTCGTTCCGACGCGCTTCCTTACTGGCCAATCGTGGCCCTGTTTGGTTCCATCCTGGCCCTGGATCCGCACGGATGCCGACTTGGATGCGCAATGTCCTCCCGCCCTTCCCTCCCGCCTGGCCGTCACAGAGCCGCTATGGACCCCGCTACTGAAGCCGTGATGAGCCCCATTGAGTTCGGGCGTCGCCGATGGCTTTATTTGGCGCCGACGTGGGCGATGCCGCTGCTTCTTATGGGCGTGCAGGTCACCGAGGACATCCTGGGCGACAGGACGCCATCTCCGGTGTGGATGATGGTTATCGTCATGTCCTGGCTGACGGTTTCGACCTTCGTGGCCAACCGCGCGAAGACAGGGGCGGTTTCGTGGGGGATATTCTATTCGGTCTGGCTCATCCCGATGATGACCTTGTGGTGCGGCTTGGTCCTGCTGCGCGGTGTGGTTTTCACTTTCATGGGGCGGCCCATGTAGGCATGACGCCCATTTCGCATGCCCTGATTCCGGTTTGTTTCGGCAGCCGCTGGATTCCGAAAGGCGGGGGCGCGCCTACCTGGCGGGCTTTTCTGGCGGTCGCCGCCTCGGGGGTGCTGCCGGATTTGCTCAGCCCGCACCTGTATCTGGATTCGCGGCATGGGGCCTGGTCCCATTCGCTGGCGGCGTGGGCCGGTTTCTGCGCCGTGGTCTGGACGGTGTACTTGGTGCGTTTCCGGGGGCGCGGGTATGCGCGGGTCGCCGGGTTATGCGTCTTTTCCTACGGGGCGCATCTGGCCTGCGACGCGATCACGGGCGGGATCGCTTTGTTTTTGCCGTTCCGCGATAAAGTGTACGGCGGACAGGTCCTGCCGTTCTGGGCCTGGACGGTGTCGGACGTGGGGTTGACGCTTTGGACGTATTTTATCTATCGCTGGATTCCCTTACGACGGGGACTGCGGAAAACCGCGGATTTTTTAACCACAGATAACGCAGAGGGGCACAGATAAAACCTTCGGTCCGATCATCTGTGCTAATCTGTGGTTCCAACCCCGGGTTCAGGAGGCGGGTTGGCGGCGGTTGAAGAAACGGCGCCAGCTCAGAGCGAAGCCCGTGTAGACGAGCACGCAGCCGCCCAGGCAGGCGAGGCCGGCGATGAGCTGGCCGAAGCCCCCGAAGGCCTGGCCGGTGTGCAGGTAGCGGAGCCAGGTACGGATCTTGCGGCCGGTGGTTTGTTCGGCGTAGCCGCTGCGGCTGAGGACCTCGCCGGTGAAGGGATGGAGAACGATTTGCGCGGGAACGAAGGCGGGGCCCTCGTCGTCGGCCTTCAGCGTGGCGCTGTAGGGCTGGGGACCGCGGCCGCCGCCGTTGCCGCGGCGCTCGCCGACGGGGCGATCGGCTGACGGGGCGGGGGCGGAGGCGGCTGCGGAAGCCGGGGTAGCCGGAGCGGAGGCCGGCGGGACCCCGGCGCTCCCAGCGGGGGGCGTGGCGCCGGGGGCGCCGCGGCGCTGGGGTAGGCCCTCGCGGAGGGTGATCTCGGTCCAGCCCGGGGCCTCGGCTTGGAGGCGGGCGAGCACGGCGGCGTAGTCGAGTTTTTTGGCGCCTTCGGGGCGCTCGATCTTGAATTCCTGGGCGGGCGCACCCGCGGCGCCGGGCCCGGCGGGCGGGGTTTCGCCGACAAGGCGGTAGGCGAGGTCGCCGGCCCAGCGGTAGGAGATCACCATGCCCGTCGCGGTGAGCACGACGAGGACGGGGAGAAGCCAGAAGCCGTAGACATTGTGCCAGTTCCAGTCGCGGGCCTTTCCCCGGGCGCCGGCGAACCAGAGGGAGGGCTTCAGGGCGCGGAGGTTCCATTTGCGCGGCCACCAGAGCCAGAGCCCGGAGAGCGCGAGAAAAAAGAAGGCGGTGTTGGCCACCCCGGTGACGGTGCGGCCGGTCTCACGCAGCGCCTCGGTGCGGGCGAGACGGCGGTGCCAGTCCTCCATGAGCTGCATGAACCCGCGGGTGCGGGCCGCAGAGGGGGCGCGCACCTCGCCCGTGTATTGATTTACATAATACACTCCGGCCTCGCGGCCGAGGTTCACGGCGATGGCGTCGCGCGGGTCGGAAGAGATCGTGACGCCGGCGACGCGGGGAAGGCTTTCGGCCTCGGGGTCGGCGGCGGCCTCGCGCGCGCGGGCGATCAGCCCGTCGAGCGGGAGAGCGGCGGCCCCGGCGGCGGGGGCCTCCACGCGGCGGACATCGCGTTCGGCCCAGGCGACGATCTCGTGCTCGAAGGCGAGCACGGCGCCGGTGAAGGCCATGATGGCGATGACGACGCCGCAGAGCAGGCCGGCGGCGAGGTGGAGCCAGAAGAAGACGGAACGGAGACGGCGCATGAGGAAATGACCGATGACCAAGGTACAATGACCAATGGCTGGGGGAGGGGCGTAACGATGTTTCAGACCTCGGCCCAGTGGCGGAGCAGGTTGTGGTAGACGCCGGTGAGGCGGACGGTGGCGGGATGGGTGGCGAGCTGGGGGCCGAGTTGCTGGATGGAGAGGTCGAGGTCGAGCAGGAGGCGGCGCTGATGGTCGTCGCGGATCATGCTCTGGACCCAGAAGAACGAGCACAGACGGGTGCCGCGGGTGACGGGTTTCACGTGATGCAGGCTGGTGCCCGGATAGAGGATCAGATGGCCGGCGGGGAGCTTCACGGACTGGGTGCCGTAGGTGTCCTCGATGATGAGTTCGCCGCCGTCGTATTCGTCCGGATTTGCGAAGAAGAGGGTGCAGGAGAGGTCGGTGCGGAGACGCTGGGCGGTGCCCGGGATCTGGCGGATGGAGCCGTCCACGTGGGAGCCGAAGTGCTGGCCGCCGGCGTAGCGGTTGAACATCGGCGGCAGAATGTGCAGGGGGAGGGCGGCGGCGATGAAGTGGGGGTTGGCCTGAAGGGCCTTGAGAATCATCTCGCCGACCTGGCGGGCGGTGGGAGCGGTGACGGGGAGCTGCTGGTTGTCCTTCACCTGCACGGCCTGGTGGCCGGCGGTGGTCCTGCCGTCCACCCAGTCGGCGGCTTCGAGGAGGGCGCGGGCCTCGGCCACCTGGGCGGGCGTGAGGACATCGGGAATGGCGTGGATCATGGGCGGAGGGAGCGGACAGAAAGACAGAGCGACAGAGGGCGGAGCGGCAGAGGATCAGAAACGCGAAAGCCGCCCGGTGCGCGGAGACGCGGCGGGCGGCGGGGATGGGAGCGGCGGCGTTTTTAGAACTGATAAACGGCGCTAAGGATGGCCGAGCGGGCGGGGCCGGGGATGAAGTGGCCTCCGCCGACACGGTCGACATACTCCTCGTCGAAGAGGTTGTTCACGTTCAGGCGGAACAGGAGATTTTTTGTGGCCTGGTAGGAGACCATCGCATTCCAGAGAACGAAGCTGGGCACCATCTGGTTCTGCGTGGTGGTGCTGCGGTCGACCTCATCCATGTACTGCATGCCGGCGCCGAGGGTGAGACCGGCCGGGAAGGCATAGGTGGTCCAGACGTTGAAACTGTTTTCCGGGGTGCGGGCGAGCGCGGAGCCCAGCTCGGTGGCGTTGGCGGAGTCGCGGACCTCGCTGTCCATGTAGGCATAGCCGGCGAAGACGCCCCAGTGCTCGGTGATGAAGCCGGCGGCGCCGAGTTCGACGCCCTGCACGCGCTGGTCGCCGGCGAGTTCGATTTCGCTGGTGGTGGGATTGGTGGTGCGCGCGTTGGTCTTGTCGGTTCGGAAGAGTGCGGCGGAGAGGCTCAGGCGGCGGTTGAACAGGTCCCACTTGGTGCCGAGTTCGGTGCTGTTGCTCTCTTCCGGTTCGAGCTCCGCAGAGGCGGTGGTCAGGGCCAGGCCCTCGGCGGAAGGATTGAACGAGGTGCCGTAGCCGAGGAAGATGGAGCCGTTCGGACGGGGCTTGAAGACCACGCCCGCCTTCCAGCTGAACATGTTGTCGGTGCGGTCGAACTCGGTGCGGGTGAGCGCGGGGGCGGCGGAGACCGTGGTGTAGTCCGCGTCGTAGCGATCGTAGCGGATGCCGCCGTTGAGCTCCCATTTCTCGCTCAGCTCGGCAGTGTCGAAAAGGTACAGGCCGAAGTCGGTGGCCTCGCCGTCGGTGCGGGCGCCGGTGGCGACGAGGGGCGAGGTGAAGGTGTCGTGCGGGTTGGGATCGTAGGCGCTCGTGGGGACGAGGGAGTTCGGCACGAAGGCGCGGGCGCGGTTCAGCGAAGTCTCGCGGGAGAGGTCGATGCCGGTGCTGACGAAATGGGTCACCGGGCCGGTCTCGACGGTGGTGCTGAGGTTGGTGTTGTTGGCCAGGCTGGTGTCGATGCTGTCGCGCGTCTTCACGTCGTTGCGACGGACGACCGGCTGGACGATGCCGCCGGTGATGACGAAGCGGGGAGGGGTGATGACCGAATCGCGGGCGGTGCGGGTGTAGCGCGTGGTGTTGCGGAGCGTGGTGTCGGGCGTGAAGTCATGCTCCAGCGCGAGGGTTCCCGAGTTGCTCTCGATATCTTCGTAGTCGCGGTCGAGGAGGCCATACCAGTTGTTCGAGTCGACATTGGGTTGGCCGCCGGGCTCGCCCAGGCCGGGGGTGACGCCGGTGGTGGTGGCGGAAAGGACCGGGATCCAAGGCAGGCCGTAGTCGGGGATGTTGTCCTGCTCGAGATGGAGGTAGCTGAGGGTGATTCGGGTGGGGGTGCCGAGGCCGAAGGCAAGCGAGGGGGCCACCGCCCACTGCCGGTTTTTGACGTAGTCGCGGCCGGCCACGCCGGCGTCCTGGCCCATGGCGTTGAGACGGAAGGCGGTGCCCTCGTCGACGGCCTGGGGGGAGAGGTTCTGGTTGATGTCGATGGTGCCGCGGTAGTAGTCGGCGGTGCCGATGCCGGCGGTGACGGTGCGGAAGTTTTCGAGCTTCGGGGTCTTGCTGACGAGGTTGACGTTGGCGCCGGTGGAGCCGCGGCCGGAGGTGGCCGAGGAGGGGCCCTTGGCGACCTCGACCTGCTCGAGGTTGAAGGCATCGCGGGTGTAGGTGCCGGCGTCGCGAATGCCGTCCACTGTGATGTCGGTGCGGGCGTCGAAACCGCGGATGGTCATCTGGTCGCCGTTGGCGGTGCCGCCTTCGCCGGCCTGGAAGGTGATGCCGGGAGTGTTGCGCAACACGTCGCGAAGGGTGGTGGCGCCCTGTTGCTCGAAGACGTTGCGCGGGATCACGGTGATCGTCTGGGGGACATCGATAAGCGGTTGGGTATACTTCGGTGAGGAGAGGACGTTGGTGGTCCGCTCGTCTTGCACCTCGAGCTTGTCGAGCTGGACGACCTCTTTGTCGGAGCTGGCCGCAGGGGCGGCGGGAGACGGCGAGGCGGTCTCCGGCGAAGTCTGGGCGTTCAAGCCGCCCGCAGCCAGCAGGGAAGGCACGAGCGCCATCGCCAAAGAGCGGGCATAGAGCGAATTAGGAGCCTGGGAGGCGGCTTCTTGTTGGGCGGAGGAAGTCTGGAACGAGGCCATAAAGCCCAGGAGCTAATGAGACTCTTTATCATCGACGCAAGGGTCTTTTTAATACTGGGTCTCAATAGCATGAAGAATCAGCGATTTGAGAATGAGGCGGATGGGCAGGAGGCAGCCGGGGCCGGCGGAGGGGGCAGGGGCGGGGCGCGAGCCCGGGCAGAGGAGTGGCTGAAGCGCGGGCAGCTTTGCGAGGCGGCGGGGACGGCGGAAGGGCGGCGCGAAGCCCTGCGGTGCCAGGAGTCGGCGCTGGCGGCGGCGGCTGAAATCGCAGGCAGTCCGGACGCGGTTTTGCTGGCCCGGATCTGGATGAACCGGGGTAACGCGCTGCTGGGGCTCGCGGTGTCCGGGGCGGAGGCGGGCGCGGCGCGGGAGGCGGTGCGCAGTTATGACGAGGCTCTGGGATTGCTGGGCGAGGCGGGCAAAGGGACGCAGGAGACGGCGGAGCGAGGCATGATGGCGGGTGCGGCGTGGCTAAATCTGGCCGCGGCGGTGCAGGCGGCAGGCGGGGATGGGGCATGGCGGGAGGCGGGCATCTGCCTGGAGCGGGCGATCGCGCGGTTGACGCCTCTGGCGGCCGAATATGTGCCGGCGCGGCGAAATTTGGCGGGTGCGTGGATGAATCGGGCCGAGTGCCTGCGCGCGGGCGGCGATGGCGCGGGTGCCCAGCGGGCCTGGCGCCGGCTGGCTGAGGTGGCGGCGTGCGAGGCGGGGCGTGATGCGACGATGCTGGAGCTGACCCTGCGGGCACGCCACGCGCTCTGCGTGGCGCTGGGGGAAGAGCTCGCGGCGGTCGGTTCGAAAGCTCCGAAGACGATCGCGCAGACGAGCCTGGAGATCGAGGCGGAGCGCCAGGTGGAGGCGGGGCTCGCGGAATTCGCGGCGTGGTGCGGGGCGGCGGAAGGTTCGCGCGTGACGGCGGCGCGCCTGTTTGAATTCGGCGCCTGGCTGCATCGCGAACGCCGGCCCGAGCGGTTGGCGGAGTTTTTGGCGCGGCATGCGGATCCGGCGGACGCGCGCCGGGCGGAGATCGCGCGGATCGCGATTCACCTGGCCCGGCAGGAAATCCTCCGCACGGACTTTTCGGAACTGGTGGCGGAGGCGGGCGCGGCGCGGCGCGGCCTGCTCACCGCGCTGAGCGCGGTGGAGGCGCGGCTGGGGGAGGCGGGGCGCCCGGATTGACCGCAGATTACGCGGATGGCGCAGATAAAAACAGGGAGGGGAATCTGACCTCAGGCGGCTCCTGGCCGTTTATTCCCCATTTTTGCTATCCGCGATCATCTGCGCCATCCGCGGTCCAACTGTTTTTTGAGGGATAAGGTGTCGCCGTCGCGCGGTTTTTCGCGTCGATCTTGCCGCTCCGCCCATGCTGCCGCCGCTTGCCCGCATCCCGCCCGAGGTCGTCGCCGTCGCCGATTACGAGGCCTTGGCGCGAGCGCGCATGAGCGACGCGGCCTGGGCCTATGTGGCGGGCGGGGCGGCGGACGAGCTCACCCTGCGTGAGAACCGGGCGGCTTACGATCGGATAAAACTCCTGCCGCGCGTGTTGCGCCCGCTGGCCGGCGGGCATACGCGGGTGAAACTTGGGGGACGGACATTCGATCATCCGATCCTGGTGGCGCCGACTGCCTACCACACGCTGGCAAACGTGGAGGGAGAGCGGGCGACCGCGCTGGGGGCGGCGGCGGCGCGGGCGGGCCTGGTCGTGAGTGCGCAGGCGGGCGTGGCCTTGGAGGAGATCGCCGCGGCCGGGAGTGGCGCGCCTTGGTGGCTGCAATTGTATCCGCACGCGGACCGGACTTTCCTCGCGGCGCTCGTGCGACGGGCGGAGGCGGCGGGTTGCGAGGCGCTGGTGCTGACGGTGGACGCGCCGGTGAGCGGCGTGCGCAATCGCGAGTGGCGCGCGGGTTTCCGGCTGCCGCCAGGCGTGGAGGCGGTAAACCTGCGCGGATTGGCCGCGCCGGCGGCGCCGCCGGCCGGCGTGGGCGAGAGCCCGCTGCTGGGCGGCCCCTTGGGGGCGGCCGCGCCGACTTGGGACGATCTGGCTTGGCTGCGCGCGGCGACGCGGCTGCCGGTCTGGGTGAAAGGCGTCCTGGCGCCGGCGGATGCGGTCCTCGCGGTGGAAGCCGGCGCGGCGGGCGTGATCGTCTCGAACCATGGCGGGCGCACGCTCGACACGGCGCCGGCCTCGATCGAGGCCCTGCCGGCGGTGGTCGCGGCGGTGGGCGGACGCGTGCCGGTGCTGCTCGACGGAGGCATCCGTCGCGGCACCGACGTGTTAAAGGCCCTCGCCTTGGGCGCGAGCGCCGTGTTGGTGGGACGGCCGGTAGTTTATGGCCTGGCGGCGGCGGGGGCGCCGGGCGTGGCGCACGTGTTGCACCTCTTGCGCGCGGAGCTGGAGGCTGCGATGGCCTTGTGCGGCAGCGCCACCCTGGCGGACGTGGACGGGCGTCTGCTCTGGAACGGCGAGGCGAAGGGGAAATAGAGCATATTAATTAATTCTACTTTGTTAAGATGAGGATATGGCCGCAAAAGGCGCAGAGGACGCAAAAAAGAGGATTGTTTTTGCGCGTTTTTGCACCTCTTTGCAGCCAATTCTTTTGGGTTCTGATCTCCGTTCTCACGCCTTCGATGAAGTTAACAAAGTAGAATTAATGGTTCACCTGCGCAGAACGGCGAAGCCTCTGCCCAGTCGCCCAAACGCGGATGCGAGCCCGAGGCAGCTATTCCCGACGCGGCCGGCGCCAACACGCGATTCACCCCGGCATCCTTTACCCGAAAACGCAGCGCCGACTTATTCTTATTCTCCGTGCTTGCTTCTCACGGACAGCGTTCGATCCCGACCAAGGCCTGCCGGATCTGTCCGAGCAAGAATTCGGAAGGAGGCGGTACAATCCTTGCGGATGATATTCGCATAAGCGGAGATTGCCGTAGGAAGACCAAAAGTCTCGCAATTCAAGCGGGCGGAGCCCACAAGACGCTCCCTATGAAGGCCCAGCCAGAGCGCTTGCCCATCGTCCGAGCTCAGCCCATGGACGGAAAGAACTCGCTTGGACCAAGCTTGAAGCGTTCGATTCGGTAAGGAATTTACAAATGAATTACCCCAAGAGTCTCCCCAAAAAGTCAACCAATCTACGGTTTTGGCCGGCCAAACCCGGTGAAAGCCAACTTTTTTAAAGCTACACAACGTTAGGCAAAAGAATACCCACATCCTGTATGTCTGGGAAATATCTCACCTCCGGCGAAATCGCTGACTTAAAAAGAAGTCAGGACAAGGTGAATTCTCTTCAGAATCGCGAGAAGACGAAAGGATTCCATACCGAGTTAATCGTGTGTGGCTGTCCGGATCCGAATTGCGGCGGTTGGCACACGGTCGATACGAGTCGGCCATTACCAAGCGCAGAAGCTGCAATATCGACGCTGAAGAAGCGGAGGAAACCCAAAAGTGAAAGAGCCTAACCAGGCGCTACAGCCAACACGTATGCTTGTCACGGTTCGTGCTGACGCACGCCCCGCGCCAAGCACACGTGTGGCTGATCTTTGACGTTAGGCAGAAGATGACCGATCCTCTTCTCGTTTCGATTTTCTACCCCGATGGCGAAGCGCCCGAAGGCGGCACGTTCCCGCCTGCCTCCCTTTCGCCCCGGTGGCTTGGGGTGTGCGCTGGTATTCTCGCTGCCCGAGGACCGGTGTTCCACCATAACATGGGATCGACGCTATCGCATTTCGACGTTAAGTTGGCAGGCCCGATGGGCCAGTTTTCGGCCCACGGAGAAGTTCAATTCGATCTGGCAGTTCTCACCGGCCGTAGCAAATCCCAAGATGATGCGACGGTGAGCTGGTTCACTGAGTTGTGGCGACGGCAGTGCGCAGCAATGGGACATTCACCGTCTGCTGAAGCGCTAGCTGCCGTGTGTTCGCTTGGATCAGGCCCCAGCGTCTTAATTTATGATCACGTCCGAGTAGGATTGCCCGAGGAGCAAAAGGAGGCACTTTTCCAGCTCGCCCTTCATTTTGCGGCAGCGTGCCTTCAATCAGAAGCGCCCAGACCAGAATGAAACCGGAGCCTAACAAAGCGATGGAGCCAACTCCGGTAAGTGTCACGATTCCTGCTGCGCAGGAAGTCGCGCCACTTACCTCCGTGGCTCATCTTGGGCGTTAGGCAGAAAACATGGCCCGTCTTCCTGTCATCATCTTAGCCTGCGTCCCCTTTGTCGGCTGTGTTACGCGGACGATTTCGTCGCCACAGCTCGATGCACAAGTGGCGAAGCATGTGCATGAGACCGTAAACTGGCTTGATTACATGGGCACCAGAGACGGCTTTCACTATATTCGTCATAGTTACACGGTCGGATCCAAGACCTATCGAATTCCCGTTGAGCAGATGCACATTGAGGATCCGTTCCCGCTCACCCACGATAGGCATTTTTGGCGACCCCTGAAGAGATACTCCGAGAGCTGGCCGCCGGGGCTCCTCCAGCCATTTTCGATGCCGCTCCAAATTCAGAAGAATGAAAACGGAGCCTAACGATGCGATGGAGCCAACTCCGGTAAATGTCACAGTTCCTGCTAACGCAGGACCTGCGCCATTTACCTCCGTGGCTCATCTTGGACGTTAGGCAGAATTATGAATGATGGCGGCACAGTTCCGAAGCAGTTCAGCATATATCTGGCTGCTTCTACGTTTTTCGGCTGAAGATTGGGAAGCTGCCAAGCGTGTGAAAGACCGCTTTCTGCATGAGGGTAATCCGGACGGGATTGTCCCGCTGAACATTCCAGCAGAGCATTTCTTCACCACGAAGTATCGGTGTGGAATTGCAGCTGGCGATCGCCTTCGGTCGAAAGAGAATTTTCCTCTCATTAATGGCGATTGGGCCGTAGGTCATTTTCCGAAGGACACTGTCCTCGAAGTTCTGGCCGGCGATAAGGAGCATCCAGAATGGATTTTTGTGAAGGTGTTGTCGTTCCCGAAAGGGAAGAAGCAGAAAATTATGGGATTCGAAATTCACGAGGACGACGTTTCGGCCGGTCTATTCATCCATGAGACGAAAACGGCCTAACAAGGCGCTAGAGCCAACGCCTACATCCGTCACGCCTCCTGCTGCGCAGGAGTCGCGCCGGCTGTAGGCGTGGCTCATCTTTGACGTTAGCCAAAAGAAGTGATCTCGACGTTCTACATTTACGCGGACGGCAATGATCTCGACGACATCGCGGCCGAAGTGCGCTCGCGCATCGAAGCGTTTGTCGAGCCGTATCGAGGTCGCGTGCGGGTGGTCGACCAGCGTGCAGAAGAAGTTTCGACCGACTTACCCGACTGGGATCTCGGTGTGAACTTTGAGTTCGAGTCGCTGACGGACGCCGAGAAGAAGGACCTTCTCCTGTTCTTCCAGTTTTTGTCGGCTGAGTTTGATCGCGACTTTATTCTCGGCGGTGCTCTGCCTCACGGTTTGTCCGAAGATTTTGTCTCAGTTTCCGCTACCGAATCGCTTGAGCCTGCCATCGACCTTCTCACCGGGAATGAAAAATCGGGCTAACAAGGCGCTAGAGCCAACGACCACATCTGTCACGTCTCCTGCTAGACGACGACGCGGTTGCCAAGTCGGTGCTGCTTGAGCTTGGTCTCATCAATAAGTTTTCGAACGAAGGCACGCCGACTAAGCGAGTCGAAGCTTTGGCTTATGATGACATTCCGACTCACCATCTCGTTGCGTTGAGGTTTCATGGATTCGAGCAAAAGAAAGATAATGGATATGCGATTCAGCTCATGCCGAGGTCGGGATTCGCTGACCCTAAAGCCAATCATACGCTAATCCAGAATATGAAGAAGCAGTATGAGGCTTCCGGGATTCCCGTCATAATCAAAAAATGAAAACTGAGCCTAACAATGCGATGGAGCGAAGCCGGATACTTGTCACGGATCGTGCTAGCGCACGCTCCGCGCCAAGCATCCGTCTCGCTCATCTTGGGCGTTCGGCAAAATGAAAAAAATACTTCCTCTCATCCTCTCCCTTTTTCTATATGGCTGCGCCGGTGGGGGCGGCAGTGTTCATGTGCCACCAGAACACATAAAGTCCGGAGCCCCTATTGAGCTCGTATTCGAACTTTCAGCTTGGGGCGCAGGCTCAGGCAAGCTTGACCGTCGATATACGGGTATAAAGTGCCACTATCGTGACATTTCAAAAACCGACTTCCAGACGGTTCATGCCAAGGTAGTTAGCGCGGACGAAAAAAGAATGAAGGCGGTCATGACCATACCTGCCGAAACGATCGTCGGAGCATCGGAGATTGATTATTATTTCGATTTCTTTTTCGACGGGGTATACAATCGGCAGAATAAAGAACCTCTGAGAATTCAGAAATAAAACTTACGGAGCCGATGGAGCACAACGACCATAGCTGTCATGCCTCCTGCTGCGCAGGAGTCACGCCAGCTATGGTCGTGGCTCATCTTTGACGTTAGGCAAAATGAAGAAAATAAGACGAATATCCAAAGGGGAGTGGAGGCTCTATAGGGAGATGCGCCTTGCTGCTCTTGCGGATGCTCCAGACGCGTTTTCAACCACCTTTGAATCGGCCGTTAAGCGGTCCCAGGAGAGCTGGGCGGACCAAGCGGATGCGTCCGCAGAGGGGGCATCACGCTTTACCTTTTTCGCGTTTATGAATGGGGAGCCTGTTGGCCTTGCGGCTCTTTATCGTAATGAGGTTGCGCCAAATCAAGGGGAGCTGATTCAGGTTTGGATTTCACCGATTCAAAGGGGCAGCGGGATTGCCAACGATCTTGTTGATTTTATATTTAGATGTGCTCGCGAAAATGGATTCGAGGTGATTTTGGCAGAGGTCATGGTTGCGAATGCAAGGGCCATACAGTTTTATCGAAAGCTTGGATTTGAGTTGGATGATTCGTCACCTATTCATTCCCAGGGTAGTATCGTCTTATCCAAGAGAATATAAGAAATGAAACCTGAGCCTAACAAAGCGATGGAGCCAACTCCGGTAGCTGTCACACCCGCTGTTCGCTTTCCGGCGGCTTTCAGGGCTTCGGGTCGCGCTGGGCGCCGGCTCCGGCCGGCGCCCTGAGGGCATAAAGGCTATCGCGGTCGAGGGGGAGTAGGGCGGCGGCGAGGCCGAGGGCCCGGCGGTCGGGGATCGCGAAATCGGCGGCGGCAAGCTCTTGGGGAATTGGGTGGCCAAGCCGCGCGAGCTCGGCGGCGAGGGTCGTGGCTGATTCAGGCAGGCCGACGCGGCGGGCGGCCAGCCAGAGGGCGGCAAGGATCCGCGGTTCCCGGCGGGCGGCCTCGGGCAGGGCGGCCTGCTGCTCGACGATGAGTTCGGGATCGGGATCGAGGACGAGGGCACCGAGGACGGCGGAGCGCTGTTCCTCACGGACAAGGAGCGGGCGGAGCGCCTCGCGGGCGACGGCCGGCCGGCCGGTCCGCTGGGCGATCGCGTAGGCGAGGAGGGTGGGTTCGCCCTCGGGCGCGGGGTGGGTGGAATCGAAGACGGCGGCGAGGGCGCGGTCGGGGTCGCCGGCGTCGAGCCAGGAAAAGGCGAGAAAGCGGCGCACCGCGGGCCCCGGCGGCAGACCCGCGAGCGCGAGCAACGGATCGCGCGCGGCGGCGGGATCGTGCCGGTCCAGGGCCTCGCGGGCGGCGAGCGCGTGGCGCAGGCCGGGATGGGGAAAGGGGCGGATGGGGTCGGCGAGCAGCGGAGCGGCGACTCCCGGCTGGCAGATGCTTTCGAAGAAGGCGTGCAGCCAGAAGTCCCGGGGTGCGGAGGGCAGCGCGAGTTGCTCGAGGGCGAGCGCGGCAAGGCGGGCGGGACGATCGGCGAGGAGGAGATCGTCGTGCCAGGCGAGGGCGTCCGCCGCGGCCTCATCCGGGTGCGCGGCGCGAGTGGCGGCATGGAGGTCGTCGGCGAGGCTGTGATAACCGCCCAGGGTGGCGAGCCGGGCGAGGGTGCGGTTTTCCGCCGGCGTGCCCCCGCCGGTTTGCGCGGCGGTGAAAAGGGCGATGGAGACGGCGGAGGGGTCGTCCGAGGCGAGGGAACGCAGGGCCAGGGTTTGAAAATGGGCGCGGCGGCGGGCGGTGATGGTTTCCCAGCGGGTGGGCAGCAGCACGTCGAGCAGGCTGAACTCGCGGAGGCCTTGGTGGAACAGCAGGCCCCAGGCGCCGAGGGCGAGCAGAAGGACGAGGGTCAGGGGGGGAAGGACGAGCGCGGCGGCCGCCCGGCCCCAGCGGGGACGGACGGCGGAGGCATCGACGGCGCAGCGTGACTCCCCGTCGACGACGCGAAGGTCGGGGCAGACGAAGCGATAACGCGAGGAGCGGTCGAGGCGGTGGCAGGCCTCGCAGCGGGTGACGCCGGCCCGGCCGGAATCGGAGGCGGACTGGCAGGGGGCGGGGCCGGCGGCGGCCAGGGGAAGGGTGCCGAGGGCGTGACGGGTGCGGCGGAGGCGGCGACGATGGCGGGCCTTCTGGAGATTCAGCCGGAAAAACTCCAGCCAGAGGCGAAACCAGTCGAGCATGAGGATGCGGCGAGGGACACCGAGCGGTCGTCCGGGTTCCCCGGCGCAGGGCCGCCGGCCGGCAGAGCGATCAGGCGGCCAGGGCCCGGGCGGACGCGACGGCGGTACGGCGGGGGCGGCGGCAGAGACAGGCCCCGGTGAGACCCATGCCGAGGAGGAAGCCGTAGTCGGAGGGCTCGGGCACCGGCTGGCCGTACATGTTCATCAGGGGCAGGAAGGAGGTGTAGGTGCCGCTGAAGCCGTTCTTGTCCGTGCCATAGGCGTCCTGGTTGATGGCATTGTTCTGCGTGGCCGTGACAGCGATCCAGCGCATGAAGGAGGTGGAGGTGACCTGGGCGGTGCTGCCGACCTGGGCCAGGGCGTAGTTGATGTCGGCCAGCGGGAAGGCGTAGCTGATCATGGCATCCAGGCTGATCTTGCTCGCGCTGGCCTCCTGCTGGGTGACCCAGCCCGGGTAGTATGTGGCGCGGTTGTCGGGCAGGACGGTGCCCTGGCCACCCTGGCTGTCCTTGTTCACGCCGTCGCCGATGGCGATGTTGCTGAAGTTGTTCGCGTCGACGAGCAGGGCGTTGCCGGTGGAGTTCAGCGTGCCCACGTGGGTCGTGGGATAGAAGGCGTTGCCCAGGGTGGTGGTGCTGGGGCCGTCGTTGGCGCCGGTGCCGGGGGCCTGAAAGACGAGGCCGTATTGGTTGCTCTGCTGGCTGAGCCCGAGAAAGATGTCCGCGGTACCGTTGGCATCGACATCCAGACCGAAGCGGATGTTCACGATGTTGCCGGTCGTCTTGTATTCGTTCAGCATGATGCGGAACGCGAGGCTATCCACCCCGTTGATCTGCCCGGGCTGGATGAAAAAGCCCGGGTTATTGTCGGAGGTGGAGGAGACGAAGTCGGAGTCGCCCTGGCCGGTCTGCTGATCGTAGATCGGGTCCATCAGCCAGCCTTCGGAGCTGGTGAAGGCGCTGCCGGTGAAGCCGAGGACGGGTTTCCAGGTGGAGTAGGTGTAGCCGCCGACGCCGTTGGACACGCGGGTGACGCCGTCGATGTCGATCGTGGTCTGGGCCGGGGCGAGGGCTGCGAAGGCGAGCGGGGCGAGCAGGACAAGGGAGCGAAGACCCGCGCGCAGCGGATCCGACCGAAGGCGCCCGAGGGCGGAAGGACGGTGCGGATGTGATTTCATCACGGACCTTTTACGAGTGCCCCTAGGGAGATTCTACTATGCAGACAGGCTAGGTTTAAATGGGCCTAGTAAAAAGTTCGGTAGGAAAGCGCCTGACGATTGCTCGTTCAGAGGAGAGCGCTTCAAACGAGGGGCATGATGGATACGCAAAAAAACTCCCCGGTGAGCCAGGCTCCGGTACCCGCTCCGGTGACCGTTTTTTGCGGTTTTCTGGGGGCGGGGAAGACAACTCTGCTGCGGCACCTGCTCGCGCAGGCGGGCACCGCGGGGACGGGCGGCGGGCCGGCCAGGTGGGCGGCGGTGGTCAACGACGTGGCCGCGGTGAACATCGACGGTGCAGTGATAGGGGGCGAGAACGCGGCCCGGGCGGCGCTCGGCGCGGAAGGGGCGGCCGAGGTGGTGGAACTGGGCAATGGCTGCGTGTGCTGTTCGGGCGCGGACGATCTGGGGGAGGCGATCGCGCGGCTGGCGCTGACCGGCCGTTACGAGCATATCTGGGTGGAAACGAGCGGGGTGGCTGACCCGCGTGGCGTGGCGGCCTTGTTCACCCGGAAGAATCCTTTCGGGAAAACGCTTTCCGACCATGCGCGGCTGGCGGCGCTGGTCACGGTGATGGATGTGGCCGCCTTCGCGGCGGAAGCGGCGAAGGCGGAAACTCCGGATCCCCAGGGGCCAAATCCCGGCGGGTTCACGCGGCGCGTGACGGGGAGCGGGGAGCGGCCGGTGTTTGAGCTGATGCTGGAGCAGGTGGAGTGTGCGGACGTCGTGGTGCTGAACCAGTGCGACCGGGCGGCCGAGGCGGGCGGGGAAATCGCTCGGGCGGAAGCGCTGGTGGCGGGGCTGAACCCGCGGGCGGAACTCGTGAAGACGGAACACGGCCAGGTGGCGGCGGAGTTTTTCACCGGCCGGACGCGTTTCGACCCGGCGGCGACGCTCGGGGCGGCGCAGTGGATCCGCCGCCTCAACGAGGCGGCGAAAGTCCCCGGTCCCAACCGGACGGATTCCAACGGAGGCGCGGTTCTGCGGCCGGGGGCGCCGGCGCGGCCGTATCATGAAAAGCGATACGGCATCGCCAGCCTCGTCTACCAGGCCCGCGCGCCTTTCGACGCGGAGCGGTTGCACCGGGTGTTTGCGGAGGGGCTGCCGGGCGTGCTGCGGGCGAAGGGCTTTTTCTGGACGACGCGTTCGCCGGACGAGATGGGCTTCGTATCGCTGGCCGGCGGGCTCGTGCGCTGGGAAACGCTGAGCGTGTGGTGGGCGGCCCGCATCGCCGCGGGGCGGGCGAGGCGGGAGGACCGCCCCGCCTCCGTCGTGGCCCAGTGGGCGGAGCCGCACGGCGACCGGCGCCAGGAAATCGTGTTGATCGGCGTCGGCTTGGACGAGGCGGCGCTTACGGCGGCGCTGGACGATTGCCTTGCCCGCGGAGATGCGGGCTGACGCGCGAAATCCCTGATTTAGATTCCGGACCTTCGAGTGTCCGAACCGGCTGGCGTCGCGCCTCGCCCAAGCGGTTACGGCATCTCAGTATTTTCTATTTTTTGGAATTTGGCCGCTTGGGGTTTGGGATTTCCGCCTTTGGCGGCGTGATCCCCTTCTGGTAGGGGCCGCGGCGACGGCGCCGCCGGTGGTGAATGGTGCTTTCGGCCACGGCGGACTGCAGGCAAGTGTCGGCAGGGAGCGCGGGGCCCAGCAATTGCCAGACTTCGAGCCCGAAAGGCGCGGCCAGGCGTTCCACCGTCTCCAGCCAGACCTGTTTTTTGCGGCCGGATTCGAGCAGCTGGTAGAAACGCATGCTTATGCCGACCAGTTCCGCGGTCTCCTCCTGGGTAAGCCCGTGCCGCACCCGGAGTTGGCGCAGCCGATCGGCGAGAAGCGGGACCAATGACATGCGCCCGATCGTGGCGCATTTAGGCTTGACATATTACGCCATGACCTTGGCGGCATTGGTGGCATACGATCACCGATCGATAACGTAGCGGAGCGCCGGTGATCCGGGATCGGAACCCCGCGCCGGCTCTTCCCCCGGGCTCAGTGCCCGCAGGTGCAGGCGTATTCCTGCAGCTTGCAGCCGGAGCAGGTGGAGAGCAGGAGGTTGAACTTCGTCGTCACGGTCTTCGCCTCGGGGCTCGTCTTGATCTGCACGACGGTCGCGAAACCTTCGCCGGCGGGGATGGTGCCGTCGGAAATCAGCACGTTGCCGGATTTCGTGAAGGACAGTTTGGTCGGGGAGGAGCGTTCGCCGGTGATGACCGTCACGACCTGGTCGGCGGGGGGGACGATCTTGCCCGCGTCGTCGAGGAAGGCGATCTGCACCTTGCGGTCCGCGGTGAGGAGGAACTCCGCGTGCGGCTCGACGGCGGTGATCAACCGCCCCCCGTTGGGAGCCTTGATCTTTCCGATCGTCTCGTGGGCGTGGTCTTTGTCGGCTTTCTTTTCGGCGGCCGAGGCCGGGAGGCTCAGGGCGAGGGTGGCGGCGAATGCGGCTAGGAGGAGGTGTTTGAGTTTCATGGGATCGATCGATGACAGGGGGATGGATGCGGACCGGACGGACCTTGTTCCGGAGTGCCGCACCGGTCCGCGCGGCGCTCCGGAAAGGTTCATTGAGCGGCGGAGGCCTCGCGCTCGATCGCCTGCTCGGCGGCCTTGCGGGCGAAGTGGAAGAAGATCAGCGGCGTGATGAGGAAATCGAGGAGGGTCGAGGAAATCAGCCCGCCCACGATCACCACTGCCACCGGGTGGAGGATTTCCTTGCCGGGCTGGTCCGCGGCGAGGACGAGCGGAATGAGCGCGATGCCGGCTGAGAGCGCGGTCATCAGCACCGGCACCATGCGCTCCAGCGTGCCACGGATGACCATTTCGCGGGTGAAGCCCTCGCCCTCGTGATTCATGAGGTGGAGGTAATGCGAGATCATCATGATCCCGTTTCGCGCCGCGACGCCGCCCACCGCGATGAAACCGACCAGCGTGGCGATGCTGATGTTGTCGATTTTCAGCCAGGTGAAGACCAGGCCGCCGACCAGCGCCAGAGGGATGTTGAGCATCACCTGCAGGGCCAGCGAGAGGCTCTGGAAGTAGCTGTAGAGCAGGAAGACGATGACCACGAAAACGACGCTGCTGAAGAGCGCGATGCGGAGCGTCGCGTCCCGCTGCGCCTGGAACTCGCCTTCGTAGGTGACGAAATAGCCCTCGGGCAGCTTCACCCGG
Organism: uncultured Akkermansia sp.; assembly: GCA_966250295.1. Classification (GTDB taxonomy): domain Bacteria; phylum Verrucomicrobiota; class Verrucomicrobiia; order Opitutales; family Opitutaceae; genus IMCC26134_A. Next base: position 32,194 of record CBINGR010000010.1, on the reverse strand, counting down.
GCGCGCACCTCGTCCTGAAGCTTCGTCACCAGCGCGCCCACGTCGCGGACGGTCGGCTTGATCGCGATGGTAAAACGCCGCTGGCTGTTCTCGCGGAAGATGACGTTCGGCCCCCGGGCCTCGCGCATGTCGGCGACCAGCGACAGCGGAATCCGGCGCCCGTCGCCGGTCTCGACCGGGAGGCTGGCGATCTTTTCCGGCGAATCGCGCCATTCGGGCGGCAGGCGGAGGACCAGGCTCACCGCGCGCTGGCCTTCGCGCAACTCGGCGACCTCCTTGCCGCCGACCAGCGCGCCGAGCTGGTCGTTGAGCGCGCCGGGCGTGACGCCGTAGGCCATCGCGCGGGTGCGGTCGGCCTCGATGCGGAGCTGCGGGATCGCCGACTGCTGGTCGAGTTTCGCGTCCTCGAAACCGGGGATGGCCTTCGCCACCGTTTGCACCTCGGTGCCGATCCGCCGCAAGGTGTCGAGATCGGGGCCGAAGACCTTGATCGCCACCGGCGCGGACACACCGCTGAGCATGTGCCCGATGCGGTCGGCGAGAGGGCCGCCGATCGCGGCGAAGACGCCCGGGACCGTTTTCAGGCGGGCCCGGAGCTCGTCGAAGATTTCCTGGCGGCTGCGTGCGGGCCCCTCCCTCCCGGCGTGGTTGTCGCTGCGGAAATCGACGTCGAACTCCACCGTCGAGACCGGCACCACGTGGTCGCCCCGCTCGGCGCGGCCGAGGCGGCGGCCGACCTTGCGCACCTCCGGCACGGAGAGGATCTGCTGCTCCAGCACGTCGGAGATCTTGTTCATTTCCTCGAGCGACGTGCCCGGCGCGGAGGTGACGGCGATGAGGGCGGTTTCCTCGCGGAAGGCGGGAAGAAAGTCCTTTCCCATCTTAGGGTAGAGCGCCAGCGCGGCGATCACGCCGACCGCGACGAGGCCCAGGACCGGAGCCGGGAAATCCAGCGCGAGGCGCAGCGCCGTGGCGCGGAGCGCGCGTTTCATTCCCCGGACGAGGACGCCGTCCTTGTGCCCGTGGCCGGCCCGGGGCCTGAGCAGCAGGGAGCACAGCACCGGGATCAGCGTCAGCGAGACCACGAAGGAGGCGACCATGCTGACGATCGTCGCGACCGCGATGGGGGCGAAAAGCCTGCCCTCGACCCCGCTCAGGCCGAGCAGCGGCAGGAACACGAGGATGATGAGCACCGTGGCGTAGAGGATCGAGTTGCGCACCTCGGCGGAGGCGAGGCCGATCACCCGGAGGCGGGGCTTCGGCTGGGCCAGGGAGGCGTTCTCGCGCAGGCGGCGAAAGACGTTCTCCACGTCCACGATGGCGTCGTCCACCACCATGCCGATGGCCACGGCGAGGCCGCCCAGCGTCATCGAATTAACCGAGATGCCGAGCCCCTGGAAGGTCAGCAACGTGATCGCGAAGCTCATCGGCATCGCCATGAGCGTGATGAAGGTCGTGCGGAAGTTCAGGAGGAAGAGAAACAGCACGATCGTCACCATGAGGGCGCCGTCGCGGATGGCCTCCTTCAGATTTCCGATGGCATGGTCGATGAAGTCCTTCTGCTGGAACAGCAGCGTAGTCTCCACCCCGGCGGGAAGCGCCGGCTCGAGTCCGGCCAGCGCCTCCTGAATTTTTTCGGTGAGCGCGCGGGTGTCGAAGCCCGGCGATTTGGTGATCGACATGATGACGCCGTAGGTGGGCGTCTTTTCGGGGGCGACGCTCACCGACGCGTCGCCGCGCATCGGCTCGATGCCCCAGGCCACGGATGCGACGTCGCCGAGGGTCACGGGGCGGCCGTTGACCTGCTTGATCGCGGTCCGGGCGATCTCGGCGAGATCGGTCGTCATCGCGAGATTGCGTACCATGATCTCGGCGGGCCCGGTATCCAGGAACCCGCCCGTGGTGGTGTTGGCGGCTTCCCGGACGGCTTCCTCGAGCTCGGCGAAACTCACTGCGTGCGCCTGCATCCGGTAGGGATCGGGCCGCACCTCGATGCGCTTGATGCCGCCGCCCATATTCAGGATCTCGGCTATGCCGGGGATGCTTTGCAGGCGGCGTTTGATCGTCCAGTCGGCGATGCTGCGCACCTCGCGCGGCGGCAGATAACCGGGCTCGCCTTCCTTCACTGTCGAGCGGACGCCCACGAGGAGAATCTCGCCCATGAGAGATGCGACCGGGGTCATGAAGGGTTGCACGCCTTCCGGCAGCGCCTCGCGCGCCGACTGGAGGCGTTCCTGCACCATCACGCGGGCCTGGTGAATGTCGGTGTCCCAGTCGAACTCGGCGTAGAGGAGCGAGAGCGCGACGTCGGAGTTGGAGCGCAGCCGCGTCAGCCCGGCAACGCCCAGGAGGGCGCTTTCGAGCGGCTCGGTGACGCGGACCTCGACCTCCTCGGGCGCCAGTCCCGGCGCCTCGGTGAGGATAACGACGGTGGGCTTGGTCAGGTCGGGCAGGACCTCGACCGGCAGCTTCAGCCCCGAACGCAGGCCCAGCGTGAGCATGAGCAGGGCGATTCCCAGGATGACCGCCCGGTTGGCGAGCGACCATTGAATCATTCGATTGAGCATGGCGGCTTAGGCTCCTTTCTCCGGAGTCGAGGAAGCGGCGGCCGGCGCTTCGGTCGCCGCGGCGGGTTTTTTCCGAAACGAAACCGCCAGCAGCAGCACGAACATCACGCCGCTCACGATCATCCAGAACGGGTTCTGTTTTGTCTGGACCGGCGCGCCGGACCCGGCCGCTTTCGCCTCCGCGGCCTTGCGGCGCTGCTCGGGCGTCATCTCGGAGCCGTCTTCGTTGTGCTCGTGGCCATGGGCCGCATCGAGCGCGGCCTTGAGCGAGATCGAGCCTCCGCCGGCGAAGGCGAGCGAATAGGCGCCCTGGGTGACCACCTCGTCGGAGGGCAGCAGGCCGCTGAGGATCTCGACCTGGCGCTCGTTGATCTGCCCGACGACCACGGGGGTCTTCACGAAGGCGTTGGCGAGGTCGAAGTCCTTGACGTAGACGAAACGCGCCGAGGCGTCTCCTTGCAGGGCGCTGCGGGGAACGCTCACGACGTCCGTGCGTTTCTCCACCACGATCAAGAACTCCGAACGCATACCCGGGCGGATGAGCCCATCCTCGTTTTTGAGGGCGAAGATGGCATCGAGCGTGCCCCCGGTTTCGTCGGCCGAGGTGCCGAAGCGCAGGAGCCGGCCGATGAAGGCCTTGTCCGGGAGGGCCGAGATGCGGATGTGCGCCTCCGCTTCCGGCGCGATCCGGCCGGCGACATGCTCCGGCACCCGCGCGATGGCGAAGACCTCGCGGAGATCGGCGATTTCCATGAGCGCGCGGTCCGGTTCGACGGGATCTCCGAGCCGCGCTTCGAGCCGGGTGACGGTTCCGCCGATCGGCGTGGTCAGCGCGACGACCGGGGCGGGCTGGCCGGGCTGCCGGCTTTCCACTTTCAGCACTTCGGCGTCGGCCTCCACGGTCTCGCCCGGAAGCGCGGACAGGGCGACGACGCGTCCGGGGATCCGGCTGGCGACCGCGGCCACGTGGCCCGGTCTGGCCTCGATCCGGCCCAGGGCGAAAATAGTTTCCTCGAAATCGCCCGGCTCGACCAGGACGGTCTGGATCCGGAGGTTTTTCACGCCGGTTTCGTCGAGAATCACCGTGTTGGCCAGGCGTGAATTGCCCTGCCCAAGGAGGGGGACGGGAGCCAGGGCGAGTGAGAGGATGGTGGCAAAGACGAGGGCTTTCATTCGGACGAAAACAAGGCGGCGGTGGCGGGAAAACGGGAGGCGGTAAGCCCCTCGAGGCGGGCGAGGGCGAGGGCGTAGGCCGATTCGGCGTCCAGGATCTCGCGCCGGACCGTCGTGAGGGCGCGCTGGGCGTCGAAGACATCGATCAGGGGGAGCTCGCCGCCTTCGTAGGCGCGGCGGACGGTCGCGAAGGCCTCCTCGTTGGCCGGGAGGATTTCGCGGCGAAGATTGAGCGCGGCCAGATGGGCGGCGTTCAGTTCCTGCCACGCCGCGCCCACCGCGGCGCGCAGCTCGACCTCGAGGGCGCGCAAGGTCTGCTCGGCTCCCGAGAGCGTTTCGCGGGCGGCGCGGACCTTGCCTTCGTTTCGATTTCGAAACGGCAGCGGAATCGAGACGCTGGCGACCAGCGCGGCATCGCTGCCTTCCCGCAGGAAACGCACGCCGCCGCCGACCGAGATATCCTCCTTTCGGTGCGATTGCTCGAGCCGGAGCGAGGCCCGGAGACTCTCGATCACGGCCCGTTGGCGCCCCAGGCGCGGATGCGTTTCGAGCCCGGCGAGGAAGGCAGCCTCGCCGGGAGGCATTTCGGGAAGGCGGATATGGCCGGCGATTTCTCCAAACTCGGTTCCGGTTCCGCCCCAGGTGGCGGCCAGCGCGGCGCGGGCCGCCGCCAGGCCGGCCTGGGCCCGCACTACCTCGCCGCGCGCCGTGGCCACCGCCGCGCGGGCCCGTGCGGCCTCGATGGTGGAGGCGGCGCCCGCCCGCACCCGGGCATCGATCGCCGCCAGGGTTTCCCGGGCCAGCCGCAAAGGCTCCTCGGCCAGAACCAGCCTTTGTTGCGCCGCGACCGTTTCCGCGAAGGCGAGGCCCGCCTGGGCGAGAACCTCCGCGCGCTGCACCTCGTAGTCGCGGGCGGCGACGTCGCGTTCGCGGCTCGCGAGCGCGACGCGCTTCGCGCGTTTTCCGGCGCGTTCCAAGGTCTGGCTGGCCTGAAGGGTGGCTTCGAGGCCCCGGCTTCCCCGGAGAGCGTCGGTGCCCAGGAAGTTTTCCAAGGAGAGGTCCAACGTGGGATTGGGCCCCTGGCCGGCCTGTTCGATCCGCGCCTCGGCCGCGCGCTCGTCGAAGCGTTGCGCGGCGAGCGTCGGGTTGGTTTCGGCGGCGCGTAGCAGGGCGCCGGCCAGATCCAGGGAAGGGCCCGGGACGGATTGCGCCTGGACGCGGAGAGCGAACAGGAGCAGTCCGGCCGAGCAGTAAAAAGTCAGATGGCGGGAAAGTGATTTCATGGAGCGTTCCGAGGCGTGAAGGGAGGCAAACACGTGCGCGCAGGCACACGGCGGCGCCAAGACACAGGGTGCCGGCGCAGGATACGCAGGAGCCCGACAATCAGTCCGCGCAGGGACCGGTCAGGCGAAGCTCAGGGAGGGCGCGCGGGGCGTTTGCGCTGACCGTCGTTCGAAACTCCAGGCGGGCACCCACTCCCGGGGCCCTTCGATCGCCTCGACGACGGACGAGGGCGGTTCGGAAACCGCAATGGGATCGAGCGTCACCAGGCAGAGGACAAACAGGTCGTCCAAAAGCTGGGGGCTGGGGACCTTTACTGAGGAAACGCTGGCCGCGATCGATCCATCCTCGGCCAGATTGCAACGTTCGTGGGGATTTTTGCCCTCGCCCGCGCAACAGGCGGCATGCTCGCAGCCGTTGAACTCCCCCAGCAGGCCGGCGGCCTCCAGCGCGCAGTGCTGCCCCGCGACCAGCAACATGGCTAGCAGCGCGAGCGTGAACAGACTGCGGAAGAGATTCACGCCGGCGAGTCGAGCCGGCCAGGGCGGGGCTTGTCAATTCGGCTGATGGCGGGAGCGCTGCGGAGGTGACAAGACGTACTCTCCGGCCTCCCGTAGGATCGAGCGTAAGCACAAGGGCTCGTGAAAACGGGTTTTCCGGACCCGGACCCACGCCCAAGCCTAGGTTCACGGCTGCCTCGCGCCCTTTTCCAGCAGGCTGGCGAAGTCCGCGAGCATGGCGTCGGCCTGGGCCGAAAAGTCGAGAGGGGCGACGGTGGCGCGGGCGTTGACGGCCAGGCGGGCGCGAAGCGCGGGATCGCGGAGGAGCCCGGCGATGGCCTCGGCCCAGGCCTCCGCGGAGGCGTCGAGCGGGACGGTCACGCCGGTGCGGCCGGGCACCACGTAGCCCTCGAAGCAGGCGAGGCCGGTGGCGACGACGGGAAGGCCGGCGGCCATGGCCTCGAGCACGGCCACGGGGAGGGCCTCGCCGCGTTCGGCCTGGGTGGGGTAGAGAAACACGTCGTAGTCGCGGTAGGTCTGGGCGAGCCGGGCGGCGTCGAACTCGGGCGGTTCGTGCCGCCAGCGGCCGGTGGCGACGAGAGGGCCGGCGAGCACGAGCAGGCGCTTGGCGAACTCCTCCCCGGCGCCGCCGCGAGGGATGTCTACCGGGCCGCGCACCACGATGCGCCAGGGCGGCAGGCCGGGCAGGGCGGCGAGGCGGCGGGCGGCGGCGGCGAGGAGCTCGAGGCCTTTCTCGGGGTGGAGCCGGCCGGTGAAGCCCAGGACGACCGGGGCGGCGGGATCGCGCGGGGCGGCGGACCCGGAGAAGAGGGCGAGGTCGACCGGATTTGGGGTCACGCGCACCAGCGGCATGAGCCGCGGCGCCTGCCGGCGCACGGCCTCGGCGATGGCGGGGGAGGCGGCCTGAAGGCGGGCGATGCGGCGCCAGGTGCGGAGCTGGCCTTTGGGGTAGCGGTTGAGGTTGGCGACGAGGCGGCCGGCACGGGGGGCGAAAACCGGCGCGAGGGCGGGAAGGGCGACATTGTTACTGACGAGGATGTCGGCGGGCGGCAGGCGCCGGAGGGCGCGGAGGACGCGGAGACTCCAGAGGAAGTCCTGGACGAGATTGACCGGGAGGCGGCGGGAGTGGTCGCGGCCCGGGAGGCGGAGGAAACGCACGCCGTCACGGGTCTCGTCGTGCGGCCAGTCGCGCCAGCGGCGGGAGATGGAGACGACCTCGTGGCCCCGATCGGCGAATTCGCGGGCGAGGCGCCACCAGATCTTCTCCATGGCGCCGCCGGCGGCCGGCGGGATGGGGAGAAAAAAACCGTGGACGAGGGTGATTTTCATGGCGAAGGAAGCGCGGAGGCGAGGGCGCGCAGGAGGCCGGCGGAGGCGGCGGTGTAGTTGAAAGCGGATACGCGTTGGGCGGCGGAACGGCCGAGCGCGGCGAGTTTTTCGGGCGGAAGGGAAAGGGCTTGGTGCAGGGCGGAGGCGAGCGCGGCTTCGTCGCCGGCGGGGAAGCCCCAGCCGGTCTCGCCGGGGAAAACGAGGTCGGGATGGCAGCCGACCTCGTCGCTGACGATGCAGGGACGGGCGAGGTGCATGGCCTCGTTGACGGCGAGGCCCCAGGTCTCGTGGCGGCCCTGCGAAGGGAGCACGAAGACGTCGCCCAGCAGGTAGCGCGCCGGCATGGCGGACTGGTTGGCGAAGGGCAGGAAGTGGACGCCGGGCCGGCCGGCGGCGGCGGCGCGGAGGGAGGGCAGCATCTCGCCATCGCCGGCGAGGACGAGGTGGGCGCCGGGTACGGCCGCGCGGAGGAAGGCGGCGAGAAGCAGGTCGGGGCGCTTCTTGGCGGTTAGCTTGCCGGCGAAGAGGGCGACGGGAGCCTCCGCCGGGATGCCGAGGGCGGCGCGTTCGGCCGCGGCGGAGGCGCGCCGCCCGGGCGTGGATTGAAAATGGGCTGCGTCCACGCAGTGGGGCGCCAGGAAGAGTTTTCGCTCCGGCACGCCGTAGTGGCGGAAGTAGGCGGCGTTGGCCCGGCCGACGGGGAGGAAGGCGGCCGGGCGGGAAAACAGGAGGCGGAGCGCGAGCCGCCGGGCGGCGGAATGACCGGTGGCCAATGACCAATGACCGATGGCACGGAGGGAATGGGGCGCGGGAAGCGCGGCCTGTCCGAGGAGGTGGGAGTCGCCGCGGAAGAGGATCGGCGCCGGCGGGCGGAGGAGGAGGTCCAGGTGGGGGCGGTAGGCGTAGCCGAAGAGCAGGAGGGCGTCGGGCGCGAAGGCGGCGAGGGCGCGGCGCAGGCCCGGGTTTTTCAGGCCGGAGAAACGGGTGACGTCGGGCGCGGGAGCGAGGTTCGGAACGAATTCGTGGGCGTAGCCGGAAAGCAGGTCGGTATCCCAGGCGAAGGTGGCGCCGAACTGGGCGTCGCGGCGGGCGGAGACGCCGTGGTCGGAGAGGTAGAACACCCGCAGGTCGAGGGGCGCGGCGCCGGCCAGGTGGCGGAACCAGGGCGCGTAATACTGGATCGGGTGCGAGACGACGACGGCGAGCCGCGGGCGGCGGGACGGCGGAGGCGTGGCGGGGGCGGGCGGCATCGCGGCGGGCTCAGGCGGTGGTGAAGCGGCGGTAGACGAGCGGGAGACCGATACAGATGATCGAGGCCTGGAACAGGGAGACCAGCCAGGTGGCGAGGATGAGCTCGACCTGGAAGCTCCAGGCGGTGAGCAGAATCATGAGAATGCCGAGGGCGGAGAACTGGGGCACGTCGCGCGACATGACGGCGGCGCGCTTGAAGGCCGCTCCGAAGGCCAGGCCGAGCAGGATGACGCCCAGGAAGCCGAAGTTCATGTAGGCCTCCGCGAGCATGCCGAAGGCGATGGAGACCTGTTGGGCGCTGACCGAGTCCACGAGACCGAGATGGAGGGCCAGCCGGACGTTGGAATCGAGGCTGGAGGGTTTGCCCGGCCAGAGGAAGCGGGGGACGAGCTGGGCGGGAATCTCCACGTAGCTCTCGCCTTCGAGGTAGGGTTTGATGCTGGGGACCCGGTCCACCGCGAGGTTGAGCATCTGGATGAGCGAGGCGCGTTCGACGATGCTGTAGTTGTCGCCCTTGTCCTCCTCGTCGGCGAGCCGGGCGCGCCGTTCGAAGCTCGCCTCGATCCACTCCACGAAGAAAGCAGGTACCTGCAGGGGAGTGGGTTTGGCCTTACCCTCGCTCCAATACATGCGGCGCATCTCGGGCTTGCCGATGTGCAGCAGGGCGAGGAACGGGACGAAAAAGACGATGAAGCGCCAGGGTACGCGGCGGGAAGCGTGGGAATAGGCGATGAGGGCGAGGGTGACGAGGGAGATGCCGTTGATCAGGTAGAGCTGGGAGAACAGCATCACGACCTGGAGGCTCAGGTTCGCCACGGTGAAGAGGATTTCGTTGCGCGAGAGCAGGCCGAGGCCCCAGAGGCGGGCGAGGATGAAGGTGGAGAGGATGCCGATGCCGAAGAACAGGGCGCGGAGCGTCCCTAGGAAATCGAAGGGGATTACGTTGGTGAAGCTGGTCAGGGCGATATAGAGGGTGTTCAGCCCCAGGCTGACCGGGATGATGCGGTAGGAACCCTTGGGCAGGAGGCTGGCCGTGAGCCAGTGGGGGGAGCGCTGGTGCTCGCGGCCGACCAGGAAGGCGATGTTGGCCGCGGCGAGGTAGAAGACGACCAGGAGGGCCGACTCGGTGATCACCTCCGGCCGGAACACGACTTGGCCGCGGCGGGCGGTGAGCAGGGGCAGGGCGTAGAACGTGATGCAGGTGAGGCAGGCGATCTCGAAGGCGGGAAACCAGGTGCGGCGGTTCCTGGCCCAGAGCAGCGCGGGCAGGCTGGAGAGCACGAGGATGGCGAGGCCGAGCAGGGTATCGATGCCGATGTCCCCGCCGGTGCGATAGAGGCACCAGGCGGCGGCGGCGGCGAGCGTGCCGCAGCCAAACTGAAAGAGGCGGTGCGAGGCGGCCGGGTCGGGCGCGACCGCGCCGCTCTCGAGTTCTTGCAGAGGATCCAGGGGCTTCATGACCGGGGGGGAAGGGATATCGCCTGGTCGAACACGGCGGCCAGGCGGGACGTCATGCCCCGGGCGGTGTGGGCTTCGGGCAGGCCGGGCCCGGCGGGGAGCTCGCGGCGGTGGCCGCCGGCCACGAACCACTCGGCGTGGATGCGCTCCACCAGCGGCGCGAGGTCCGCGTCGCCGCCGCCGAAACCGTAGCCGGTGGGAATGCCGAGCTCCCGGGCCAGCGAAAGCATGAGGCTGCCGTGGTGGACGATCACGAGGAGGGGCCGGCGGGCGAGCAGGTAGGGAAAGATCTTGGAGGCGCTGTAAGTGGGGTCGTCGGAGCCGACGGCAAGCAGGGCGTCGGCGGACACGAGGTAGTGGAGCGCATCGAAATAGGGGACGCGGTAACAGTGCTCGGCTACCTGGCCGGCCACGCCCTCGGCTTCGGCGATGGGCAGGGCCCACTGGCGGCCGAGCGGGGGCGGGGCGTAGTCGGTGCCGATGAAGTGGAAGCGCAGGCGCGCGGCTTCGGCGGGATGGGAGTCGCGGTAGCGGCGGAAGGCGCGGAAGAGCAGGGTGAGGGAGCGCGCCATGTCCGGCCCGCAACGGCCGGCGTAGACGAGGTGGACGTGGCCGTCGCCGAAGGGCACGAGCGGCTTTTCGGGTCGGTGGCGGCGGGCGGTTTCCAGATCCCGGGCGGAGACACCGAAGGGCAGGTGGTGGACACGGGCGGGATCGAGGCCGGGGTGCCGGGCCAGCAGGTCGGGTCCGTAGGAGGCCGAGACGGAGACGATGGCGCCGGCGCGGCGGACGACGGCGGGCTCGCGGCGGCGGGCGGCGTATTGAGAGAGCCAAAACTTGAGCGGGCCGCCGGGAGGGCGGGTGCCGGTCCGGCGGTAGTAGTCGTTCACCCAGGGGTCCTGGTAATCGAGGACGTAGGGCACGCCGAAGCGGGAGAGCCAGCGGGGGCCGAGGGAGAAGGCGTCGAACTGGGTGGTGGTGAAGAAAACGAGGTCGAACTTTTCGGCCGCCAGGAGGGCGTCGCCGGTGCGGCGGAGGGCGGGGCCGCAGCGCCACCAAAGCGAGCCGAAGCCCAGGGCGCGGGTGAGGCGGGGCGGCAGGCCGCGCACGCGGACGACGCGGATGTCGTCCGGATAGGTCTTTTCCAGCAGGGGGTCGAGGACCGCCCCCTCCACCGCGGCGGGCTCGACGGCGAGCACGACGGGTTCCCAGCCGAAATCGCGCAGGTAGGCGAGGGCGAGGCGCGCGCGCTGCATGTCGGGCGCGTTGACCGGGGGAAAGTGGGGGCTGACGACGAGGACGCGGCGCATGCGGGGAAATCCTGGATCCTAGGGAGTGCGGGAAACCAGGGAACGGTAGAGCGCCTCGTAGCGATCGGTGACGGCGGCGGGGCTGAAACCGCGTTCGGCCGCGAGACGACAGGCGGCGCGGGAAAGCGTGTCTATTTTGGCGACGGCACCGGCGCCCTCGTCGACGCTTTGTATCAGGAAACCGGTTACGCCCGGCTCGACGATCTCGGGCAAGGCGCCGCGGGGGCAGGAGATGACGGGGCAGCCGCAGGCGAGGGCCTCGGCGAAGACGATGCCGAAGGGCTCGTCCCAGCGGATGGGCACGAGCATGGCGGAGGCGGAGGCGAGGAGGCGGCGCTTGGCGGCGTCGTCCACCGGGCCGACCCAGGTGACGGCGTCGCCGTCGATGAGCGGGGCGAGCTCGCGCTCGAAGTAGTCGGCATCGGGGCCGGACTCGGCGCGGTTGCCGGCGAGGATAAGGCGGCGGCCGGCGCGACGCGCGATGGCGATGGCGAGGTCGGCGCCCTTGATGCGATCGAGGCGGCTGAGGAAGACGAGCGGCGCGCCGGGCGGCGGAGGCGTCGGGTCGGGGTGGAGAATTCCGGTGTCGGCGAAGTTGGGTATGGCGTGCCAGGCGCCGCCGCCGGCGCGGCCGCGGGCGGCGATGTGTTCGCTGCAGCCGGTGAAGGCCAGGGAGCCCTCGCGGGCGAGGCGGGCGGCGAGGCGGGTCTGGCGAGCGCCGGGATCGCGCTGGTAGGACATGATCTTCGGCAGGCGCGCGGGCAGCAGCGGAAGCAGGTAGGCCAGGCGGGCGAAGCTGTGGACGAGATCGGGGCGGAAGGTGCGAACGGCGGCCCGGAGCGCGAGGGCATTACGCGCGGTGTCGAGCGGGTGCCCGACGCGCAGGGCGGGCCAGGGGAAAAGCGCATCCACCGGGGCGGTGGACGCGGCGAGGCCGGCGAGGGCGACCTGGTGGCCGCGGGCGCGGAGTTCCGCGATGAGGCGGGCGACGATGCGCTCGATGCCGCCGTAGAGGCGCGGCGGCACGGGCAGCATGGGGTCGGCGGCGAAGAGGAGGCGCATCGTAGGGCGAAGAGTCAGTCGCGGACCAGGAGGAGGTGGCCGGGGCCGAGGACCTCGTGGTAGCCGCAGCCGGCGAGGAAGAGCGTGATCTGCTCGGCGTCGAGCCCGCGCGGCGCGAGGAGCTGCGGGTGGAGTTCGAGGGCGAGGGCGCGGACGCGGCCGGAGGCGAAGAGGGAACGGGAACCCAGGACGGCTTCGTATTCCCAGCCCTCGATGTCGATTTTCATGAGGTCGCAGGTCTGCACGCCGGCCTGATCGAGGATGGCTTCGAGCGGAAGCGTGGGGACGCGCTGGCGGAAAAGCGGGTAGCGCGTGGGGCGGTGGAAGGACGAGGCGCTGTTGTTCACGCCCGGGGTGAGGTGGAGGACGGCCTGGCCGGGGCGGTCGGAGACGGCGGCGGCGACGAGCCGGGTGTTGGCGCAGCCGTTGAGCTCGAAGTTGCGGCGGAGAACCCGTTGCAGGCGGGCCTGGGGTTCGATGGCGAGGACTCGGCCGGCGGAGCCGACGACGCGAGACGCCACCACGGAGAAGTAACCTTCGTTGGCGCCAACGTCGACGAACACGCCGCCGGGGCGAAGCCGGGTTTTCACGGTGGCGAGCATTTCCGGCTCGTAGACGCCGTGGCGGGCGAGAGCGAGGCCCTGGTAGCTGGCAGGGTCGATCCAGAATCTGCCCTCGGGAGTGGCATGTTCGACGCGGCGGACAAGGAGGAGGGCCTTGAGCAGGGAGGCCAGGGGCGCGGGACGAACACGCATGACAAAATCGCCGAGGGCAAGGGTGCGGGGCTTCATGGTGCGGGCGAGGCGAGGGCGGTTTCGACAGAGGCGAGGAGGGCGGGAATCTCCTGTTCCCAATGATAGCGCGTGCGGCCGAGGCGCCAGGCGGCGGAGCGGGCGGACGTGCGGCGGGCGGGGTCGCCGAGGAAAGCATCGAGGACGGTGGCGGCCTCGGCGGGACGGGCGAGGTCGAGGCAAAGGGCGGCGGTGCCGAGCGCAGGGGCGAGGCCCAGCTGGGCCGAGGTGGGGGTGAGGGCGACGGGCATGCCGGCGAGCAGGTAGGTGAAGATCTTGTTGGTGAGGCAGAGGTCGCGGTTGAGCGGGGTGGACTGCTCGAGCGAGAGGCCGAGGTCGGCGGAAGCGGCAAGCGTCATCATGGCCTCGGGCGGGCCCAGCGGCTCGAAGGCGAGCGACCCGGTGAAACCGGCGGCGCGGGCGAGTCCGCGGAGAGCGTCGGGGAAGCCGGGGGCGGGCAGGCCGCGGAGGCGCAGTGCGCAAGGGGTGTTTATGCGGCCGAGGACGGCGACGAGCGGCTCGAGACCGCGGCCGGGGCCGATGGTCTGCGAAAACCAGTAGAGCAGGGGAGCGCCGCCGGCGGCCGATTCCGGCGGGACGGGCGCGGCGGGCGCCTCGGCGAGCGGGAACACGTTCAGGAGCGTAACCGGTTCGGGGATGCCGTAGCGTCCTGCATAGGCCGCGCCGATGAGCGGGGAGGCGGCGGTGAGGTGGACGCACCGCGGCAGCCACGCAGCCTCCAGGGCGCGGATGGTGGCGATCTCGACGGGATCGGTCCCGGCCTCGCGGGTCTCGGCGGGATGGAAGTCCTCGGCGTCGAAACCCAGGCGGCCGCCGGTACGGCGGGCGGCGAGGCCGGCGGCGGCGAGGCCGGCGAGACAATGGCCGATATAGAGGTCGGCGCGGACCCGGGCGGCGGCCGAGGCGAGGGCGGGGATGGCGGCGTGGTGGGCGCGGGCGGCGAGGGCCGGGACGGGCGAGGCGCCGGCGGCGAGGCGGCGGCGGGCGAGGCGGCGGAGGAGCTTGGCGAAAAAAGGCCGGAGGCCGCGGGTGCTGTCCACCACGGTACGGCCCCAGGGGGCGGTGGAGTAGATGGCGGCGTCGGCGGCGTCGAGGACGGGGAAATAGCGGTGGGCGACGACATGTACCTCGTAGCCGGCGCCATGGAGCGCGGCGGCCTCCTTCACGAGCCGGGGATTGCTCGCGGGATGGGAGGGGGTGACGAGGCAGATGCGGCGGCGGCTCATGGACGGGGGGCGGGAGCGAGCCGCGGCGCGAGGGCGGCGGCGAGGCCGCGGCGGTAGTCGGACCATTGCCAGGCGGCGGCGGTGGCGTGAGCGGGGGCGCGCATGGCGCGGAGTTCGGTCCGGTGGTCGAGACACCAGGCGATGACCTCGGCAATGGCCTCGGCGGAGCCGGCGCGGATGAGAAGGCCGTTTTCCCTGGGCTTCAGGAGATCGGCGGCGCCGGCGCAGTCGGTCGTGATGACGGGAAGGCCGCGCGACCAGGCCTCGGTGGCGACCATGCCGAAACCGTCGCAGAGGGTGGGGAAGATAAGCGCATCGCTGCTTTGGTAGTGCGCCATGAGTTGGTCGCGGGGGATGGAGCCGCCGAACTCGACGCCCTCGGGCAGGGGGTTCACGAGGCGGTCGGGCAAGGCGACGGCGCCGAAAACCCGGAGGCGGGCATGGCGGCCGAAGCGGCCGGCGCGCCAGGCGTCGAGCAGGTAGTGGGCGCCCTTGCGGATGCTGAAGGTGCCGGCCCAAAGGAGGGTGAGCGGGACGCCGTCGGCGCTGCCGCCGCGGGTGGCCTCCTCGAGGGGGGCGGGCGGCGGGGCGCCGTAGGGGACGATGCGGACCTTGGAAACGTCGAGGCCGGCGCGGCCGAAGCTGTCGCGGGTGAAGCGGGAGGCCGCGATGACCAGGTCGGAGGCATCCCATTCGGCGCGGCGGCGGGCGAGGCGCGACTCCTCGCGCGCGGCGGTGTGGCGGTGGTAGGGAGTCTGGAGCTCGGGGAAGCGGGCGATCTCGGCGTCGAGGAGTCGCTGCACGAAACGCGGCTCGGGCGCGGGCATGTCGTAGAAGACGGGCAGGCCGAATTCGCGGGCGCGCCGGAAGGTGGCGAGCGAGGAATATTCAAAACCGTAGACGCCGGTATGGAAACCCGGGCGGAGGCGGCGGGCGACGGCGCGGTCGAAGGCCGGCTCGGTGCGGGCCCAAACGAGATCGGTGAGGCGTCCGCCGCGGTCGATTTTGCCGGAGAGGAGGCGGAGCAACTCGCCCCAGGGCAGGCTCTCGACCTTTTCGGGCGGCAGCTCGGTTACGCGGCGGCGGCGGAGCTGGGTGGCGAGATCGAAGCCTACGAGGGATGCGACGCGGCAGGCGAGGCGCTGGCGCGGGCTGTTTTCGTCCCAGCGCAGGGTGGTGATGAAACGGTCGAGCCGGCCGGCCTCGTGAAGAGCGCGCGCGGCCTGCTGGACGAACGGCGCGACGCTGGCGTGGGCGATCAGGAGGGACATGGCGGGCGGGTCAGGTCTGCGTTTCGGAGACGGGGCGGTGAAGCGGGGGAGCGGCGTTCATGCGGGCAGGGGCGGATTGCTGCGATGAAGGTTTCGGCGCCAGGTTTCCAGGGGTGTTTCCACGAGGCGGTGGAAGCCCTCAGCCGCTGTGAAGGTGAGGGCCAGGGCGGCCAGCCAGAGCAGGGAAAAGGTCGCGTGGGATGGCGGGACGAGGCGGGCGGCGAGATTCATTTGCGGGGAGAGCACCGGGACGTGAATCAGGTAGAGGGAATAGGAGGCCGCGCCGAGACGGAGCAGCGCGGGCGAGAAAAGAGGCGGAGCCGAGGCCGGCCGGGGGCGTCGCGCCGCGGCCCAGAGCAGCGCCGCGGTCGCGCCCGTGACCGCCAGGGACGGCGCATCGGAGCGCAGGAAGGCGAGCGGGGCATTGCAGGCGAGATAGATCGCCAGGCAGGCCAGGGGGAGCCAGCCGCCTGGCCGGCGTGCGATACGCCAGGCCAGCACGCCCAGGTAAAAATCCCCCCAGCGTTCCAAGGCGCGGAGGGGGGCGGGCGACGCGGCGAGCCAGGGCCAGGCGCAGAGCAGCGCGCCGGCGAGCAACAGGATCCCGGTCGAAACGAGGCCCCGGCGGCGGAGCGCCAGGGCCAGGCCGGCCGCGGAGTAGAAGCTGATTTCGTAGAAGAGGGTCCAGCTCACCACCAGGTAGGCGGGCGTGCCGAGCGCGACGTGCAGCAGGCTGAAATTCCCGAGGGCATCTAGCGGCGAAGCGGGAAAGGCGGCGGCGACCGGGGTGTGGTTGAGCGGACTGGCGGCGAGGCGCAGCACGATGGCGAGCAGCAGCGCCGCCCAGTAGGCGGGGTAGATGCGCAGCGCCCGATCGAGCAGAAAGGCCGCGGGCGCCTCGCCTTTGCGCCAGGCGGCGGCGAGGCGTTCCGCGATGCACCAGCCGCTCAGGACAAAAAACACGTGTACGCCGAGCCAGCCATGGCGGGTCAGCGACTGGATGGCGGCGAGCGAGGAGTGCAGTTCCCCCGGCTGCTGAAAGACGTTGAGGCTGTGGAAGAGCAGCACGGCCGCGGCGGCGAGGCCGCGCAGGACGTCGACCAAGGGCAGGCGGAGCGCGCCGGGCGGCCGGGGCGGGGGGAAACCGGCCTTCATGCGGCGAAACGCGCCCGCGTGGCGGCGGCGAGGTGGGGCCACCAAGGCGCGCGGCGGCAGCGGAGCGCGGCGAGCGCGGGGCCGGGGTGGCGAAGCGCGCCCGCGAGCCAGCGGAGACCCTCGCGCGGGCGGACGGATTTGAGGAGGTGGCGGCAGGCGGGGTCGGCCAGGCCCGCCTGGATGAGCAAACCGGCCATCGACGGCCGGGTGGAGCGCGCGTGGGCCCAAAGCTCCGCGGCGCGCGCGGGCGGGGCGCAGCGGGCGAAAGTCGCGACGAGACCGGTTTGCAGGGCCGTCCACTCGCGCCGGTCTCGCGCCCGCGCGGTGGACCGGGTGAGCGTGAAGCGCGCGAGCGCTTCGGGCACGAAGACCAGGGGGCCGGGGAAAAGCCGTTCGCGGTAGGCCTCGACGCCGGTGACGGGAATGACGGGCGTGGTGTATTCGCCGCCCGCGGGGCGGCGGACGAGCATGGCGCTCTGGCCATGCAGCGAGCCGAAGGCCTGGGCGGCCGCGCCGAAGGGATGCACGCGGGGCGGGCCGGAGACGCCGTTATGGACGCTGCGCCCGAGCGGGCGGACCTCCCCGTCTGCCGTCTCCTCGTCGAGGTGCTGGTCGCACCAGGCCACGCTTGCGGCGGGATGCCCCGCGAGGATGGCGAGGTGGCGGGCGAGAAAGCCGGGCTCCCACGCGTTGTCGTCCTCGAGGAGAGCGAGGAAGGGCTCGGGGCCGGAGGCGTAGCAAAGGTTGAACGTGGCGACCGCGCCGAGGTTGCGCGGGTGGTCGACGCAGACGATGCGGGAATCCGCGAGCGAGACGACGAGGGCGGCGGGCGCGGAGTCGGCCGGGGCGTCGTTGTGCACCTCGGCGACCCAGTCCGTGTGGGTCTGGGCGCGCAATGAGGCTAGCGCGCGGGCCAGCAGCCGCGGGCGGCGGTAAGTGGGAACAAGGACTTTGACGGTGGCGACGGGCACGGCGGGCGGTCTGGGCGCTAGGGCAGGAGGCGGCGGGCAAGGCGCCAGCCGAGGAGCCGGCCGAGGAGCTGCCGGCGGCGGCCGCCGGGCGGGGGCAGGCGGGAGCCGCCGAACTCCGCGGCGCGACGCGCCGCGGCCCGGGAGGCGGGGGGCGCCTCGGGATAGAGCTCGTAACAGGCGCGCTGCCAGTAGTCGGCGAGGGCGCGGCGCACGCGGGGCGAGTCCTCGGCGGCGAGGAGTTGTTCGGAGATGAGCGCGCAGGATTTTTCCAGCGACGCGAGAGCGCGGGAGGAACGGCGGCCGCTGAGGCTGCCCGACAGGTTGGAGCGGTAATAGCTGGCGGCGGCGGGATCGGCGGTGAAGGCCAGGCCGGCGGAGGCCAGGACCACGCGGGCAAAATATTCGCCGTCGTCGTTGAGCGAAAGGGTTTCGTCCCAGGGGCCGGCGGCGTCGGCGACGGCGCGCGGCACGAGCCAGGCCGCCGGGTGCATCATCGCGCCTCCGCCGGTGTGGGCGAGGAGGTAGCCGAGCGGCGTGAAGTCGCGGAACACGGCTTCGTCCGCGAAGCGGGCGGAAGCGGGATCGGTCTCGAAGCGGCCCCAGCGGCAGGTGGCGAGGGTGTGCGCGGGGCTGGCGGCGAGCCGGGCGAGCTGGAGCTCGAGCTTGCGCGGGGAGAGGAGGTCGTCGGCGTCGAGGAACTGGATGAACTCGCCGCGCGCGAGGCGGAGGGCGTGGTTGCGCGCGGCGGAGGCGCCGGCGTTGGCCTGGGTGGCGACGCGGATCCCGCGGGCCTCGAAGCCGCGGGCGAGCGCGAGGGTGTCGTCGGCCGAACCGTCATCCACCACCACGATCTCCACGCGCGGATGAGTCTGGGCGAGGGCGGAGTCGAGGGTCTCCCGGATCCAGGGCGCGGCGTTGAAAGCCGGAATCAGAACGGAGACGAGGGGCGGCGCCATGGACGGACGGATCAGCGGAGCACGGCGCGCCAGTTGTGCTGGAAATACCAGCGTTTGGAGCCGGCGACGTAGTGGTGCATGACCGCGCGGCGTTCGAGGATCTCGGGCGGGCGGGGCAGGGTAACGTAGTCCCGCGCGGGGGCGACGGCGCAGGGCTTTCCGGCCACGAGCGCCGCGACGAGAGCCTGCTCGAGATAGTAGTGGGGGCCATGGCGGGTGATGAGTTCCCGGCACCAGAACTCGAGCCGCTCCCAATCGAGCGCGTCGGAGCGGAGGCCGCAGAGGCCGACGTTGACGAGCTCGGCCAGGGGCGCGCCGGCGAGGCTTTCCAGCAACGGGGCGGGATAGCCGTAGGACGTCTCGCAGTCCACCGCATGAAGGGGCGTTTCGGGCGCCTCCAGCCAGGAGAGCAAAAAGTCCGGACGGCGGAAAAAAAGCAGGTCCGAGTCGAGGACCAGTTTCCAGCCGGTCTGGCCGAGATGCGGGTCGATGAGCTTGCGGATATTGGGATAGTGGAGCCAGCGGTCGCGCAGGCGGGGGAAGCGGTCGGCGGGGAGGAGGGCGTCGAGGCGCTCGAGGATTTCCTCGCGGCCGACGATGCGCGTGGCGGGAAAGAGCCGCAGGAGGGGATCGCGGTGTTCCGCCGCGAGGCTGCCGTCGTCGTAGATCACCGGCGCGAGCTCGCGGTCGGTGTGGCGGGCGAAGCTCCAGAGGCAGAAGGCGGTCTGGTGCCAGAAACGTTTCCCGGTGAGGAGGTGGAGGCGCAGGGGCGCGCCGTCCGCCCGGGGGGACAGCGGGGGCAGCGTGGCGGCCGCGGCGGCCATCTCCGCTTCGCCCTGGCGGGTGAGCCGGCGCTGGCGCGGGCCGCCGTCGCGGGCGAGGTCGCGCAGCCAGGAGCGAGGACGATGATAATAGAGGTAGAGGAGCCGGCCGGGGCTCAGCGACGGGGAGCTCATGTGCGGGGGCGCTCCCACTTGAATTGGGTGTGGCGGTCGTTGGCGGAGTGGCGGCCGCCGAGGAAGCGGGTGCGTACCCAGCGGAAGCGGCGGAGGCCGTCGCGCAGGCCCTTCGGGAAGCAGCAGCGGGCGAGCGCCCGCAAGCTCTGGCGGAGGCCGGCGAGGGTGAGGCGGCGCAGTTCGGCGGGGGACGGGGCGTCGCTGACGACAACATCGAGCAAAGGGACGTAGGCGCGGCGCCCCAGGCGCTCGTTGAGCCGCGCGACCAGCGGTTCCAGGCCCGCGGTCGCACGGGTGTGGAGGACGCGGACGGAAAGCGAGGCGAAATCCATCTTGAAGGGGATGAAGTTGAACTCGGGCCCGACGGAGGCGATGCGCGCCTCGCTTTCCCAGAGCGCCACGCGCAGGCTCTTCTGGTCGCCGACGTTGGCGTAGTGGTAGTGGCCGTCCTGGTTTTGCGCGCGGAAGGCACGGTAGTGTTTGTCCCAGGAGGCGAACAATTTTTCCACCGCGGGGCCGCGGCGGAAGCCGAGCATGCCGGAGTTCATTTCCCCGAAGGAAGGCGGAATGCCTTCCAGGGGATAGTCCTGGCCTTCGAACAGTTGCACCCCGCAGACGTCGAAGCGGCCAAGCAGGACGAAAAGCTCGTCGAGGGAGCCGAAGACGGTCGTGTCGGTGTCGAGGAACACGAAGCGTTCGTAGGGGCAGGCGAGCATGGTCATCTTGTCGCGGAAACCGAAGGCGGGTTCGGCGAGCACCACGAGGTCGTCCCAGAACGGTTCGCCGCGTACGCGGTCGGTCAGCAGGCAGATGCAGCGGCCCGGGTGATGGCGGCGCAGCGAAGCGGCGGAGCGGGCGGCCTCCTCGTAATAGGTGTCGCCGGTGGCGACGTAGACGAAGCCTTCGGGATGGGTGGCGGAAGCTGTCATGGGATGACCGAGGAGCGGGTCGGGGCCAGGGCGGGAGGCGTCGGTGCCTCCGGCCGTGTCGAGGCGAGCGAGGACAGGAAGGGGCGTTCCACGCACAGGTAAAACAAGCGCGCGGCGCCGAGCACGAAGGCGAGGGCGGCGAGCTGGGCGACGACGATGGCGACCGGGTCGTCGGGCGCGAGGGCGAGCAGGAGACGCTGCGCGCCGAATACGCCGAGGGGCACGTGCACGAGGTAGAGGCTGTAAGAGAACACCCCGCAGGCCGCGAGGCCGGCGAGAAGCCGCGGCCGGGGCAAAAGGCGCAGCGCGGCGATGGCGGCGGCACTCAGGGCGGCTCCGCCGAGGAAGGCCCGATCCTGGTCCGCCGCGAGGGCGAAGCCGAGGTGAAGGATGCTGGTCAGCAGCATCGAACCGCCCAGGCCGCGCCGGGTGCGCCAGGCGGCGAGCGCGGCCCCGGCGCCGAAGGCGGGCCACAGCGAGACGAAGAACAGCGGACCCTGCGGCTCGCGAAAACCGGCCGCGGCGAGGAGGCAGAGCGCCGCGTGGAGCCCGGCAAGCAAAGGCAGGCGCCGCGCCGGCGAGGCGAAGAGCAGGGCGCCGGCCAGCAGGTAGAAGGCGAACTCGGCCGACAGGGTCCAATACACCCAGTTCAGCGTCGGCACCGAGGAAACGGGGCTGGTCAGCAAGGTGAGCGAGGCGAGCGCGGCGGCGGGCGAGCGTGGCAGCGGGACGACGTCGTTCACGCCGTGAAAAAACCGGGTGAGCACGACGACCAGCAGCACGACGCCGAGGCTGGCGAGGTAGGGTGGGTAAAGGCGCCGCAGGCGCCGGACCAGGAAGTCGGCCGGGCCGGAGGCGCGGTGCCAGGCTTGGAAGATGCAGTAACCGCTGATTGCGAAAAACACCGGTACGCCGAGGTGGCCGTGTTTCCAGAGGGCATGCCAGGCCCGGGCGAGGGCGGAGGAGGCGTCTGGCTGGAGCACGCAGGTGAAGTGAAACAGAGTCACGGCGAGCGCGGCCGCGCCGCGCAGGACGTCGATCCACGGCTCGCGGGGAGAGGGGGCGGTGGTGGTCGCGGCGCTCATGACACACGGCCCTCGAAGTGCCCGCAGGCTCCCTGCCAGCGGATGCGCGCGGCGAGGCCGGACCACGCGCGATGGGTAAACCAGGCCTTGGCCTGGCGCAAAGGCACGCTCCAGCGCGGGATGGCGGGCCAGGAGCTCAAGCCGTGGCGGAGCAGCAACTGCATCCAGGAGGTCTGAATGCCACGGTTGAGCCGGGCGAGGTAGGCGGGTTCGAGCCGGCCGGCCGGGATGAGATGGGTGAGGGCCAGGTCGGGGAAATAACCGACCTCCCAGCCGGCCCGGAGGGCGTGGATGACGATGTCGTTGTCGCCTCCGGAAGTGAGCGAGTTGCCGCGGCGGTCGGTGAGCGCGGCGGGATCGGACCGGTCGAGCCAGGCCTGGGCGGCGGCACGGCGGAGCGCCATGCCGGCGCCGATGGGCGCGCAGTCCGGATAGGCCTCGCGCGTGGCGCCCGGCGGGCGGAAGGCGGCGCGGAGCGGACGCGGCCCGAGGTCGCGGAGCGCGAGCAGGGGCAAAAATTCGCGGGTCCAGGGCGGCGGCTCCACTTCGAACTCGGGGCGCGAGGGGCCGCCGATGGCGCCCAGCCGGGGCTCGGCGGCGAAGTGAGTGACCACGCTCGCAAGGTAGCGGGGGTCGAGGACGTTGTCGTCGTCCACCATCAGGAAAATGCCGCCGCGGGCTTCGAGGAAGCCGCGCCGGCGGGCGTGGGAGAGGCCGAGCCGCGGCTCGGCCACGATCCGGAGGTTGCCGGGGGCCTCGGCCGCGAGGGCCGCGGGCGCGAGCGCGGGTTCGGAGGCGTTGTCCACCAGCAGGGCTTCCCATTCGGTCACCGGAAGACTTTGCGCGCGCAGGCCCCGCAGCGTGCGCGCCAGGCGGCCCGGGTGGGGGTTGTGGGTGGGAATGATGACGCTGAGGACGATCATGCGGCGGGACGCTGTCCGGTGATGCGGGCGGGCACGCCGACGGCGATGGCGCCGGCGGGAAGGTCGCGGGTGACGACCGCGCCGGCGCCGACGATGCAGCCATCGCCGAGAGTGACGCCGCCGAGGACGGTGACACCGGCGCCGAGCCAGACATCGCGGCCGAGGCGGGTGGGCTTCAGGATATCCGGCTCCGCGCGGATTGGACGGCCCTGCGGAGGAACGGAATGCTCGGACGAGAGGATGCGGCAGTGCATGGCGATCAGGCAGCCGTCGCCGATCACGACGCCGCCCTGGCCGTAGACGACGGCATGGGGGCCGAGAAACACATCGGCACCCACGACGATCGAGCCGCCCCAGGCATCGAGCACCACGCCGGCTTCGAGTTGGGAACGCGCGCCGACTGCGACGGTGCCGGGGCGGGCGTTGCGATAACCGGGGCGCAGGACGAGCCCCGGGGCGAGGCGGACGTCCGGCGTGAGCGTGAGGCCGGCCGCGCGCAGCCGCAGGCGGCGGAGGCGTTGGAGGCAGCGTTGCAGCAAGGCGGGCATGGCGGGGCGAATCAGGCGCGGGCCGGTGCGCGGCGGCGGAGACGTTGCTGCAGATCGAGCGCGACAAGCGGCGGCAGGACCGCGCGGGCGACGCGCAGGAGCGGGTTGCCCGTGGTGGGGACGGAACGGCCGAGGCCAAGGGCCAGCCCGAGGGCCTCGCGCGCGCCCGCGCGGTCGCCGAGCCCGAGGAGGTTGCCGGCGACGGTTTCGGCCTCGCGAGCGACGTCGGGAGCGAGACGGAGCGCCGCGGACAGGGCGGCGTAGCTCTGCAGGGCCTGGAGGCGGCTGCGCCAATTGCGCCGGTAGTCGTGGCTGAAGCTGGAGGAGTCGCGGAGCGACCAGGTCAGCACCTCGGGAACGTGGCGCCAGCGGGCGCCGGAAAGGGCGAGGCGGAAGTGGACGTCGGCGTCCTCCCACATGGCGAGGGACTCGTTGCAGCCGCCGGCGGCCACCCAGGCGGAGCGGCGCACGAGCGAGTTGTTCAGACCGAGGGGGCGGGCGAGGAGGTGCGCGGCGGGATCGCGGGCGAGGGCCTCGGCGTCGTAGCGCCAGGCGATGTGCAGGGCGCCGTCTTTTTCGCCGATCCAGTCGGCGTCGCAGCTCACCACGTCGGCGCCGGCATCCGCGAGGGGGCCGAGGCGCTCGAGGAAACCGGGGGCGATGCGGTCGTCGGCGTCGTGAAAGTGTATCCACTCGGTGGATGCGGCGGCGGCGAGGCGGTTGCGGGCGACGGAGACGCCGCCGTTTTTGTTCGGCGTGAGGATGGAGATGCCGAGGCCGCGTGCGACGGCGACGGTGTCGTCCGTGCTGCCGTCGTCGTAGGCGAGTATGGCGGAGAAGGGGACGGTCATCGCGCGCACGTGGCCCATGAGCCGCGGGAGATAGCGACCGGCGTTGTAGCAGGGAATGAGCAGGGTGGCGTCGATCATGGCGACGGCGGGCAGAAGGCGTTGATCGCGGCGGCCAGGGCCGGCAGGTCGGGCGTGCGGTCGAAGTCGGCCACGGCCCAGGCGTAGTCCAGACCGGCGAGGGCGGCGAGGCGGGCGTAGACGGGCTGGCGGCGAACGTGCGGGAAGAGCTCGACCACGCGTGCGCCGGGACGGCCGAAGACGACGTGGGAAAGGCCGGCGCCGTGCGGGCCGGCGATCACGTCCGCGCCGGCGGCGAGGGCGATCTGCTCCGCGGGGGAGAGGCCGGCGAGCTCGACGCGGGTGAAGCCGGGGAGGCGGGCGAGGAGTTCGTCTTCCCAGGAGAGCAGACGGAGGCGGGCATCGCGCCGGCTGATCCAGAGGCGCCGGGGCGCGTCCGGCGCCGGAGCGGGCGGGGGAAACGAGCCGCGCACCGCGCCCAGGACCCAGGGATCGGGCTGATAGTTGCGCATCGGGGCGGAAGTGAAGAGCAACTGTTCGCAGGCAACATGGCAGAGGCCCTCCATCCACACGATTTTTTCGGAAGGAACGCCGGCGTGGGCGAGCCAGCGGGCGTGCAGCCCGTCGGGGCGGCCGGGCGACAGCACCTGGTCGGCGCGCTCGAGCCAGGGGCGAAGCAGGCGGAGTCGCGGGATGGCTTCGAGGAGGAAATGATAGAAACCTTCACCGCTGAGGGTGAGCAGGCTGAGCGTCAGGCCGGGAAGGGCGCGGGCCGGAGGATGGCCGGCGGCGCCGAGGATCGGGTGCTCCGTGGCGGGAGCGGTCCAGCGGATGGCGGTTTCGGCGACGGCGCGGCGGGTGCGGCGGCAGTAGACGACGCCGTCCGAGGTGATCACGCCGGCATCGTCGAGGGCGAAGACCTGCCGGGGAGGGACCGGGGCGACGCCGGAGCTCCGGTAGCGGGGGCCGTCGGACAGCGTTTCCCAGGTGGGAGACTGGTTCAGGAGCGAGATGCCGGGCGGGTAAAAGACGGCTTCGCCCGGCTGGGTATGGAGCAAGCCGGTGAAATCCTCGGCCCGGTGCACCCCGCGGACGTAGGACGTGCGATCGCGGGCGATTTCTTCGAAGGGCGCCAGGCGCCAGGGCCCGGAGCTGCGAAGCGCGCAAGCGAGACGTCGAAGGGTGGCGCGGGGGTTCACGGCGGGTTCCGCGTTCAGGTCTCCAGGTACCGCGCCCAGAGATGGGCCAGCGCGGGGTGGCGATCATACTGGTGGAGCACCGGAATGACGCGCCCGGCGGGATCGACGAGGCGGTTGCGGGGATCGGCGTGCAGGAGCGAGCCGGGCATGCCGTGCATGGTAAGGACGGGGCCCTCGAAGTTTTCCTTCAGGGAAAAGCCGGGCAGGCGGCCGGTCCAGTGGAGCCAGTTGTGCACGCCCTGGTCCACGCCATCGTGGCCCGAGAGACGGCTGGTGCGGCAGGCGATCTCGCGGGTCATCGAGGCCAGGTAGGCGAGCATGAGCGCGGCGGGCGCGAGGGTGAGGCCGGAGCAGGTGACGCGGCGTCCCTGGAGGGCGGCGCGCCCCTCGGCCCCGAAGCCCATGTCGACCCACATGTCGTTGCCCGGCTCGTGGCCGTGGGTGGCCTCATGCTCGAGAAAGAGCACGCCGCCGGGCGGGCGCCATTCGGGCGCGAAAGGGTCGGCTTGGAAGAGCACGTCGCGCACGTCGGTGGTGAGGACCAGATCGTAGCGGCCGGCGCGAGGCCGCAGGTAACGGTAATAGGCGAAATAGCGCGAGCAGGCCGGGTGGTGAAACCAGGCCGCGGTCCGGGCGAGCAGGGCATTGCGGGCCGAGGCGGGATCTTCCGAGGCTCCGACCAGGCGGGGCAGGGCGCGGTGCAGCCAGCCGACCCAGCGGCGGTTGAAGCGCTTGCGGGCGATGTGCGGCGGCAGCCGGGTGACCACGCGGTGGACGGGGAGCGCGGTGATGGCGTGCTCCGAGAAACCGCGGCGGGTCGCTTCGTCGATCCGGCCGACCAGCAGCACGACCTCGGCCTGGCAGCCCGAGTCGCGCAGAGAGCGGACAAAGGGCGCGATCTGGGCCCAGCGGTAGCCGACGGCGGCCCCGAGGATGAGAGAGCGTCGTGCGACGGGGGGAGTCGGAGAAGAGGAGGGGCTCATCGGGAGCGGGACGGACGTGCGGAGGCCTCAGGCGGAGCGGGATGCTTCGGCCCAGCGATGGGGGAGGAGTACGATGCCTTCGGAGGGGTGAGGGACGATGCCCGTGCCGAAGCGATCGGAATCCTCGCTGGTGAAGCGCACGGCCGCGTCGATTTCGAGCAGCAGTTCGCGCTGACGGCTGAGCGCGACCTGGAGCGTCATGGGCATGCCGCGGAAAGGCCACTCGGGCACGGTGCATTCGATCACCCCTTCCGCGCGGAGCGGGAAGGACGGGCCGTGGCCGGCCTCGGACCAGAAGTTGGCCAGTTTCTGGCCTCCGCCGTGGACGATAAAGGAACACTCGACGCCGCGGGAGGCCTGTGCGGGATCGCTGCAGCGATAGGCGAGGCGGAAGGTGACGGCGGAGCCGTTGGGCACCGTCTGGACAGGCTTTCCGCCGGCCAGAAGCTCCACCCCGACGACCTCGATCCAAGGGCAGCGGCGGGTGTAGTTCCAGCCCTCCTGCGTCGAGCCCTCGGAGAGGAAGCCTTCGACGATTTCGGCCGTCGGGCCGACGGCGGCGACCTGGCCCTGGCGGAGAAAAACGCAGCGCCCGCAGAGGTGTTGCACGGCGGCCATGTTATGGCTGACGAAGAGAACGGTGCGGCCTTCGCCCCGGGCCACGTCCTGCATCTTGCCCAGGCATTTCTTTTGGAACTGGGTGTCGCCGACGGCGAGCACTTCGTCCACGATGAGGATCTCGGGCTCGAGGTGGGCGGCGACGGAGAAGGCGAGGCGCACGTACATGCCGCTGGAGTAGCGTTTGACCGGGGTGTCGAGGAAGCGCTCCACCTCGGCGAAGGCTACGATCTCGTCGAACTTCCGGCGGATCTCGGCGCGGCTCATGCCGAGGATGGCGCCGTTGAGGAAGACATTTTCACGGCCGGTGAGGTCGGGATGGAAACCGGTGCCCACCTCCAGGAGCGAGGCCACGCGGCCGCGGAGGGCGATGCGGCCGGTAGTGGGCTCGGTGATGCGGGAAAGGATCTTGAGCAGGGTGGATTTGCCGGCGCCGTTGCGGCCGATCACGCCGACGACCTCACCCGGCTGGATGTCGAAGGAAACGTCGCGCAGCGCCCAGAAATCCTCGGAGGTGAAGCGGGTGCCCCAACGGACGCGGCGCCAGAGTTTGCGCGCGGTGTGGTGGAGCGTGTCGCGCAGGGTGTCGTGCCGCGATTCATGCTGGATGACGTAGCGTTTCCCGAGGCCTGAGACGGAAATGGCGGGCTGGCTCATGGCGGCTAGATGACGTCGGCGAACTGGCGCTCCATCCGGCGGAAGACATAGATGCCACCGGCCAGCAGCAGGGCGCCGATGGCCGCGGAGGTGAGGACGGCGGTGGTGGCCAGGGGCGTGACGCCGCCGAGCAGGCACCAGCGGAAGCCCTCGACGACTCCGGTGAGGGGGTTGAGCGCGAGCAAGCCCTGCCAGTTGGGCAAATTGGAGGTGCCGTAGCCGACCGGGGTGACGAAGACGCCGACCTGGAGGATGAAGGGACTGATGAAGCGAAAATCGCGGTACTTCACGGTCAGCGCGGTGATCCAGAGCCCGGCGCCCAGTGCGATCATGAGGGCGAGGACGAGAAACAAGGGCATGACCAGGAGGCGCCAGGTAGGCCACACGCCGAAGCCCGGGGCGACGACCATCGTCAGGCCAAAGAGGATCGCGAAATCGATCAAGGCCACCGCGAGCGAGGAGACCGGCACGACGAGGCGGGGGAAGTAAACCTTGGAGATGAGGTGGCTGTTGCCCACGAGGCTGCCGCCCGAGCCGGTGAAGGCGTTGCTGAAAAGCTGCCAGGGCAGGGATCCGGTAAGGACCAGCATGGGATAGGGAATGCCCGGCAAGGTCGGCATCTGGGCGAGTTTTCCGAACACGAAGGAGAGCAGGACAACCTGCACCGCAGGCTGGATGAGCCCCCAGGTGATGCCGAGGACGGCCTGCTTATAACGCACCTTGATGTCGCGCCAGGCGAGGAACCCTGCCAGCTCGCGGTAGCGCCAGAGGTCGCGCCAGTAGTGCGCCGAGGCGCGTCCGGATTCCAGGACGATGGTGGGCGCGGCAGAAGCCTCGGCGAACGAGTCGGTTGGGGTGGCGGTGGTGGCGCGATCCATGCAGCGGTAGGTGGATTCAGACCGGGAGGGGGCCGGACTTCACGCCCGAAGTACAAGCGGCTGCCTCGGAATTTTACTTACTATTTATCAATACCATGCGGCGGTGAGCGCCGTCACTAAGTTGGGGTAACTGTAAGCGAGGGCGGCCTGGCGGAGTTTCGCCGGTTCCCAGAAACGCGTGAGGCACTCGGTGAGGGTGGCGGCGAACGCGGCGGGATCGTTGGGCGCGGCGAGGAGACCGACCTCGGGGGTGATGAGCTCCGGAACGGCCGTGGCCTGCACGCCCACGCAGGGGCGGCCCGCCGCCAGCGCCTCGAGATAAACGAGGCCGAAGCCCTCGCCCGTGCTGGGCAGGGCGAAGCAGGAGCAGTCGGCGAAGGCCTGGCGCAGCTCGGCGTCCGTGACGCGACCGCTGAAGTCCACCCGGTCCGCGATCTGCAGCTCGACGGCGAGGGCGCGGAGGCGTTCAAGGTCGTCGCCCGTTCCCATGATGCGCAGCCGGGTGAAAAAATCGTCCCGGTGGTGGAAACCCGAGCGGGGGAGCAGGGCGAAGGCGCGGAGCAGGACCTCGTAGCCCTTGTAGGCGTCGGCCGCGCAGAGCCGGCCGACGCAGAGAATGGTCGGGGGTTTTGCGAGCGGGGGCGACCAGGGCACGGGGCCTTCGAGCAGGGAGGGGTCGAGGGCATTCGGCACGATGCGCAGCCGCGAGGCGATCGAGGGGTGGTTGGCCGCGAGCCGGTCCCGGGTGTAACGGGAGACGCAGAAAATGCGGTCGACGCGGGCGAGAGCGAGGCGTTGCGCCGGCGGGAGCGGTTCCCAGACCTCGATACCATGCGCGACCAGGGCGAGGCGCCCGCCAGGGCGAAGCGCGACCGCGGCGACCGGCAGAAGGGCGACATGGCCGCAGATGACGCGCGAGGCGCCGGAGCAGGCCGCCCAAGCGGCGCGGGTGAAGGCGGCCTTGGAGCGGGACGCGGCGGCAGTGGCGAGGGGCTTGCCGTGGAGCCGGTCCGAGGCGGAGATGGGCAGGCGCGCAAGATCGGCGGAGGTGTCGTTGAGCGCGACCAGGGAGAGCGATGTATGCGCACGATCCTCGGCAAGCGCCGAAAGATAAAGCCGAAGAATGCGCTGAATGCCGCCATCGGAGGCAGCGAATTCGGGCGCGAGAAGTACGGCTTTCATAAGGCGAGAAAACGAGAAGCGAGATGCGGCAGCAGAGACAAATGGGTGGCGAAAAGAGAGTCTGGAGACGAAGAAATGTGAGGGGAAAGTAAAATAAGAAGGGGCGCGCGCCGCTCTGCAAGGGCGGGAACGCGGGGGCGGCTCTTCCGGGAAGCACCGGGGGGTTCTATTCCCGGTTGGCCAGATGGATCAGCACCGCGAGCGACCAGACGCGGGACCAGGCGCGGTCGTCGCGGCCATCCCGATAAGCCCGCCAGAGCTGGCCGGGGTAATAGGGGTCGAAGAGACCCGACTTCGCGGCGGAGGCGGAGCCAAGCGTTTCTTCCATGAAGGGACGCAAGGGGCCGCGCAGCCAGCGGGCGAAGGGAAGGGTGAAGCCGCGTTTTTGCCGGGTAAGCAGGCCAGGCGGCAGCAGGTCGGCGCAGGCGGCGGCGAGATGGGCCTTGGGTGCGGCCCCGGGCGGATGGAGCAGGGCGGGGTCCTGGGCCCAGGCCCATTCGGCGAGGGGAAGATCGACAAAGGGCACGCGCAGCTCGAGGGAATGGCGCATGCTAAACTCGTCCGAATCGCGCAGCAAAACCTCAGCCATGTAGCCACGCGTCTCGGCCAGGCTGGCCAGCAGCGCATGGGGCGGCGGGGCATCGGCGGCACGGGCTGCGAGCAACTCGGCCCAGGCGGCGGCGAGCTCGGGCTCCGCGGGATGAGGCTCGCTTTCCGCCGCCCCGATAGAGGGGGCGAGCAGGCGGGCGATGTCCGTCTCCGCGAAAACGCCGCGCTGGGCGAGGGCAAGGCCCGCGGGGGACGCCGCGGAGCGGAGGGTGGAAGCGAGCTTGCCGGCGGAGGTGCTTCCGCGGCCAAGGATGGCGAGGACGGCGTCGCGAAGCGGGGCGGGCAGGCGTCGCCAGACCGGGAGCCAGCGCGCAAGGCGGGGCAGGCGCCGGAAGGATGGATAGCCGCCGAAGAGCTCGTCGGAGCCCAGCCCCGAGAGCGCCACTGTGACTCCGCCTTCGCGCGCCAACCGGGAGGCGTAGTAGGTGTTGAGGCCGTCGCCGGTGGGTTGGTCGAGGCCCGCGAGGATTTTTTCCAGGTCCGCGGCGACGGCCGCGCCGGTGAGCACGTGGGACTGGTGGCCGACACCGAGGTGCTTGGCGGTGGCGGCCGCCTCGGACAGCTCGGAGAATCCGGCCTCCTCGAAGCCGATCGAAAAGGTGCGGAGCGAGGGGCCGGCGTGGCGCGCCATGAGCGCGGTGACGACGGCGGAATCGAGCCCGCCGGAAAGAAAGGCGCCCACCGGTACGTCCGCGGCGAGATGGGCCTGGATGGAATCGTCGAGCCGGGCGCGCAGCTCGGCGCGCAGGGCGGCGACCGTGGCCGCGGGCGGGGGCAGTCCGGGCCGGGGCCGGGCGGCGGCGAGCGCATGCGAGGGTATCCACCAGGCGGATACCTCATGACGGCCGGCTCGCCAGGCCAGCTGCTCCCCGGCGCGAAGCGCGCGGATGCCGGCATGAAGGGTGCGGGGCGCCGGAATGGCGAGCCGGCGGAGAAAGTCGGCCGCGGCCGCCGGGTCGAGGCCCTCCGGAACGTGGCGGGAGGCAAGCAGCGGGCGGACTTCGGAAGCGAAAATGAGCGGGCCGCCGGCCTCGGCATGATAGAGCAAGGGCTTTATCCCAAGGGCGTCGCGGGCGAGCAGAAGGGATTGTTCGCGGGCATCCCAGAATGCGAAGGCGAACATGCCCCGCAGCCGGGGAAGCACGGCGGGACCGTCGAGCACGAGGGCGGCGAGCAGGACCTCGGTGTCGCACTCCGTCTTGAAGACCCAGCCGCGGTGCGCGTAGGCGGGCCGGAGCTCGCGGAAGTTGTAGATGGCCCCGTTGAAAACGAGATGATGGCGCCCATCGGGGGAGACCATGGGCTGCCGGCCGTTGGCCGGATCGAAGATCGCCAGGCGGCGCATGCCGAGAGTCGCCGGGCCGGAAGTGACGGCGCCGCCGTCGTCGGGGCCTCGGTGAATCTGGGCCGCGAGCATCCGGGCGAGGGCGGCCTCACGGGCGGCTGTGGGGTGGCGAAGGGAAACGAAACCGGCGATGCCGCACATAGGAAGCGAAGTACTGGACCGCGAAGAACGCGAGGGGGGCGAAAAAGAAGGATTATGCCCGGATCGCAGCGGCGACCTCGGCCGATTTCTCCGGCGAGACGAGGGCGGACACCAGAGCGAGCCCGAAGTCGATCGCGGTGCCGGCGCCGCGCGAAGTCAGGATACGTCCATCGAGGACGACGCGTTCGTCGGCAAGGATGGCGGTGAGTTCGCCCGCTACGCTCGGGTGCGCGGTGTAACGTTTCCCGGCGAGCAAGCCCGAATCGTGCAGGACGGCCGGCGCGGCGCAGATGGCGGCCAGCCAAGAGCCGGCGGCGCGATGCCGCGCGACCAAGACGCGGACCTCGGGTGAGGCCCGAAGATGTTGCACCCCGGGTCCGCCCGGCAGGAGGAGGCAGTCCTGCGCCGGAGCCTCGGGAGAAAGATCCGAGACCAGGAGGTCTGCCTCGAGGGCGATGGCATTGCGACCGGTGACGCGGCGGGTCGGGCCGAGCGCGGCGACCGTGACCGCGCACCCGGCTCGACGGAGCAAGTCGATGGGGGCGACGGCTTCGAGTTCTTCAAACCCCTCAGGCAAAATGGCGAGTACGGTGGGCATCGTTTAGCAGGATGCC
The DNA here is from genome assembly GCA_966250295.1 of uncultured Akkermansia sp. Taxonomy (GTDB): domain Bacteria; phylum Verrucomicrobiota; class Verrucomicrobiia; order Opitutales; family Opitutaceae; genus IMCC26134_A. The sequence continues at coordinate 315 of CBINGR010000010.1, read as the reverse complement.
GATGACTCAGCGAGAGGCACGGGCAATAGCCACAAAAAGCACGACGGGCGTGGAAAATACGGAGCGTAACGCCGGCCTTTCTTCCTCGGTGGCGTGGACGGCCGATGCACGGTGAGCGGAGGTTCTGTGCCAACGGAAAACCGGGCGCAGAGCGGGGGCCGGCATCGGGGGGAATCCGGTCCCTAGGAACGAGGAACTGTTTAAAATACGGGTTTAGCTATTTTTAATCAAATGATTACGAAATGTTACGTTTTTATGGAAAAAAGAACTTGTCGGGCGGAGTATGATTTTCATTGTCCGCCCTCCCCAAGGACG
>CBINGR010000009.1:0-115510 GCA_966250295.1 uncultured Akkermansia sp. | reverse complement strand
ATCGCGACGGCGAGGTGCGCGAGCTGGAGCTGACCGCGACCGATGCGATCGTGCACCGCCGCATCGACAAAAAAGACGAATACGCGGTCATCGAGTGGGCGGAGAAAGGGTTCTCCGTGCGGGCCTCGTCCAACGACCTCGATGCCGCCAAGGCCCTGGCGGTGGCCGGCCTTCACGAGATCGAAGAGCTGGTGGCGGACGAGATTTCGCCCCTGCCGGAAAGCATTCCGCCCTTTGCGCCCGAGGTGCTGACCAATGGCCACGGCCACGGTCAGTCCAACGGCAATACGAACGGCCACGGCAACAACGGCCACTCGAACGGTCACGGGCCCTCCAATGGCCATGGTCACGCCAACGGCGGGGAAAAAAAATCCTCCTCCGCGCCGATCCGACCGGCGGCCAGCGGCGCGGCGTCGTCCGCGATGGGTTCCGCCGCCGGTGCGGCGGCGCCTTCTCCGCTGGCCAAGGGGGCGCGCACGCTGCTGTTGGTTTTTTCCACCACCGATGAGGGCCTGACCTTCGCCGCGCAGTGGCTTGCGGCCGATAAATCCCGCGCCGCCGCGCTCGGGCCGGCTTCGCGCGAACCCGGTCTGCCGCCGGTCAGTTCGGGCGAGCGTGCCAAGCTCATCGGCCTGGCCTCCTATGCGCGCAAGGCGCACTTCGTGTATCGGCAGGAGAGCGGCACCTACCTGATGGGCTCGGTGGCGGAGATACCCAATTTCCTGAAAACCACCCTGCCGGCGTGGAAAAAACTGTTCGGGACCGAGCTCGACGCCGCGTCCGCGCTGCTGTTGCGCGGACCGCAGGAGATCACGATCGAAGCCGTGGCCGCCACGACCCGGCGCGGCGCGAAGGGCGCGGGTTTGGATGCGGCGCTCGACCTGCGCTGGATATTCAAGGCGGGCGAACGCCTGCTCACCGAGGCCGAGGTGAAGGTCCTGACCACGAAAAACACCACGCCGGTCATCCTGCCGAGCGTCGGCATCGTCAGCCTGCCGGTGGAGAAACTCGCCGTGGTGAAATCGTGGGAAAAAGGCGCCGCCGAGACGCATGGCGAGGGCGCGCTCTCTCCCTACCTGATTTTCTCCCTGTTCAACGACGCCCGTTTCAAGCTGACCCTCTCGCCCGAACTCGCGGCCTGGCGTGAGAGCGTGTTGGCGGGGCCGAAGGCCTCGCCCGCGCTGCCCGAGCGGCTGCGGGCCTACCAGCGGCGCGGCGTCGAATGGATGTCTCACCTGGCCGACAAGGGCTGCCACGGCCTGCTGGCCGACGAAATGGGCCTGGGCAAGACGCTCCAGGTCATCACCCTGCTCGCCACGCGCCGCATCGACGAGTTGCCCAGCCTCATCGTGTGCCCGGCCAGCGTGGTGCCGGTATGGCAGGAGGAGATCGCGCGGTTCCACCCCGAGTTGACGGTCGATGTCCTGAAGACCGGCCACGACTTTTCCTCGCGCGGCGCGCCCTGCGTATGGCTTTCCAGCTACACCCAGCTGCGCAAGCACCGCGCCATCCTGGCGAAGCACAAGTTCGCCTACGCCGTGCTCGACGAGGGCCAGTTCATCAAGAACCCCGACGCGAAGGTGACCCAGACCTGCTTCGCGATCCGCGCCGTGCATCGCATCGTGCTGAGCGGCACCCCGCTGGAAAACCGCCAGCTCGATCTCTGGTCGATCTTTCGTTACCTCCTGCCCGGTCTGCTCGGCTCCCGCGTGGGCTTCGAAAACGCCATCGCGGCCGACCGTGCGGGGACTCTCTCGCGGCTGCGCGCTCAACTCGCGCCCTTCATGTTGCGCCGCACCAAGGCGGAGGTGGCCTCCGAGCTGCCGCTCAAGCAGGAGATGGAGTTGATCTGCCCGCTGACCGACGTCCAGCGCTCGGAATATGCGCGCATTTGCAACGAAGGCCTCTCGCGCCTCGGCGACGACGTGGGCGCGGCGATGCGCGAGAAAAGCTTCGGTTTCCTCGCCCTCCTCACCCGGCTGCGTCAGGTATGCTGCGACCCGGATATGTTGCCCTGGCGCAAGTCGCCGTTGGCCGATTCGGGCAAGATCACGCTGCTGGTCGAGAAGCTCGCCGAGATCGTGGGCAGCGGCCATAAGGTCGTCATCTTCTCGCAGTTCGTCATGTTGCTCGACCGCGTGAAAGAGGCGCTCGCGCAAAACTTCCCCGAGTTGCCGCGCTACGAACTGACGGGCATGACCCTGGATCGCCAGAAGCCCGTCCAGTCCTTCCAAGCTGCGGGCGGCGCCGCCGTGATGCTCGTTTCGCTCAAGGCGGCCGGCACCGGCATTACCCTGCATGCGGCCGACTACGTCTTCCTGCTCGACCCCTGGTGGAATCCCGCGGTCGAGGCGCAGGCGGTGGACCGCGTGCACCGGCTCGGGCAAAAGAGCACCGTGTTCGTCTATCGCATGGTCACGGCCGGCACCATCGAGGAGCGCATCGAGGCGCTTAAAGCTTCTAAGAAAACCCTCTTCAACCAGGTGGTTGGCGGCCTCGACGGGGATTTCGACCTGGCGCAGCATTTCGTGTCGCTTCGCGAACTCGTGCAGCTCACCGGCGGCGCGACCAGCGACGACACCGGCGAGGCCACCGGGTCCGAGGCCATGGCCTCCGACGCCGCGCCAACCGGTGAGAACTGACGGGCGACGCTTTCTCGTAACCGGGGTGTCACGCTCTGCGACAAGATTGGGCTGCGGCATCGATCGTTCGGCTATTTTTTGACCTCCAGCGGCTTGGGACTGCGAAAAGCCGTTCGGAAGGCCGGGGCGCGAAACGGTTGAATCACCGAATCGTAACAGTCGCGTCATCGGTTCGTAACATTGGCGTGGGAGGCTGCGTGTGCCGTCGGCCGTGTCTTACGCACCACGTCGGGCGGCGTTTCCGAAACCAAGCCCAACGCACCCATGATTACCCAAACTCTCTCCCGCCTAGCCTTTGGCGCGGCGCTTCTTGCCGGCGCCGCCTCGTACCTGCAGGCCCAGGACAGCGGTCCGCTCATCGACGCCCTCGTTCGCAAGGGCATCCTCACCGATCAGGAGGCCGAGGAAATTCGCGCTGACCTGCTCCGCGACTTCGGCACCTCCTCGCCCGGCAAGCTCGATATCTCCTCGGCAGTCACGAAACTCCGCATCGCCGGCGATGCCCGCGTGCGCTACCAATACGACAATGAGCAACCCAACGGCAACGGCGGCGACAACCTCGACCGCAGCCGCTATCGCTACCGCTTCCGTCTCGGCTTCACCGCCAGCCTCGGCCCCAAGTGGACGACCGGTGTGCGTTTCGAGAGCAACGCCGGCGCCACTTCGACCAACAACGACCTCGGCAGCGGCACCGACAATTTCTCCAAGGCGACCGACGGCGTGAACGTCGGCCAGGTATTCCTTCAATACAACGACATCGGCGTTCTCGGCTCGGATGCCCTCGACCTGCGGGTCGGTAAGTTCGCCCACAAATTCTTCAATCCCGGTGTCAACGGCTTCTGGATCGATTCCGACATCAACTTCGAGGGTCTGGCCGAGGAGCTCGTTTACGAGGACCTGCTGGGCAAGACCGACTTCGCCCTGCGTGCCGGCCAGTTCATCCTGAACGCCAACTCCACCGCCGGCAGTGACGTCAACAGCCCCTCGACGCTGTTCATCACCCAGGCCGAGCTCGGCCAGGTTTCGGCCGCCAACGGTTCCGGCTGGCGCGTGGCTCCGACCTTCGTCGCCTTTGCCGCGCCTTCCGAGCATGATGCGGGCTTCGCCACGCCCGCGACCCAGGCCAACGACAGCGCGATCTACACGGACCTCGCCACCGTACTGGTGCCCGCCGAGTATGTGCTGGCGCTCAAGAACGGCAAACCGCTCGCCTTCTACGGCACCTACGGGATCAACCTTCAAGGCGACGACCGCTCCGACCGCCTCTATGCCGCCGAGGACCCGTCTTCCTACGACCAGATGTTCAACCTCGGCGTGCGCTACGGCGCCACCAAGCTGGCTGGCGATTACCAGCTGACCGCCGAGTATCGCTACGTCGAAACCGGCGCCTACACTTCCCTGCTGCTCGATTCTGACTTCAACGCGGGCCGCCTCGGCGCCAAGGGACCGATCGTTTCCGCCTCCTACAATTTCACCGACGCCGTCACCGGCACGATCACCTATTTCAATGCCTTCAACATCGATCCCGATCAGCCCACCAATACGGGCACCAACGGCTTGGGTTTCGGCAAGGCCCAGGTCCTTCAGATCGACCTTTCGGCCAAGTTCTAGGTCGCGTCACGTGAATGTAACATTCCTGCGCCTGACCTTTCGCCATTCGTTCCCTCAACCTTAATTTTCCGGTCGAAGCCGATCTCCCATTTCCCATGAAAAAGCTCTTTCTCGTCACCACTGCGCTCCTTGCCACCGTGGCCACCGCCTCGGCGCAGAAGCTCGTTATCAAGGGCTCCGACACCCTCGGCGCCAAGCTCGTGCCCATGCTGGCCGAGGAATATAAGTCCGCCCATTCCGGCGTCTCCTTCGAGATCGCCGCCGAAGGCTCCACCACCGGCATTGCTGCGATCACAGACGGCACTGCCCAGATCGGTATGTCCTCCCGCCGCGCCAAGGTCACCGAGGTGTCCGCCGCCGCCGCCAAGGGTGTCACCATGAAGCCCACCATCGTCGCCTACGACGGAATCGCGGTGGTCGTTAACCAAAACAATGCGGTCAAGGAACTCACCAAGGCCCAGGTCGAGAAGATATTCACCGGCGACGTGACCGACTGGTCCGAGGTTGGCGGCGCCCCCGGCAAGATCTCGGTCTACACCCGCAATACCTCCTCCGGCACTTATTCCGACTTCAAGGAGCTCGCCATGAAGAAGCGGGACTATGTCGGCTCCTCCCAGAAACTCGCCGGCAACGAGCAGATCGTCGCCGAGACCTCCAATAATCCCAATGGTATCGGCTACGTCGGCCTCGCCTACATCAAGGAGCCCGGCATCCACGTCGTCGCCATCGAGGGCCACAACCCGACCAAGGCCGAGATACTGGAAAAGAAGTATCCCTACGCGCGCCCGACCTTCTACTACACCAACGGCGAGCCCACCGGCGAAGCCGCCAAGTTCGTCGAGTTTACCCTCGGTGAAGAAGGCCAGAAGATCGTCGAGAAAGTCGGCTTCGTTCCGGTCAAATAAGCCCCGCCCCGCTTCGTCTCAAGCCTGTCGCGGAGGCCCGCTTGACGCCTGGTCAGGCGGGCCTCTCCCTTTCCCCCCGGCACCCGCCTTTTCCGCCCTCGCATGTCGCCCGAGCTTTCCGCCTCTCCGTCCGCCGGCGTCCTGGACCGGCCGTTTCGCATCCGGAAGCAGCGCACTCATTTTCTTGGCCTCACCCTCGACGAGTGCATCCAGGGCTTTTTCGGGGGCAATGCCTTCGTGGCCGTCATCGTCCTCGCGCTCATCACGGTTTTTCTCTTTCGCGAAGGCTCCTCCTTTTTTGGCCAGAATCGGGACAACCTGACCATCTATCGCCGGGCCGGTCTCGAGTACGTGGATATCATCCGGCAGCAGGAGAAGGACCACACCGCGCTTGTCCGCTACCTGTCTTCCATTCGCCTCGCCGCGCTCCGGCATTATCTCGATACGGAGAAACTCACCCCGGCCGAGGCGCAGAAGCGGCTGGCACCGTTCGACGGTTTTGCCACCCGCTACAGCGACGCGATCGAGTCCCTTCGCGGTCTCGTTTCCGAACTCGGCGACGTCGCTAGTGCCATCAAGCAGAAGAACCAGGTCAACCACGACAACGAGGAGAAGCGCCGCCAGCTCCTCGCCGTCGGCAAGGTCGACGAAGCCGCTGCGGTTCAGATCGTGGAGATCGACTTCGCCGCCGAGCTGGCCCCGCTCAAGGGCACGCTTCCGGTCTACGAAGAGACCAGCGCCGCCCTGGCCAAGGCGCTGGGGGAGATCGCCGCTCTCCCGCCCACTTTGCCTACGCCCGCGCTCCAAGCGCGCATGGACCGCTTCGAAGCTTTGAACCGGGGATACGTCGCGGGCTTTCCCGCCACCTTGGAGAGCCTGAAAAACTGGGATTACCGCGAGCCCGTTCCTTTCAGCGAGTCCTTCACCGCGTTCATCTTCGGCCGGCAATGGCTCACCGCGAGTTTCTGGCAGGACTGGTATGGGGTGGTCCCGCTTTTCGCCGGCTCGCTCCTCGTCTCCTTCATCGCCCTGTGCCTCGCCATCCCGCTCGGGGTCGGCGCCGCCATCTACGTCAACCAGCTCGCCTCGCCGACCGAGCAGCGTGCGATCAAGCCGGCGATCGAGTTCATCTCGGCGATCCCGTCCGTCGTGCTCGGCTTTTTCGGCATCGCGGTGCTCGGCGAGTTTCTCCGGTTCGCCTCCGGCTGGGCCTGGCTCTCCTGGTTTCCCGGCTTCCCCTTTGCCGAGCGTTTGAACGCTCTCACCGCGGGCTGCCTGCTCGGGTTGATCGCGGTGCCGACAATCTTCACCCTTGCCGAGGACGCGATCAACAACGTGCCCCGCGCCTTCAAGGAAGCCTCTTTCGCGCTCGGCGCGACCCGGCTCCAAACCATCCTTCGCATCATCGTGCCGGCGGCGCTTTCCGGCATCGTCTCGGCCATCTTGCTCGGCCTCGGCCGCGTGATCGGCGAGACGATGGTGGTGCTCCTCTGCGCGGGCAACCGCATCGAAATCCCGGATTTCACCGCGGGTCTTTCCGTCGTGACCCAGCCCGTCCACACCATGACCGGTATCATCGCGCAGGAAATGGGGGAGGTCGCGCGCGGCAGCATTCACTACCGCGCCCTTTTCGTGGTAGGCATGCTTTTGTTCTTCATCGCCCTTTTTATCAATTTCTTGGCGCAGAAAATTGTGCGGAGATACAAAATTTCCATCGGCTGAGTTGCGTTTCCACCCGTCATGTCCGCTCCCGGTCAAACCGCCGTTCCCAATCCCTTCGCCCCGCGCCCCGGTGCCGCGCGGCGCGCCGAAAATGCCGTGCGCTGGATTTTCCGGCTGGCCACCTACTTCGTACTTCTTTGCGGGCTCTATGTCTTCGGCGACATAGTCGCGAAGGGCGCGCCGACGGTGGCGCGCGGGTTTCGCGCCACCGATCATTTTCCGTATTTCACCAACACCTTTCTCTTCAAGGCCCCCGAGACGCTCTACGTCTTCGAGTACGAAGGAGAAAAACTCGAGATGGGCGACGCCGAGTTCCGCGCCTTTCGCGACGCCGAGACGGCGAGGGCCAAGGCCGGGGGAAAAGCCGTTCCGCAATTCAAGACCGCCAGCTACGTCTATGCCGCCGGCGGCATCTGGCCCTGCATCGTCGGCACGGTGCTGCTGGTCGTCGGCTCCATGACGATCGCCCTGCTGCTCGGCGTAGCCTCGGCGATTTACCTGAGCGAATACGCCCGCGATACCGCTTTCGTGCGCTTTGTGCGTCTCGCGATCCTCAATCTCGCCGGCGTGCCCTCGATCGTTTTCGGCCTCTTCGGCTTCGGCATGTTCGTGATTTTCTTCAACTGGAACGTCTCGCTCCTGGCGGGTTGGTTCACCCTGGCCTTCATGGTGCTGCCGGTGGTGATCACCGCCTCGGAGGAGGCGCTCAAGGCTGTGCCCAAGGGTTTCCGCGAGGGCTCGCTGGCGCTCGGCGCGACGAAGTGGCAGACCATCCGCAAGAACGTGCTGCCCTACGCTCTGCCCGGCATCCTCACGTCCTCCATCCTCGGCATCGCCCGCGTGGCCGGCGAGACCGCGCCAATCATGTTCACCGCGGCTTATGTGGTGCGCGACAAGCTGCCTTGGGACGTGGAAAAGGCCTCCGACTTCCTGTTCCAGGGCGTCATGGCGCTGCCTTATCACATCTACGTCGTCTCCTCGAAGATCCCGCAGAACGAGTACACCCAGCGGGTGCAGTATGGCACGGCCTTCGTCTTCCTCGGTATCGTCGCCCTGATCGCGGCCAGCTCCATCATGGCGCGCAACAAGCTCCGCGGCCGCTACAAGTGGTAGGCGGAGCGCCTCACTACGGCGATGTTGGACGTTTGGGGTTGAAGATCGATCCTCCGGCCGAGTCTTCCCTTTCCGCCCTCCGTCCGGCCCTCTTTAAACGTAACCTCCGACTTTAACTCGCATCGCTCCGCGCGATGCGCTCGCCATGTCCTCCTCCACCCTTTCTCCTCCAGTTCCCGCCCGTTCCTCCCACGCCGCGCCCATGGAACCCGTTTCTCCCGTCGCTCCGTCCACCCGTTCGCTCGCCAGCCCGCCGCCGCCTTCCGCCAAACCCGGCGACGGCCGGGCGGAAACCTTGATCGAGATCGAGAATTTGGACTTCTATTATGGCGCCAAGCAGGCGCTTTTCGACATCAACCTCCGCCTCGCCGACAAACGCGTCACCGCCTTCATCGGCCCCTCGGGGTGCGGCAAATCCACCCTGCTGCGCTGCCTCAATCGGATGAACGATCTGATCGACGGCACGGCCGTGAAACGCGGGCATATCAAGATTCGCGACATCGACATTTACGGCCGCGACGTGGACCCCATCGAGCTGCGCAAGCGCGTGGGCATGGTCTTCCAGAAGTCCAATCCCTTTCCGAAATCGATCTACGAAAACATCACCTACGGTCTTCGTATCCAAGGAGTGACGAAAAAGACCCGGCTCGACGAGGTCGTGGAAAAATCCCTCCGGGGCGCCGCGCTCTGGGACGAGGTGAAGGATCGCCTGCACGAGAGCGGCCTGGGTCTCTCCGGCGGCCAGCAGCAGCGTCTCTGCATCGCGCGTACCATCGCGGTCGAGCCCGAGGTCATCCTCATGGACGAACCCTGTTCCGCGCTCGATCCCATCGCCACCGCCAAGGTCGAGGAACTGATCCACGAACTGAAGAAACAGTTTACCATCATCATCGTGACGCATTCTATGCAGCAGGCCGCCCGTTGTTCCGACCAGACGGCATTCTTCTACATGGGCAAACTGGTCGAGTTCGACGAGACGCGAAACATCTTCATGAACCCCAAGAACCCCCAGACGGAGGCCTATGTCTCGGGACGTTTTGGTTAAAACATTGCCCACGGAACACACGGAAGGCACGGAAACCGAACATGCCGGCCTTCTGCTTTCTCCGCTTTCCGAGTTCTCCGTGTGTTCTGTGGGGCTCCTCTCATCCATTTAAATGAAACGTTTCTTCGACTCCGAACTTGAAACCTTCCGCTCCGACCTGCTCCGCATGGGCGAAGTCGCGATCCGGCAGGTGCGCGATGCCCTGCAAGCGCTCGTTACCGGCGACAGCAAGCTGGCCGAGCGGGTCATCGCCGCGGACGACGAACTCGACGAGCTGGAAAAGCGCATCGATACCGAGGCCATCCGCTACATGAACCTCCGCGCCCCGATCGCGACGGAGCTGCGCCTCGTGATCGTCGGCATGAAGGCGTCTCACGATCTGGAGCGCGTCGGCGACGAGGCGACCAACATCGCCAAGCGCGCCATCAAGCTCGCCGCCGAGCCCCCCTTGAAGCCCTATGTGGACATTCCCCGCATGGCCGCGATGGCGATCGAGATGCTGCGCGAGGCGCTGGAGTGTTTCCTGCACGCCGATACCGCCAAGGCGGTTGCGGTCGTAAAGCGCGACAAGGAGGTGGATGCCATCAACAAGCAGCTCTACCGGGAACTGAGCAGCTTCATGATCGAGCAGCCCGGTACGATCACGCGCGCGCTCGAATTGATGTTCATCAGCAAAGGGCTGGAGCGCATCGCCGACCACGCGACGAACATCGCCGAGGAAATGGTTTTCCTGAGCGACGCCCAGGACATCCGCCACGACGAGAGCCTGAAGAAGTCCGGCAAGGCCGGATAGCGCTCTTCAGGCTGTTCCAGGCCATCTTCGCTCATGGGCGCTATAGCAGTCGTGGCTGTCTTGGTAGAGCGACTCCCGGGGTGCGCCGGTTGGGGACCGGGGCCAGAGGATAGCCAGGGCGGCGAGGGCGTCCTGAACGCAATCGGATGAAATCTGCCACTCAGATGGACCGTCTTCTCGCCCGGCGTGCCCAGTTCCGCGCGTTTCTCGTTGCGCGCTTGGGCAACGAGGCGGACGCGGACGATGTGCTGCAAAACGGGTTGGTGAAGGCGATGCGCTCGGTGGAAACCGTGGCCGACGAACGGAAGCTGACCGGATGGTTCTATCGCGTCCTCCAGCACGCTATGGTCGATTTCATTCGCAGCCGCGCCAGTCGGGCCCGGCGGGACGAGGCATGGATGGCCGATCCCACCACGCACGACGAGGAGGCGTTCAAAACCGTGTGCGCGTGCTTCGAGGGTTTGTTGTCCGAGATGAAACCCCGCGACGCCGAACTGCTGCGAAGGGTCGAGCTGCGGAACGAACCAGTGGCGAGCGTGGCGGCGGCACTCGGACTTTCGCCGGGGGCCGCCAGCGTCGCATTGCACCGCGCGAGGGCGGGCCTGCGGAAGCGACTTGAGGAGTTTTGCGGCGAGTGCGCCAAGGGAGCTTGTCTGGACTGCCATTGCGCCGAACCGAACGCTTGATGCGGCGAACGCCGTCAGAGCCGTGAGCGGCGCAGGCGTAATGCGTTGGCGATGACGGACACGCTGCTGAGCGCCATCGCGGCTCCGGCGAACATCGGATTCATTAGCCAGCCGGTGAGCGGATAGAGCACACCGGCGGCCAGCGGAACGCCGGCGGCGTTGTAGATGAACGCGAAGAACAGGTTCTCGCGGATGTTCTTCATTGTGGCCCGGCTTAATACCAGCGCGCTCACGATGCCGCGCAGGTCTCCTTTGACGAGGGTGATGCCCGCGCTTTCGATGGCGACGTCGGTGCCGGTGCCCATCGCAATACCGACGTCCGCGGCGGCGAGGGCGGGGGCGTCATTGATACCATCGCCCGCCATCGCGACCACGGCTCCGGAGCGACGCAGCTCCTCGATGACGCGGTGTTTGTCCCCGGGCGCGAGTTGGGCGCGGACATCGTCGATGCCGAGTTTTTTGCCCACGGCTTCGGCGGTCGTGCGATGATCGCCGGTGAGCATCACGATCTTGAGGCCTAGTTCGTGGAGCCTGCGGATGGCATCGGCCGTCGTGGGCTTGATCGTGTCGGTGAGGGCGAGCACGCCAACCACCTGGTGCCCGACCGCCATCCAGATGACGGTGCCCCCCTCGGAAAGCAGGCGATCCGCTTCGGCGTCGAAGCTGGCGGGGAGCGTCAGGCCTTCTTGCTGGAGCCAGGCGCGTTTCCCCACCCGGACCCGCTGGCCGTCGATCCGGCCCGAGATGCCGGCGCCCGTGACCGAGGCGAACTCCTCGACGGCGGGTAATTTCAGGCCGCGCGATTTCGCGGCTTTCACCACGGCGTGCGCGAGCGGGTGCTCGCTGCCTGCCTCGAGCGCCGCTGTCCAGGCCAGCACACGTTCCTCGCCAAAAGAGGCGTCGGCATGAAGGCCGGACAGAACGGGCCGCCCTTGTGTAAGCGTGCCGGTCTTGTCCGTGACCAAGTGAGTGACCTTTTCGGCCCGTTGAAGCGAGGCCGCATCGCGGATGAGCACGCCAAGCTGCGCCCCACGTCCCACGCCAACCATGATCGACATCGGCGTGGCCAAGCCGAGCGCGCAAGGGCAGGCGACGATGAGAACGGCGACCGCGTTGGCTATCGCATAGGCGAGTCTCGGCTCCGGCCCCCAGACCATCCATATCGCAAAAGTAGCCGTCGCGATGGCGATCACCGTCGGAACGAAGAAAGCGGACACGCGATCGGCCAGCGCCTGGATTGGGGCGCGGCTGCGTTGCGCCTGCGCGACCAGTTGCACGATATGGGAAAGAAGCGTGTCGGATCCGACTTTTTCGGCGCGCAGCACAAAGCCGCCGGTCTGGTTGACGGTCGCGCCGATCACGCGGTCGCCGGCGGATTTCTCCACGGGCAGCGGCTCGCCGGTCAGCATGGATTCATCGACGTGGCTCCGGCCTTCCACGATGACGCCGTCGAACGGCACTTTTTCACCCGGGCGGACCCGGAGAAGGTCGCCAACGCGGATGCGGTCCAAGGGCACATCGTACTCGCGGCCGTCACGGACGAGGCGGGCGTTTTTGGGCGCGAGGCCCAGCAAGGACTTCACGGCCTGCCCGGTCCGACGACGGGCGCGTTCTTGCAGATACTCTCCAAAGGTGGCGAGGACGGTGATGATGGCAGCCGCCTCAAAATAGAGACCGGTTTGGCCGCCGTGTCCCATCTGGCGGGGGAAGAGGCCGGGTGCGAGAAGTGCCACCGTGCTGAAGGCGTAGGCCGCACCGATGCCGAGTCCGAGGAGGGTGTACATATTTGCGCTGCGATGGCGCAGGGAATTCCAGGCCCTGCGCCAGATGAAGGCTCCGGCCCAGAAAACGACCGGTGTCGCCAGAACAAATTCCGTCCACCGCCGCCAAGTCGTCATCGCGATGGAGAATTCGAAGCCGGGCAGCATTGCGGCTGTCGCGGAAACGAGGACCGGCATCGCCAGTGCGCCGCCGAGCCAAAGTTTTCTCGCGAGGCCTCGCAGCTCAGCTTCGTCCTGGTCTTCATCGCCAGTCATGCGGATGGGCTCGAGCTCCATCCCGCATTTCGGACAATCGCCAGGGTGATCCTGCTGCACCTCCGGATGCATCGGGCACGTGTAGAGAATCTTTTTTTCGCCGGCGAAAGCCAGGTTCCTTTCAAGCGCCATGCCGCATCTTGGGCAGTCATCCGGCCGATCGGATTCTACGCCGGGACACATTGGACAAAAATACCTGGCTGAGGCCGATAGCGTCCCGTCGGCATCGTGATGGCGATGGCCGTGTTCACCGGAGTGGCAGCTCGTTTTGGCCGGTACCATCTTTGGCTCATGATGCCGGCAGGCGTGTGCATCGTGCCCGCGATCGGAATGGTCGGAGTGAGGTTTCATGCAACGTTGGACGGTAACCTTCTCTGTACCTTACACGCCCGGAGGAGATTTCCGAAGATTCGCGAGAATCGCGGGCATCCGGCGATTCGCCCTCACGTCTTTTTCCAAGCCGCGCTTCCCTCCACAAGCCGTTGATTTTCAAACGTGCTTATCCGGTTGTGATATGTGGCCGAAAAAGGCCGAGGGTTTTGCCGAGATAGGGTGTAAGACCGGCAGGACGGCCTCGTCCTTATCTCATCACCATGAAAAATCGCATCCACCTCCGCACTGGATTCTCCGGTCTCGTTTTCCTCCTCGCCGTCTTTGCCGGCATCGGCGCTCCCGCCTTCGCCAACGAAGGCCACCATCACGAGGACAGCTCCGCCACGCCGGCGGAAGCCAAAGCAGGCTACCCCCTCTCCACCTGCGTTGTCTCCGGCGACAAGCTTGAAAGCGGCGACATGGGCCCGCCGATCGACTATGTTTACAAGCAAGAGGGCAAACCCGACCGCCTCGTCCGCTTTTGTTGCAAGAGTTGCATAAAGGACTTCAAGAAGGACCCCGAGAAGTACCTCAAGAAGATCGACGAAGCCGCTGCCGCCAAGGCCAAGGAGGAAAAGCCTGCCGAGGGTGCCCATTCGGAGCACGGTCACTGAGCCGACCGGCCCCTGACCTTTTTCCATTGGCTGCGCCTTTCGGTGTCAGTCCGTCCTCATTCCAATAACATCGTCTTTCCGCGGTGTGCCACTCGCTCCTCTTCGGCCGCTTACATCCGCTTGTGAGGCCCCTCCCGATCGCGATAACTTTGCTCGCGGCGGGTATCGAGATGGCGCGCTTTTGTGTACAGGCGCGGTGGATGCCCGGTGACCAGCACCACGGATTGGGCCTTCGCTCGTGAATCTCATCGTCGCTTCTCTTTGCGATGGACGCTGGAAGTTTAAGTTCCGCGCACTGCTGATCGGTGCCGTCGCGCTGCTGGCGGCAAATGTCGCCCACGCCTGCGCGGAATGCGGGGGCAAGGGGAAGAACGCTTTGGCGCTGCGCGAACTCGAACCGAAGGCATCGCAACTCCATCCAGAAGCCCCGCTTGTCGAATATACTTTGGACGTGGCCGAGACGACGCTATCCCCGGCGGGGAAGCCCGGGCGCGCGCTCACGCTCAACGGTTCCGTCCCCGGTCCCACGCTGCGCTTTCGCGAGGGCCAGGTGGCGCGCATCCATGTGCGCAACCGTCTCGCGAAGGAGGAGGCCTCCACTCACTGGCACGGGCTGCTCGTGCCCAATCTCGAAGATGGCGTGCCCTACCTCACCACGCCGCCCATTGAGCCGGGCCAGTCTCGCACCTTCGAGTTTTTGCTGAAGCACCCGGGCACCTACTGGTATCACAGCCACACCGGTCTCCAGGAGCAGCGAGGCGTTTATGGCAGCATCGTGATCGAACCGCGCGAAGGCACGCCTCCACGCGCAGACCTTCCGAAAATCGACCGCGAGGAGGTGCTGGTGCTCTCCGACTGGACCAACGAAAACGCGAATGACGTGATGCGCACGCTGCTGCGCGGCAGCGACTGGTATGCGATCCGCAAAGGTACCGCCCAATCCCTCTTGGGCGCAATCCGGTCCGGGCACCTCAAGGATTACCTGAATCGGGAAAAATCCCGCCTGCCGCCGATGGATGTGTCGGACGTCGCCTACGACGCTTTCCTGATCAATGGCCGCCCCAGACAGCAGCTTGACGCCAGGCCCGGCGAAACGATCCGGCTTCGAGTCATCAATGCGGCTGCCTCGACCTACTTCTATCTCAGCTCGGCAGCCGGTCCGCTCAAGATCATCGCGGCCGACGGCATGGAGATCGCCCCAATCAGCCAGCGTCGCCTGCTAATCGGCATGGCCGAAACCTACGACCTGTTGTTCACCGTTCCCGCCACCGGCGCTTGGGAAGTGCGCGCCACTGCCCAGGATAATTCCGGCCACGCTTCGCTGTTCCTCGGCGAAGGCCCGGAAAACGCCGCACCGGCCCCCGGAGCGTTGAACGCCTACAGCATGAACGCGGCACTTGCCGCGGTGCTCGAGCAACTCGACGAGACCGGGGATCTTTCGGACGAAGAGGCGCTCGCCGCGGAGAGCGATCGTCCGCTGCCGCCCTATAAACGGCTTAAATCCGTTGTCCCGACCACGCTGCCGGCGAATGCGCCTTTGCGTGAGGTCACGCTCAAACTTACCGGCGACATGATGCGTTACCTTTGGTCCATCGACGGGAAGGCCATCGACGAGCAAAGCACGATTCCGGTGAAGCGCGGGGAGGTGCTGCGCCTCACCCTCGTGAACAATACCATGATGCATCATCCGATGCACCTGCACGGGCATTTTTTCCGCCTGCTCATGCCCGACGCGGTGGATCCCGCCTTCGCTCCGCTGAAGCACACGGTGGACGTTCCGCCGATGAGCCGCCGCGTGATCGAATTTTACGCGAACGAAGATCGGGACTGGCTGTTTCACTGCCACTTGCTCTTTCACATGAAGGCCGGCATGGCCCGCGTGGTGAGCTACCCGGCGGGCGCGGCGATGAAAGTGGAGCAGAAACCTGCTGCACCCGGCCCGGTGACCGATCCCGCGTCCGATGCCGAGCCTCCGGCTTATAGCCCGAACCTCGGCGAACATGCCATGCCGCATACCTATGCCTGGATCGATGGCAGCGTTCAGTCCCACATGAGCATGGGCGTGGGCACCATCCAACGCGGCCGCGACAACCTGAACCTCATCTGGGAAGCCGGCTGGGAGAAAGTGGAACGGCGCGAATACGAAATCGACGCGACCTATTCGCGCTATTTCAACCCCCGCTGGACGGCTTTCGCGGGTTACCGCCTGACCACTATGATGGACGGCCACGACGCGGTGATCGCGGGGGCGGCCTACAGGCTCCCCTACCTGGTGGACTTCACGAGCACGCTCCAAAGCAATGGCGACATTCGGTTCGTTTTGGCAAAGATGCTCCAACTCACCACCCGGACCGGCCTGATGGCTCGCGTCGAATACGACACCGCCGAAGAGTTCTCCTGGCAGGCAGGCGTAGTCTACACGCTCACCAAGCGATTTTCCCTGATCAGCACCTATGATTCGGACTACGGCATAGGTGCCGGCATCGGATTTCGGTTCTGATCTCTCGTTCTCAACTCGCTTTCATGAAAAATAAACTGCGCCCGGTTTTCCCGGTCCTTGCCCTCGGTTTCTCGGTCATCCTCTCTTCCGTCTCGGCGGTCGCCGCCGAGCCCTCGTCCAAACCTGCCAAGGAGTCCCAGGGCAAAGGTTCGGCAAGACCCTATCCGCTCGACGTCTGCATCGTGACCGACAACGACCTCGGCTCGATGGGCGACGAGCAGGTGATGGTTTACGAGGGGCAGACCATCAAATTCTGCTGCAAACCGTGCGAACGGAAGTTCCTCAAGGCGCCGGAAAAGTATCTGGCCAAGCTCGCTCCGAAAAAAGAGCCGTAAACGAGGCCCTCGCTCTTTCGTGAAAAGCCTGCGTTTGGCGCGGGTTTTCTTTTTAGACCGCCAGACTCGGCGTCATGTAAGCGCCGGGCTTTAGTCGCTTCCGAAAACGTCTGCTTGAGCGGCTTAAACGTCTCCTTGCCCTTTGCGAAGAGGCGCAGGTAGTAGTTGCTGGTCTGACGCGTCGGTCCCTGGGCGATGCTCAGTTCTTTGCCACGCTTTTGTCTCCGGCGCCCAAGTTGGGAAGAATTCACCTGCCTGCGTAACCGTGAATTCGATCATGAATTGAGCGCAAACTAGGAGCTCTTTAGTGGCTGGTTTTATTTTTGTGCCTGTAGCTCAGTTGGATAGAGCAGTCGCCTTCTAAGCCGGTATTGAGAATTTCAATACGTTTCGTTTGATTTCAAGTAATTTCAAATTAGGAGGTTAACCTGATCATGGTTTTCCGGTTGTTGCTTCAGTTTTCACCAGTTTTCGCGTTTCACCTTCAAAAGTGGTGAACAAAGTGGTGAACTGATTACTCCAGTTACCAAGCTCACTGGCCCACAGTTTCCGGCGCTTTACGGCCAAGGTTGGCAAAAGACAGCTCCCGCCGGAAGCCAGGACGGCGGTCTCCCTCTCGCCCAGCCATGGATTTGGCGCTCAGCCTCAGCCCGTCCCCGCCGGCGTTTCGCGTTGATCGAGCCGTTTCAACGCGTCCTGCAGCTCGCGCAGATTGAGCCGCAGCATCCACTCGAAAAGAACCAGCCCGCGGTCGCGGAAGGCCGGCAGCCGATGAAGGGTCAAGGCGATATTGACTAGATCCTGCTGACAGCGGGAAAGGCTTCTCCGGAAGTCCTGGGGATCCCTCTCGGCGGTTTCTAGCAGCCGGGTGCAGAGCAAGTCCGCCAGCCCGGGTTCGTGGGCGCATCCCGCCGCGAGACCTTTGACGAGATCCGGCAGGTGAAACTGGCTGCGTTTGATACCCAGGCCGAGAAACTTTCGGACCAGTTCGCGCTCTTCCGGGTCGAGGACCGCAAAGTCCAGTTTTCTGATGAATCCCATTCCGGCACGCACGACGCTGTCCCGCCTGGCGGCAAGGGCCTGGGCGACGATGGCCCGGGACTCCTTGTGGGTTCCCGGGTAGCGAAAGCAATGCACGGCGGCGAACGCCAGTCCGCGGAGGTAATCGAGGCCGTCCGGACCGGAAGTAGACCTCAGCATGCGCCGATGTGCAGGCGTCGGATGAAACGCATAGGCGAGGAAGGCCAGTTCGCCCGCGAATTGCCGGTTGCCTTTGCCCCGGTTGCCCAGCGCGGTTCGCACCAGGGTCGCGGCCGTCCCGGCTGGCTCCAGGTATCGGAGCGCATGGCCGGCGGCATCCCGGCCGGGGGTATGCCGCAGGATGGCCGGTTGCCGGCGGATCACGCGGCGAAGAAACGCGGTGGCCTGTTTTGGCCTGGCTGCGAAAACCGGCAGGCACTCGAGCAGGGCCTGCGCCCAGAAAAAGTCGGAGCGGGGTTTCCGATCCACGCGACGAAGAACGGCCAGCATCCGGTCATGCCGGTCCGGATCCCTTCGTTCCAGGACCCCCCGGATGATCGCACTCATCAACTGCGAAGAGGAGTCGGTGACCGACCAAGACCCTTCGGTGAACAGCACAGAGCGTGTGGATTCATCATCATCCGCACCCGATTCCGGTTTATCGAGGACCCGCGGCCACTCGTCCAAACGGAGAAGAAGCAGTTCCACCGCATCGTCGGGTAGCCCGGCGCCGCGTTTGGCCAGGGTTTCCAAGGCCTCGGCGGCCTCCACGCGAAAGTCCGGGCCGGTGAAACCCCGTCGGAGGAAGTTTCGGAAGACCTCGAGCACTTGGTCGCGAGGCAGGTTGGAACCGGCGAGCGCTACGAGGAGTTTGCCGGCGTAGAGCTCGTTGATGCCAGGCTGCAGGCGGGACGCGAGGCGGAGGCCTCGCGCCGGCTCCAGCGCGATGAACGCACCCAGCGCGCGGGACTGCTGGATGGCGCCTCCGGCGCGATCGACGCCATTTTCCCATTTTCCGTCCGGGTCTTTCGCCTGGGTGGTGTCCGGCAGGCGGCCGATCAAGGCGATGATCGCGTCATCACTCATTCCCGCCAGTTCCTCTTTGGTCACGGGCGGACCGACAAAACCACCTTCCAGCCGTTTCGGGTTGAGGGCGCTGTCGCCGAGATCCTTCTCGATGCCGGTCAGGCGCTCCGCCGCGGTGGGAGAAAGCCGTTCGCGCGGCAGGGCCTGCAGGAGCCGACCCTGCCGGCGCCGGGTTTTCCAGGCAGCCAGTTCGCGACGCTGCTCCTCCGTGTCCGCCACAATCATGTCCGGCTTGGCGCGGTAGCGCAGGGCGGCCGCCTCCAACAAGGCGATCCGCGCGGGGTCGGCGGCAGGGTCGGCGCCCAGGGCCTGGAAGAGCAGGACGGTTTCGTCGACGTCCCAATAATTGCCCAAATTCAGGCGGCGGGGATCGGCCAGCAGCCAATCCTGCGCGTCTTGGCCCAGCGCCGGGATATTGTTCAGGAAGCCCCAGGCTACCAGACGCTGTGCGAAGAGATGGGTGCAGCGGCTGGCCCGGCGCACGAATTGCCGAAAATAAACCGGATCCTTTGCCGCCAGCTCGCGCGCCGCATCCATCAGGGGCAGGAGCAGGCCGGCGCGGTGGCGCTGGCGTGAAGGATAGTCGAGGGTGGGTTCGGCATCCGGATAGGAGCCGTCCCGGGTCCGGCTTTCGGTTTTGATCAGAGGGAGGAGCACTTTTTCCACGAGGGGCCAGCATCCCGCCAGAAAAGGCCGCGGGGCGGCCGCCACGAATTCGGTTGCGGGCCAATAGCCCCAGATCTCCTCGCCCAGCACGTTCTCCAGGGCGGTTCGGCCGGACTTCGCATTCCGCCGCTGCTCGGCGAGCGCG
This sequence comes from uncultured Akkermansia sp., assembly GCA_966250295.1. GTDB lineage: Bacteria > Verrucomicrobiota > Verrucomicrobiia > Opitutales > Opitutaceae > IMCC26134_A. Next base: position 96,219 of record CBINGR010000009.1, on the reverse strand, counting down.
GCGCGAACGCATTTTTCCAGGCTGAGCCGGATCAAGTCGGCGCACGCCGCCGGATCCGTTTTCAAAACTTCGTTCAGCACCAAACCCAGGTCGGCGGGCGGCACTTTTCCGGCCAGCGATTTCAGAATCCTCAGCGCGCCGGGCCCCAACGCCGGCTGGAAGCCGAGGGCGCGCAGAATCAGCGAATGGTAGCCCGGTTTCGGCAGCCAGTAGCGGGTCACCAGACCCGCAGCCAGCGCGTCGGAGAACCCGAAGGCGGCGTGGAGGCTGTTCAGCGCGAGGGAAGCCTTGTCCGGCGAGGCTTTGAGCCAGCGGTGGAAGCCTGGGTCCACCGCCAGTCGGGCGAACCAGCCGCGGCTGCTCGCGCACGCATGAAGTACGCGCGGCCCCTCGTCCGGCGAGGAGAGGAGGGGAAGCAGCAGTTCCGCCTCCCCGGCGGTGGGTTCCTGCTGGCTGCCGACGAATTCAAGCAGCAGGTCGCGGATATGAAAGCGGCTGGCCCGGCCGGATGGCAGGCGGAGAAGCAAGCCCAGTTCGCGGTGATACGCCGCGCGCGCCGTGCTGCGGAGATGCCTGAGCCCGGCCAGCATGGTCGGCCGGACAAAAAGCCCGTCCTGTTTCCGCCAGACGTAGGCCGACAGGTCGACCCGTTCCGCCTCGAATTCACGCAGCAGCGCGTAGTCGAAAAGCGTCTGATGGCGGAAGCCGAAGTGCAGCCCGTTTCCGGCTTCGATCAGCAGGCCCTCGGCGCACAGGTAGTCATAGGCCTCCGGATTGCGGTCGGACCGGCCGATCGGAATCCACAGCTGTTCTTCCTCTCTGACCCAGGCCGCGAGTTCGCTGAAAAACACCCGGGTGCCATGGGGCGCCGCGGAGGAGGCGATACGATTGGCCCAAATCCTCGCCAAGAGGACATGGAGGGAGACGGCCTCGTCTCCCGGATGAGCGTGCTGGAGGTAGGCGTTCAGGTGCCAAGGGCTCCGCAGCATCTGCCGGCAGGCAGCACTCAGCCCGCCCGGATCGTGACCGGCGGAGGACAAGGCTTCGTCCACCTGTTCGACTCCGACCGGCTGCAACTGAGTCGGCTGGCCGGCCTTGATCGCCCGCAGCCGGGCATCGTGATGGAATTCAAAGGGACGGCACGAAGCGACGACATGCACACCCGGGTGGTTTGCGACCGACCCGATGAGCGAGAGCAGCACGTTGAGCCGCTCCGTGCGGCGGTCCATGATTTCGGCCACGGCATCCAACTGGTCCACCAGGATCCAGACCCGCTTGCGGCGGGCCAGAATGCGCAGCCAGCGGGCAAGGTCGCGCCCCTCCCAACCCGGCAACAAATCGTCGGGGGTGGCGACCGTGCTCGGCAGCATGTCGGCCTTGATACCCAGGACTACGGTGTCGGGCCGGCTGGCCCCGGCCTGCATCAACCGGGACAAAAGGGCGGACTTTCCGCTGCCCGGTTCCCCGAGGAGGAGCGTGGTCGAGCAATCGCGGGAGGAAAGGGTTTCAAGGAGCGTGTCGTATTCCGGTCGGCGCAGCTCACGTCCATCGGGCAGGGTGGACGGCCATTCGGCGAGGGGTCGGGAGGACGCGGCAAGGCGCGAAACGAAATCCTCTCCGTCGATAACCGAGAGCAGGTTGGCCTTCGCCCCGGCGGCCGGAAAGGCGTCCGACGCGAGGCCCGCCGGCGAAATAAGCAAGGACCGTTTCAACAGTGCATTTTCACGGTAGACGGTGGCGCCTTTTTCGAAAACGCGGAGAAAATCCTCCCGCGTCAGGCGCCGGGCGCCGGCGCGGGTGCAGGCCATGCAGGCAGTCTGGAAAACTTCCGGGTAAGCCGCTTCGGACGCCTCGACGGTGAACGAATGGCGATCCCCATGGAGAACCAGCCGGCATTTGATCTCCGGCTCGAGCGCCGGAAGCGTCGGCGCGGACGTGACCCAGGTCACGCGGCCGAAAAACTGTTCCTGCAGGGCGGGCAGGTCGGTTCCCCGGAGAAACCGTGCCAGCTTCGCGTCCAAGCCCGTCCGCGTCAGGAGATAGTCGCGGATTTTCGTGGCCGTTTCTCGGTCAGTCTGAGCCTGTGGCCAGCGTTCGATGCCGCTGATCCCGCTCCCGAACGGCGCGCGCTGTTCGGCGACCACCGGCGAAGTGGTGACGTAGCGAAGTTCGCAACGGAAGTCGGGGTTGTCCGTGACGGAGGTCCAAAAATTATTCAGCGTTTCGATGATTTCGGCCCGTCCCAGGCTGACGGTGTCCGTGCGCGCCTTGAATTGAAAAAGCTGGGCCTGCTGATCCTGCGAGGAGACGATGTCGCAATCCTCCACGCCTTCCAGAAACAGCGCCTCGTCGTCCTTCAGATCGAGCCAGCGGAGGATGGTCTGTTGGATTTGATAGATGAAACCGGCGAAGGCGGTATGGGCCTGCCGCCCGGCTTGGGCGACCAGAGGAGTCTGCGCAACGGACATGAAGGAAAGAGCCAGCGCTCTTCGAGAAAAAGAACAAGTGCATCCGGTCGCCGGAGGATGGACCAATCGCAGGGTGCCCGGCGAATTGCGTGAAACAGAAGCGGCGAACTTTGCGTCGTGGAGCTGGCCCTGCTCAGGGATCTTTCAGCGCGGCGATGGCTTCCGGAGAATCACATCGGACAAGAGTGAATCCGCGCGCAGGATATTGCCATTTAGGAAACCACGCACCTCGAAGAGCACTTCCTCCGCGCCGTTTATCGCGCAGGTGAAGCCCTGGAGCTGGTTGGCCTCCCAGTCCTTTCGGCCGGAGCGGGTGAGTCGGGGATCGGCGGTGTCGCCGCAAAATCCCAGGCCGTGCGCAACCGTCAGGAGATCGCCGAGGAACTCCGCGGCGGTCTCCGCCAGGCCGCGTTCCCACTCATACCTCTTCCGGACGCCACCCATGTGCGCGAGCACGAGGCGGTATTCGAGCGCGATGTGAGTGGGCTTTTCCTCAGAGTAGCGCCAGCGGTCGTGGACGAAGACGCGCTGGTTGGAGCGGTAATTGCGGACGTTGGCCGTGCCGACCAGGTGATCGAAGGTCTCCAGCAACTGCGCGTTGAGGCAACTGTTGGCGTTCTTGAGCACCCAGAGGAGGATCGCGTGGATATTCGACACCGTGAAGTCGACGTGACCCTGCTTGTTGAGCGTTTCCAGGATGACACGACGCTTCTTGGACGTGAGTCGGTTGGTGACCGACTTCATGTGCGAGAAGAGTTCCTGCCAGTAGAGAATGCGCAGGCCGGTGAGCCGGGCCTTGAGGCAGCCCATGATCCGCTCTGGGCTGACGTCGAATTCCCGGAGCAGGTCCACGTCGAGCGCCTTCACCAAGGCGTAATTCTTCCGGATGTGCTCGAGTTCCTCGTTGTAGAGGCCGACGAGCATGTCCGGGTAATTTACGCCGACGATGAGGGCGTCGAGCTTCGGGTTGCGGCGCGCCCCTTTTTCCGGACCGTCGCGCCTGCGCTCGGTGTCGAATTTCGCCCGCAGCTCGGCAAACTCCGCGTTGAAGAAACGATCGAAGGCATCGTCTTTCTCCGTCGAGAGTTCGACGCGGAGCAGATGAACCTTGGCCCGCGCCATCCGGTCCTCCGCCTCGGTGAAATCGAAATGGCCGGCGATTTTTATTTTCGCCTCCCGGTAGGGCAGGGCATCGGCGATTTTGGTGGAGCGTTGCCAGCGTTCGGGGATGACGAGGTAAACCAGGCGCGAGGCGGACTCGCGGATGATTTTCACGGTCCACTCCTCGAATTCGGAATAAGGCGGATTGCAGAAGGTCAGCTCGACCTGTTTGGCGACGAGCGACTGTTCGTGGAAATCCGTGCCGACGATAAAAATGTCTTCGTCGAGACACTGGCAGAGGAGGGGCGATTTTTCGATCGCGTAGAGAGCGGTGAAACCGGCCTGGTCGCGCAGGGCCTTGAGGACCTTGCCGGAGCCGGCGCCGATATCGAGGACGCTGCTGAGATCGCGATAATCCAGGTAGCGTTCCTCCTTCGCCTCGCGGAGGTCGGCGATCAGGCGGGCGATGATTTCCTGGGTGGTGGGATAAAATTCAAAATCCTGGTCGGTGTCTTTGAGTTGTTGGATGAGGGAATTCATGGGCAGGGAATTTTTCGTGGGTGGAAAATAAAACGCCGCGGCCCGCTTCCGGTGAGAGAGAGCGGGCCGCGGCGCGTGCGCGTCGGTCTTCGGTGACGCACAAAACGGGAATTAATTTATCTTGGGTAAGAGTCGGCGTTTCGGTCGCGGCGACGGCGCCAGAAAATAATGCCGGTGAAGATGGCGGCCAAGGCTCCGAAAATCAGGAGCAGCGGCTGCCAGAAGAGACAGAGGAAGAGGATCAGGATGAAGGTGGAGAACATTTGGGAATTCGTGGTGGGTGGTGGGTTTATTTTCTACGGATGGGATTTTCGGCGCTCGGACCGGTGCCAGGCCCAGAGCGCGAGAATGTGCGTGAGCAATTCGAGGAGGACGGGGAGCCAGATCAGGAAGAACTTAAGCGCCCGCAGACCCGCGCTGATCGGCACGTTCAAGACGAACCTCCTTTCCAGGCGGCGCATTCTTGGCGATAGGGACACCACGAGCACTGCTGCCCCGGGGAGGGGTAGTAGGCTTCGTTGGCGACCCCGGTCGCGTAGACTTCGACCAGGCGGAAGAAGCGATCCCGCTGCGCCAAGGAAGGCGCCGGCAGCCGGTGTGGGATCACCTTCGGCGTTTTCGTTTTCACGAGGAACACCAGCTCGCTGCCAGGCGATGTCTCGCCGGTCGCGTCTTCGACGAGCAACGCGTAGGCGGTGAGCTGGATTTCGTGCAGCCAGGACTCGAGCTTCGGGTCCGGTGTGCTGGCCACCGTCTTGTAATCGACGGTGGTCAGATCCGATTCCACGAGGTCGACGACGCCGAGCAGAGGCAGCGCGAGGGCGGGGAGTTCGGCCCGAAGGCTTAATTCCACCGCCATCGGCTTTTTCTCCGGGGCGAGTTGTCGCGACGCGAGGAAGGCCCGCAGGAGCGGCTCCCCGCGCCCTTTGAGTTCCGTCTCGTCGGCGGAGGACTCAAAGTCGACCTCGCCCCGGGCCGGGTCGTCGAAGGCGCGGGTGAACGCGGAGACGACGGCCGTCTCCGAAAAATCCCCGCCGCGCCATCGCGCCTTGTTGTAGTGTTGCAGGCCCGCGTGCATCGCCTTCCCGAAATGCAGGCTGGGGCTCGTGGGCTTGGGCAGCGCCCGGACTTTTTCGAAGTAGAACTTCAGCCGGCAGCCGAGGAACGATTTGAGGCGCGAGACGCTGACATATTCCAGCGGGTCGCCTCCCTGAATTTGTTCCTCGTGCGGCAGGTGTCCGTTCTTCCCCGGTGGTGACGCCGGCGCCGGCGGGTTGGGCGTGGCGATCACGAACGGCCCCTCCCTTGGTAGGAGTGACGCGGGTGATTGCGACGCCTGCCCGTTTCCGCGCCGTGCTGGTGCCGTCCGTCCTGCGGAACGTGGCCGTGGTCTTCGATCAGTTCGTCGATCAGCCCCGAGGCTTGCAGCTTGTTCAGCTGCTTTACCCCGACGCCGAAACGCTGACGCGCCAGATTGTCCACGGCCGTCCTGTCGAGCGAGTGCCCGTCGACCAAGCGCAGGATTAAATCCCGCTGTTTGTCCGAGCAGCGCCACGGTTCCTCGCCGGAATTTCCCGCTGCCGGGGAATTATCGCGAGGTGGAGGGGAATGCGGGGCAGGGGAGAGATTTCCCGCCGGGCCATTTTCCGCCGCGCCGGGCACGAAGCCCGCGTGGATAATCTGACCGTCGACCGCCTGCTGGAGCCGGGCGTAAAGCTCGGCGTTCACCTTCTCCAATTGGGAGAGGTCCGTTAATTCTGTCCGCAGCGTGACTGCGAACTGGTGGGACGAGAAGGACGGCAGTCCGACCTTCTTCGCGTAATTCGCCTCGATGATGATTGGCATCGCAGGCCTCCTTTCTTTCCCGGCCGAAAATGAGAAGCCCCTGTCCGCGGCCGGCGGAACAGGGGTTTGGGCGGGGCTAAGGTGTCCCGCTCAGAAATATATAACGCGAAGCAGGGCGTTATTGCGGGTTAAGCAGCGGCCGAATCCTACCGGTACGGGGCACCGCGGTTCGGGCTTAGCAGCGTCCCCAAAGCGCCCACAACGACACCAACCATCACGGGACGCCGGGTCGCCTGTTCCTGGCATTTGATTCGAGCGTTTGTCGTCTGGGTTTTCATCCTCATCTCCCTCGTGGAAGCCCCCAAATTGCGTCACAGATTGCATTGGTTCGGATTATGTCCTCACCAATGAAGAACTCCCTTCTTCTTTCCGGCAGGGCCGGGGAAAGAAGGCGAACTCCTTTCTTTCGTTTCAAGCCCAACCCCGGTGGCACCCGGCCCTCGTCGTCCGCGGAATGCGTCAGTGGCAGGCGATTTGCGGGTTCGCTTGGCTCGGGCGGATCTACCACGGCGCGCTCAAGGATTGGAGTGAATGAGCGACCTGACTCTTGGTTTCGAGTATAGAGCGGCTGTGACCGCCGAGTATAATGGCATCGACGACCCGGCGACGGGACCAGAGGAGAGCCGCCGACGCGCAGGCCATGTAGATGACCATGCGCCGAGCGTTGAAGCTTACCGAACGCATCAAGATTCAAGCCGGTCTGAGGGCTGAGGAGAGTCATGCGGAGATCGCCCGTCGGCTGGGCCGTTCGGCAGGCGCGATCAGTGGGGAATTCAAGCGCAATGGTGGCCGCGACGGGTATCAAGCCGAGGTGGCGGAATGGCAGGCAAGGGCGTGGCGTTCCGCTGCTCGCCACGGTGCTGCCACATCGAGGAAAACCCGCCGTTTCGGGCGGAAGTGCATGCACGCCTGCGTCGGGATTGGTCGCCGGAGGAAGTGGCCGGCAGCCTCTGGCGCGACCACCCCGAACTGCCCGCCATGCACACCAGGCACGAGTCGATCTACCGCTACGTCTACGTCGTGGCCCGAGGGGAACTGAAGCGCGAACTGGTCGCCTGTCTGCGCCGGCACCACTCCGCCCGCCGTCCCCGGCGTCGTGGCGTCGCCTCGGCCCAAGGCCAGCTCGAGGACAGGGTGTTGGGCGATGAACGCCCGCCCGAAGTCGAAACCCGGATCATCCCCGGCCACTACGAAGGCGACCTGATCGCAGGCGCCGGCAACCGCTCCGCCGTCGGCGTGCTGGTCGAGCCCACCACCCGCTACACCTTCCTCTGCCATCTTCCGCAGAAGGACACCACGAGCGTGCGCGAGGCCTTCGAGCGCAAACTCGCACCCCTGCCCGGCATCCTGCGCCAAAGCCTCACTTATGATCAGGGCAAGGAAATGGCAGAGCATCAGAGCCTCGCCGCAAACCTCCAGCTCAAGGTCTTCTTCTGCCACGCTTATAGCCCCTGGGGGCGCGCCACCTGCGAAAGCCAAAACGACCGCATCCGTCACTCCCTCCCCAAGGGCACCGACCTCTCCTTGTCTCGCATCAACAGCTCCGCGCCTACCAAGAGATGCTCAACGAGCGCCCCCGCAAAAATAACGCGTGCGAAACGGCGAAGGGGTGGGGTGGTGCATGGGTTGGAGGTTAACAGAAAGCGGACGAAGACTCTGACTGCGGTGGTGGAGGCTTTGGCATCGGGAGTCCTTTCCAATCCGGTGGCCGGCCCAAGAGCCGAAAGCCGGCGGGACGCAGAGGCGATACCGACGGCGGTTAATATAAGCCGGCCACGGCTTAATAAATTTGAAACCAAACCGTACGCATTTCCAAGATGGAGTTTTTGTCTCCTTGGCCTGCAGGAGTGCCTGTCACGCGTTTGACGCTCCAATCCGCAAACACTGCGTTGATCGCACGGCCACCGTGGCGATTCGCGCTTTCCTTGAAACTTCCGCTAACCGCGCCGTTGAACATAGGTAGGACATGGCCGGTGATCCTGGTTTGCTCCGAACTGACGTAAAAAGAGGAGTCCTGCCCATTCTCTACTCCGTCGAGCATCACCAGTAACTGGGATGGATAGCGGGCCTTATGGAGCGGGATTTTGTCCGTGGGCGCGAACGTATTAATGGATCCGTTGGTCGAGCCCCGGCAAATGAAGTAGTCAACTTTCAGCAAGTCTGGTTCAGAGTCCAACGGACATGTCCGCACATTCCGCGTCGCCGCCTGCCCCGACTGCTGAAAATATTGTGTATAGGGCGAGGTTCCCGCGTCATACCACCAGCGACCGTTGCGGCCATGGAGCGTATAGTTTCCCTTATTATCATTGGCGCAGAACATAATCGCTCTGCCCCACTCGCGAAGTGAGGAAACGCAGCGCGCATTTTTGGCGTTTTGCCGGACTTTGCTGACGGTGGGGACGATGATCGCCGCGAGAATGCCGATTATGGCGATCACAGTAAGCAGCTCAATAAGCGTAAAGGCGCTCAGGCGATGGGCTCGGAAGAAATGCTGTTTCATGGGGATATGAAAAATCAGTCTGCCGTTGTCGCGGAGACACGGGCGGACTCTGGAAAGGGGGAGAGCGGGGGAATAGAGCAAGGATAACGCAGATTCGAAATGCGTTCTAGTGAAGAAATGCGAAATTTTACTATCGAAATGCGCAATTTGGGGAGTAAGGCAGGCCCGCGACCGGATGTCTGTTTGCGCCCAAGTCATTCGACGTCGTTAATGCAAGCGCGCGTGCCCGGCCGAGAGGAGCGTGAGGGAGGAGGCATGAAAAGAGGCGGGCGGAGGTGGCGGGCGACTCGGGATTGAAAACGCTGACGGGGCTGGCAACGGTTTCCGCGCCGAAGCTTGTCCAGAGGTCGGCGGTGCCTTGGACGGTGTTGGTGGGGAGGATAGGGCGACGCAGGGGAAGGTAAGCCAGAGAACGCCACGCGCAGTCTGGCAGGCGGGAGCGAAAGCTACGGTGGGGTCCGGTGCCCGGAGCGTATTTGAGGAGCCCAACCGAGCCGTTGGGGTCGCCGGCGTCGTCGGCGGTGGTGGATGCAGGGCGAAAGCAGGCGACGCTCTCGATTCCGGTCAGGGGGTGGGTAGGTATGGCGTCGACTGGGTTCGGGCTCGGATGGGCTTATGAGAATGGCGCTCCGTGAGCCTTCACATCTTGTTTGTTTCCTCATTCTTGTCTGACGTTCTGCCCTTCGCTTTTCCCTCCGTTAAGCGGGCATGTCCACTACTTTGGCCTCTGCTGGGGTAAGCGGCGGGCACGCCAGCTAGTCAATTCGCCGCCCACGCCGCCCCATGGATTATTCGGGCCGTTCTATCGCCGGGCCTGCTCCGCCTGAATGGCGAGCTGCTTCTTGCGAAACTTGGCGGGGGACTCGCCCGTAAACCGCTTAAACACCCCGTAGAAAGCGGAAACGCTGCCGAAACCGCATTCTATGGCGGTCTGCTCGATCGTCCGCTTCCCGGGTTTGCTCATAAGCGCCTCGGCCCGTTGCACCCGCATCTTGGTGAGATATTCATGGGGCGAAGCCTGCAAATTATCCCGAAACCGAGTCTCCAGGGTCCTCTTGGATACTCCCACCTGTTCGGCCAGTTCCTCTATATTGAAAGGCTTGGCAATCTGTTCGCTCATCAGGTCCAAGGCGCGTTGAGTTGCCGCATCGGAACAATACAATCTGTCGGTCGACTGCCTCGCCACCACCCGGTCGGGATCCACCAGAAGGTCGCTAACAGGAGCCACTTCTCCTTTCAGCATGCGGCCCAGAAGCGCCGCGGCCTCCCACCCGATTTTCTCTTGGTTACAGGCTACGCTGCTGAGGGAGGGGATGGAATGATCGCAGATGTTTTCATCATTATCCACGCCGATCACCGCGATATCCTCAGGAACTCTTAATCCTGCCATATAACAGGCGTCGAGAAGCAGTTGCGCGCGATAGTCGTGCACGGCGAAAACTCCGGTCGGATGGGGAAGCGAAGCCACCCACTGGGCGATTTCGTCCACGCGACCCAGCCAGGACTGTCTGGTCTGCTTGTCCGGGCCCTGTAACAGTGTCTTGGCGCTCTGACCGACCTCCGCCAGACGCTCGGCGAAACCGCGGTGCCGCAGTTGGGAAAACCAGGGCTCCTTGCGGCCAAGAAACGCCAGGCTGCGCAGCCCGCGGCTCAGTAAGTGCTCGGCGGCCATACGCCCGACTTTGTAATCATCCACTGCTACTCGGGGCACCCCGAATCTTTCCTTGCTGCCCATGAGGATATTCACCGCGGGGATTTTCATCTTTCGGATGGCGAGCAGTTCCTCCTCGTTCGCCGTGGAGGTGATGATGCCGCTCCCCGTCCACTCTTGCATGAAATGCAGATCCAAGGATCCGCCCGGAGAGCGGAAGAACGCCGGAGGGCTGCTTATCAGATGCCAGTCATCCTGAGTGTGCGCGTAGCTCCGGATGCCCATTAAGGCGAGGGCTACAGAGGGCGTCGCAGCCGGGCAAAGAATGGTGACCCTCGATGAATTTAGTTTACGCATTTCTGTAGTCATCTTTCGCATTTATTCGGTATCACGCAAGCTCAGTTGAGAGTAATATCGCTTCTGCCTTCAGCTCCTTCCTCACCAGGGCACCGTTTATTGGCGATGTTTTCGCCCTAGAACCTCCGAAGGAGCTGCCACCGGCCTCTTTCCCATGAGCTCTCTTCGCTTCTTAGCCAAACGGCTCCACGTTTCTCACACCACGGTTTCCGCCGTCCTCCGAGGGCTGCCCCATGTGAAAGAAAGCACCCGGGAACGTGTCCTACGGCAGCTTAAGGAGCAAGGCTCTCGCCGCATACCCGTCAGGTCGATGCAGAACGGGGTGGTCGCCATTTTGTACGTGAAGACAGGGACCGGTCGCAGGGGGGCGGTCGTTGCCCGGCATCGGGCCATCATCGGTGCCGCAAAGGAAGCCTCCCACCGGCTGGGTTATGGCACTGATCAGCTCGTACTCGAGGTGGACGAATTGCCGCGCCTCGCCGACATCCTGCGTCGGCGCAGTTACCGTGGCCTGCTCGTTCTGCCCGGACCCGATTCAGATACCCTTCGCCGCATCTGCCTGCCTTTTTTTGCCTGTATCTACACGGATATCCCCCCTGCCGCCCTGATAGCCGACTCCGTCTGCCCGGATTACCAGCAAAGTGTCTTCCGCGCGCTCGGCCGACTCCGCGCTGTGGGCATACGCAAACCCGGTCTTATCCTAGACTATGATCTCCCCCTCCCCGCACGAGAACATCTGATCCACGCCTATAGCATGCAGCTGTCGGCCGCCGATGTCCTGGTCGCGCCCTCGTTTTTTACCCCGACCCGCTCAATCGATTATTTCCAAGCCTGGTTGCAAAGAAACGCCTTCGATTCCCTGCTGACGACCGACCCCCGATATGTCCGGGGCCTCGCCGCGGAGAGTCCCCTTCCTGTTTTTAGCCTGGATCTTAACCTCCCTGCCGTCGGCCGCAAGGCCATCGAAATACTTCACGGCCATCAGGTAGGAATGAGGCGCGGTGTGTCGGCTTTGCGCACCGCCGTAACGGCATCTTGGGCAGTGTCCGACGACGACCTGCTCTCCCCCAAATAGCTGTTGTTGGTCCGACGAACCTTAAGCCAGCCACGGCAATAGATTTGAAACCAAACCGTGCGCATTTGCAGAATCGAGCTTGGGTCACTTTGACCGGCGACTGCCGTGCCGGTGATGCGTTTGACACTTCCATCGCCAACACCCCGTTGATCGCACGGCTACCGTGGCGATTAGCGCTTCCCTTGAAATCTCCGCTGACCGCGCCGTCGAACATAGGCAGGACATAGCCGTGATTAGATTTGAATGCGTTATACTGAAAAAATACGCAATTTAGCTCTATAAATGCGTTATTTGCTTGGAAAACGGCGGGGAGCTTCTCCCCAGCTTCCGCGCCGTCAGCCTCCGCTGACTTCCCGCTTTGCTTCCACATCGCACCGCTTCCTGCCGAAACGCTTTGTCATGCCTCGGTGCCTTCATCCCAGTCTACTTCTGTTCTTTCATCGTGGAGTCTCTCTTCAGTAGCTCAACTCGGAGGCCACCTCCCGGGCGAGCGTCTCCCAACTCGCGGTGATGTCGCCGTCCAGACGACCGAGCCGGTGCGCTGGCCTCCGGTATAACTGGAGCGGGTGAGGTTGAGCACGCGTCGGTCGGGCGTCGTGGTCGATGTGGACAACGAGTTTCGCGGAGCGCAACTCGAGCACATTGCCAAAATCTTTGATGGCGATCTTGCCCGGCCCGGCTTTCCGCGACGGGCACGCGCATCAGGCTGGACGTCTTCGGCCAATCGGCGTTCTTCGAGGCGCGCACGCGGGCAATGTGATCCGTGATGAATTCGACCTCCAAGCGGCCAGCGTGAGTTTGCTTCGACGCCATTGGCCAGCGGTCGCACTACTCGATCTTCGCCTGTAGATTGGTCGAAGTTAACAAGCCGGGGGAAGCGAGAATGAAGGCTTGCAGGAGTATTTTCATAAAAGCGAAAGGTCGACTCCGATCGTTTATCGGGAGATGACAATCCGGTAGAAGCGACGCGCTTCCGTCGGGTCGAAGAGCGTTTGGAATTGCAGCGCCGATCCCGTGCCGTCGAGGGGATCGCCGACATCGATCCAGTCTCCCGAGGCGAGTGTGGTCGATGTTTGCAGCTGGTAGGAGTGACCAGGGACGGAGGATGCGGTCGTCAACACGGCGCTGCCGTTGCCGCTGTTGATCACGAATGAGGGAGGCACGCTTTCCGCCGCCGAGAGGAGAGCGGAGCCCGCGCTGGCGGTGACTTCCGTGGTGTCGGGGCTGGAGCCGGAAAGATTCGACGCGCTGACGACGTAGTAGTAGGTCGCGCCATAGGCCAGACCGGAATGAGTATAGCCGGGAGAGGCCGCTCCCGATGCGAGCGACGTGTAAGGGCCTCCGGAAACCAGCGCGTATTTGACGGTGTAGCTGCTGGCATTTGGGACAGAGCTCCAGGAAAGCGCGATGGCCTGCGGCTGCGGCGTGGCGGCGACGTTTTGCGGGGCGGCGAGCGGGTTTGCGAAAAGCGAAACTTCGTTCGCGCTCATGGCGCGGCTGTAGATGCGGAAATCGTCGAGGGAGGCGTTCAAATACGGGTCGGCGGCGAAGAGCGACTTGCCGAGGTAGTTTTGCGTGAGGGCGCCGAGACTCGCGGGATTGAGCGTCATCGCGCTGTTCGTGCCGACCAGAGCACCGTTCACGTAGATCCGGCCGACGCTTCCCGACAACGTGACGGCGACATGCATCCACGTGCCGGTCGTGATCGGGGTCGTGGCGGAGATCACCTGCTCGACGTTGTAGCCGCCGGTGGTCGTCGCGAAACGGATGCCGTTGGCGCCGGTCGGCGCGAGGAACATGTAGGTGCCGACGGCCGCACCGGGCGCCGTGGCGCCGCCGAAGTCGAAGATGCGAGCGTTGCCGACCACGGTCGTGAACTTCACCCACGTCATGATCGTGAAGTTCGTGAGGCCCTCGGCGACTGCCCGGAGGTTCGCGTATTGCGAGGAGGCCGAGGCGAGCTTGAGGGCGTTGTTCAACTTTCCGACCTCCCAAGCGGGAGCGTTGACTGTCGCTGCGTCGAGGCCGCGGCCGCTGGAATCGGCGGCGATGGCGCCGGAGCTCTCGTCGAACTCGAGGTGAATGCGCAGGAACGTGGGAGTGACGGCCACCGGAGCAGAGTTCGGGCCCTCGCCTTGAGCATTGCTGGAGCTGATGACGTAGTAATAAGTCGTCTCGTTCGTGAGTCCGGTGTCGGTGAACGTCGTCGCCGTCAGGCCGGTGGCGACCGTCGCATAGGGACCGCCGACGGCGCTGGCGCGTTTGACGTTGTAAGTGGTCGCGGCGTTGGGCACGGTCCAGCTCAGGCTCACTTTGCCGTCGTCCGGAACGGCGGTGACATTTTCGGGCGCCTCGGCCACCGGATAGGCTAGGGTCGAGAGCTCCGTGGCGCTGAGGGCGCGGCTGTAAACCCGAAAGTCATCGAGCGCGGCGTTCAAATACGGGTCGGCGGAGAATTGCGATTTCCCGAGATAATTGAGTGTGGTGCCGCCCAGGCTGGAGGGTTTGAGCGTCATGGAAGAATTGATGCCGACCTGCGTGCCGTTGAGGTAGAGCCGGCCGGTGCTTCCGGTGAGCGTGACGGCGACATGGACCCACGTGCCGACCGGAACGGCGGTGGAGCTGTTGATGACCTGCTCGGCGACGGCCGTCGTGCGGATGGCGAACCGCATCTTCGCGGCGTTCGGCGAGGTCGTGGTGTATTGCGGGGTGAGGAACATGTAGTTCGTCGTGCCCGTGCCGAAGTCGAAGATTCGGGAGAACGTCGAGAACGCGACCACTTTCACCCAGGCGGAGATCGTGAAGTCGTTCAAACCGCTCGCGATGCCGGCAGGAATGGTGAGGTATTGAGATGCCGTGTTCGGCAGGTTGACGGCGCCCTTGAGGATGCCGGAGGTCCACGTCGGAGTGTTGACGAGGGTTCCATTCCAGGGGTTGCCGCTGGAATCGACGGCGTTGGTGCCGGTAGCCTCGTCGAACTTCAACCTCGCGACGAGATCGGAGACCACGGCGACACCTTCATTCGAATTGACGCTCTCGCCCGCCGTGCTCGTCGCGCTGACAACGTAGTAGTAGGTCGTGCCGCTGACCACGCTGGTGTCCGAATACGTCGCCGCCGTCACACCCGTGGCGATGGTCGTGTAAGGGCCGCCGCTGACGGTGCTGCGATTGATGGTGTAGGACGAGGCATTGGGTACGGCACTCCACGTGAGGGTGACCGTGGTGCCGGAGGCTCCGGCGATGAGATTGGTCGGTGGGAGCGACGGCGCGGCCGAGACCAGTGCGGAAATTTCCAGCGCCGAGAGTCCATAGTTGTAGAGCCGGAAGTCGTCGATCTTGCCATTGAAGAGCGGGTCGGCGGCGAACTGGGATTCGCCGAGGTAATTGAACGTCAGATTGATGTCGCTCGGCTCGTTGGTGATCGCGGCGCTGGTCGCTACCGCGGTGCCATTCACATAAATGGTGGCGGTGCTGCCGCTGAGCGTGACCGCGACATGCGCCCACTGGCCAAACGTCGGGATGGGTGCGTTGAGGATTTGCGTGACGCCGTTTTCAAGAATCTGAAAACGGAGGGTCGAGCCGACGAAAAAAAGAGCCATGTATTCGGTGGTGCCGCTGCCGAAGTCGAAGATGCGTTGATAATCGGCGGTGGAGTTTCGCCAGATCCAACCTGACGCGGTGAAGTCCTTGTAGGTCGTGCCCGAGAGGGTGCCGAGTGAGGCGTAGTTCGTGGCGCCGTCGAAGTTCAGCGCCTGGCCGAAGACTCCCGGGACGTAGCTCGCCGTGCCGGCAATGGTCGCGGCGGCCCCGCCCTGGATGTTCGCCGCGGATCCGTCGAACGGGTATCGTGCCTGAATCGCGGGAGCGAGGACCTGAATGGTGAACGTCGCGTCGCTGAACAAGCCGGCGGCGTCGGTCACGCGCACCGTGAAGGTATTCGTGCCGATGTTGCCGGCGGCTGGCGAGCCGGAGAGGGCGCCGTTTGCGGCGACGGTGAGCCATGTTGGACCGGTGAGTTTGGAGAAGGTGATCGTATCGCCCTGGGTCTGATCGGGGTCGGAAGCCCAGGTGGCGAGGGAGGTGCCGGTGTAGGCCTGGCCGCTCGTGACCGGCTGGCGCGTAAACGGCGTGCCGAACCACGCCGGTGCGTCGTTGACATTGTTGACGGTGATGCGGAGGTCGGTGCTATCGGTGGCGCCGCTGGCATCGGCGACGCGGACGCTGAATTGGTTGAGGCCGACATCGGCGTTGCCGGGCGTGCCGGAGAGGGCGCCGTTGGTGGCCACCGTAAGCCAGGCGGGGCCGCTGAGTTTCGTGAAGGTCAGCGTGCCGCCGTTGGCGTCGGTGGCAGCCGTGGTAAGGGTCTGCGCGAGAGCGCTGTAATTGATCCCCTGGTTGACGGCGGGCAAGACCGTGGGCTTCGCGGTGAAGACGGGCGGCTGGTTGCTGCTGCTGCCGCCCCACAGCGTGTAGATCTCCGAGCCGGTCAGGCCTCGAGAGTAGATGCGGAAATCATCCAACGCGCCGTTGAGGGTGGGATCTGTGGCCGCCTGTGACTTGCCCAGATAGTTTTGTGTCGTGGTCCCCAGCTGGAAGGGTCGCAGAGTTACGCCGCTGGTGGTTCCGACGGGCACGCCGTTGAGGTAGATCGTGCCGGTGGTGCCGGTGAGCGAGACGGCAATGTGCGTCCAGATGCCGGTGGCGATGGCGACCGAACTGTCGATCACCTGATCGTTCGCGCTCCACGTGCGGATGGTGAAGCGCGGCCGGCCGGTATCCGAGCGCGCGGTGAGAAACATGGAGTTGCCCATGCCCGTCCCGAAATCGAAAATGCGCGCCGCCGCCGTGCTGGCGGTCAGCTTCACCCAGGTGGCCACGGTGAAGTCGTTGGCGAAAGCGACGACGCCCGTCGGCAACGAAACATACTGGCTGCTGCCGCTCAGGTTCACAGCGTTGCCGGTCTTTCCCGTGACAAAAGTGGCGCCGCCGGTGAGCGTGCCGTTCCAGCCGTTGCCGGACGAGTCGGCTGCCGTGGTGCCGCTCGTTTCGTCGAAGGCCAGGTTCGTTGCCGCGGTGACCGAGCCCGAAAGCACGGCACTCGCCTCGGGCGAAGCCAGGCCCGCACCAGCGCTGTTGAGCGCCTTGACGACGTAATAGTAGGTCGTGCCCGCAGCCAAACCAGTATCCGTGTAGCTGGTCGAGGAAGGCTCGCCGCCCGTGAGGTAGGGGCCGCCACTCACCGTGGCGCGCTGCACCAGATAGCTCGTCGCGCCGCTCACCGCAGGCCAGCTCAGGGCAACACTTCCGATGCCCGGGGTGGCACTCAGACTCGCGGGCGCTCCGGGCGGGGAGAGCGTTGTGCTGCCTTGGGACATCTCGATGCAATCGATGCTGTAACCCGCGCTCAAATAGTCCGACGCACCAGAGCCGCTGATCGGATAGATCGTCAACGTATTCGTGCCGGCGATCAATGCGCTGGCGGGCACGGAAAACGTGTAGGTCACGTTATTGCCGCGATAAGTGCCGACCGTGAGCGTGCGCGAGTCGGGTTGCGAGGAGGGACCTTGCAAACCACTCGTCCACGAGTTCACCGCGATGTTCGGTCGCCCGCCGGCAAAGGCGGTGGTGAGGCCGATCCTGATCGTGCTCGTGGCGATCTGCCCGGCGGTCAGGTTGAACTGCACGACTTGGCTGGAGTTGACCCCTTTCCATTGGTAACAAGGGATCCCGGTGGCCGGCGAAGAGGTGCCCACGACATACGGCCCGGGAGCCCAGGCGGCGGCGCCGCTCGTGCCCGTGATCCGTGTGTCCGAGGGATGCATGGTCGTGACCTTGTCGCCGTGGAGAAACTCGGTCGGCGTACCGTCCCAATTCCCGATCCGCCACAACGGCACCGTGCGCGACGGATCGCCGGTGATCGCGATGGCCGGCAGGGTGGCCGTGCCTCCGGCGTTTACTGTGACGTTGGCCGAATAAACCGAGAGTTCGTTTTTATAAACCCGCATCGTGTAGGTGCCTGGCAGCATATCCGCCATCTTGAAGGAGCCGTTTGCCGCGCTTGCCTCGGTAAAGTATTGCGCGGTGCCGTTCGAAAACCCGACGGTGTAGGTAAGCCGTGTGTCGCGGCCGGTAATGCTGCCACAAGTCAGGCCGCCGCGCCCTGACGTCCCCACGTAACCGGTCAGCCCCATCCCGCTGAACCAGGACGTATCCACCGGTGCCGGCGTGGTGCCATCGGTGAAGGCCAAGGTGTAGGAGTTGAGGATCCCCAGTCGAAAATCCTCGGTCTGTCCCTCGCCATAATTGACGATGTAGGTGATCTCCTGATTCGTGGTGCCGCCCTGGTTGATCAGCGAGCGGTAAAAGGGGCCTCCGGACCCGCCTTCGTTGTTGTCGCGCAGCACCCACAGGCCGACGTTGGTTCCGCTCGCGCCGATGTAGGACCAATCCTTCAGACGCATGCCCGAATAGTGCTTCGACCGGGTCTGCCCCCTCAGCGAAGCGTCCGCATACGTCGAGCTGAATCCGTAAATGTCACCGGATTCGAGCGAGGTGTTCGTGCCCTTGACGTTTGAGGGACCGGGCCCGTTTTCCAGCTTGGCGCGTTGTATTCGCAGGATGTAACGGCAAAGGGCTTGGTGGATAGGCTCCGCCGTGAAATGGGTCGCCATGTAGATGCGCGGCTCGGCTTTGTGCACCATGTAGTAATGAGTGAGGATGCCCGAAACCGCGGGATTGCCGCACACGACCGTGATCTTGATATAGTCCGTGCCAACCGTGCTGGCGCTCACCGTGACGGCTGACGTATTGGTGTAAATGTAGTCGAACCCGGAATTTACCTGCGAGCCGCGCGACTGGTCCTGATACTCCACGCCGTTGTAAACCAAGCTCATGATGTCCCCGGGGGACGTTGTGGAGCTGGTGTTGAGGCGGCGAATTTTGAAGACGAGACCGGCGCCCGTATCAACTTGGTAATAATCGGTCGCGGTGGTGAGACCGAAAGCGGCGAAAGCGGAGATGACAGGAAGGAACAAGGCGGCGGCGAAGCCGAAAAGACGCGCGCGATTCCGCGACGGGGCTGGGGGCGGATGGGTCATGGGTTCGGAGGGGACATCAAAGGGGCCTTTTCTAATGCAGTGGCCGTCGGGTTAGGCCCTAGCCGGGCGGGGGCAGGGTGACGCACGGGCCGATATGGAACGCGGTTAATATAAGTCCGCGACGGCCTAGTAGATTTGGAACCAAACCGTGTGCATCTCCAAGATGGAGCTTTTGTCTCCCGGGCTTGCAGGAGTGCCGGTTACGAGTTTGACGGTCTAATCCGCAAACACTGCGTTGATCGCACAACCGCCGTGGCGATTGGCTCCTTATTTGTCATGGGCGCAGAACGCAATCGCTCTGCCCCACTCAGAGGCGTGATGACGCGCAACCCGCCTTTTGGGTGCTTTGTCGGACTTTGCCAATGATAGCGATCACGGTGAGCAGCTCGATAAGCGTGAAGGCACGCAAGCGATGCGGAGGAAATGTTGGTTCATGGGGATATGAAAAATGATTCGGCCCTCGTAGGGGAGAGCACGGTCGGACGTTTGAGGGGGCGGTAATGAGTGAGGGTAATTCATATTTGCAATGCGTTCTACTGAAGAAACACGCAATTTAGCTATAGAAATGCGCAATTCTTAAGCCTAAGGCAGGGGCGCGCCCGGAGGTTTGCGTACGCTCGAGTGCCTCGACGCCGTGAAGACAAGTGATCGTGGACCGGTCGCTTAGGGAAAGGCCCGAGACGCTAAACAAGCGCCGGCTCGGCCAAGCTCGTCAGCTTAGTCTCGGTGATCGATCTCGGCAACAAGTTACGGTGCTGAGGGGTGTGCGCGTAGCTTCGGATACCCATTAAGGCGAGGGAGACGGAAGGCGTCGCGGCCGGGCGAAGAATGGTGACCAGCGATGAGTTTAGTTTACGCATTTCCGTAATTGTCTTTCGCATTTATTCAGTATCACGCACGCCCGGTTGAGCGTAATATTGCCTCTGTCTTCAGATTCGGATCTTCCACCGGGCGTCGTTCGCTGGCGATGTTTTCGCCATGGAACCCCCGAAGGAGCTGCCACCGGCCTCTTTCCCATGCGCCCTCTTCGCCAAACGGCTCCACGTTTCGCATACCACGTTTCCGCCGTCCTCCGGGGACTGCCCCTTGTAAATGAAAGCACTCGGGAACGCGTCCTGCGACAGCTGAAGGCGCAAGGCTCTCACCGCATACCCGTCAGATCGATGCCCAACGGGATCATCGCCATTTTGCACCTCTCCACCTCCTCGCCGTGAGACTGTGTTTTTTTGCCGTCGGCTCATTTCGCTTTTCCCCCCACGATGACCTCTCACGCCAAATTCCGTTCCGCCTCCCAACGCCTGTGGAAGACCATTTCGGTCCTTCCGCCGGCCTGCCTCGCCACCTTGGCCCTAAGCACGGCCAATCTGCGCGCGGATACGACCGTTGCCCCGGGCTATAATTCGTATTCGACGGAGAGTACTTTGGATCTTGGCGTCCTGACGCGCAGCCCCGGCGGCGTGGCGATTTTCTCGGGGAGCGGGACGATCTCGGCGAGCGCTACGCTCAGCAACGACCTTATCGGCCCGTGGGCAATCATCGGATCAGGAACCGGCACCCGGTATGCAACCATTTCGGGTGCGAACGTCGCCGCCTACACTGGAGCCACCGTAAACGCCAACTGGGTTTCGGCGATGAACAGTGCGACGACCAATTTTGATGTCTCGGCGGGATCGGCCACCATTTTCGGGGCATCGAGCCGGGTCGCCAATACGGTTCGATATCTCGGCGCGGCTAATACCCTTACGCTTGGCAATTCCGGCTCGGCTGCGCAGTTGGTCACCAACGGCCTCGTCAACGCCGGCACCGGTCTGTTGACGCTGGCCACGACCAGCGCGGTGACCGGCGCCGGTCTCGCTGCCGGTCAGACGCAAGAACTGGTCCTGGTGGCCGCGAACGCGGGCATCACGGTCAGTGCGCGCGTCCACAACAGCTCCTTGGGCGCCTCGGCCATGACCATCCTGGGGCCAAATACGGTGACGTTCAACAACGCTGCCAACGACTACACCGGAGCGACGAACGTTAACAGCGGCACGTTCGCCGTCAGCGGAGCCGGTTCGATCAACACCACCAGCGGCATCACCGTGAATGGCCCCGCGGCCAGGTACGTTCACACCAGCTCCGTCGCCTCCACGGCGACGATCTCGCTGGCCCAGGGCACCGTGGACGGAACCGGCACGCTCGGTACGGTAAACGTGGGCAACAACAGCGGCGCCATTGTCACCAACGGCAATGGTGGCACCGGCACCCTTACCATCGGCACGCTCGCGTTTGCGGGCGCGGGCACCGTCAACGCGAACGTGCTCGTGGGCACCAAGCCGCTCAACATCACCGGCACCCTCTCCACCACCCCCGCCAGCGGCATGGTCACGTTGAACGTCGCCACCTCGGGCCTGTCCACCGGCGCCCACAATCTCATTGGCTTCGGCAGCTTCACCGGCTCCGCGTCGGACTTCAGCCTCGGCACGGTCACGGGCCTCAATTCCCGCCAGTCCCTCGGCGGCCTCACCCTCAACGGCAGCAACCTCGCGCTCCAGATCAACGGCGACAGCCCCAGGTGGACCGGGGCGCAAAGCAGCGCATGGACCACCGATACCATCGGCGGCGCCAAAAACTGGCAGCTGGTCACCGGCGGCACCACGACCGAATACCTCGCGGGCGACGAGGTGCTCTTCGACGACACCGCCACCGGCACCACGAATATCGAGATCAGCACCGCCAACGTCGCTCCGGCCCCGGCGACGACCTTTAACAACAGCTCGAAAAACTATACCATCTCCAGCTCGGGCGGCTTCGGCATCGCCAACGGCTCCTTCGTTAAAAACGGCACAGGCATGGTTACCCTGACCACCTCCAATACCTACGCTGGCGCCACCACCATCAACGCCGGCACCCTCCAGCTGGGCGACGGCACCACCGACGGCTCGATCACCGCCAGCAGCGGCATCGCCAACAACGGCGCCCTGGTTTACAACTTGGCTGGCAACCAGACCTACGCCAACGCCATCACCGGCACTGGCAGCCTGACCAAAGCGGGCGCGGGGGTCCTCACCCTCACCGGCGCCAACACCTACTCGGGCGGCACCACGATCAACGGCGGCAAGCTCGTCGCCCCCAGCACTGGCCTCAACGGCGGCGCCATCCAGATCGCCAGCGGCGGCACCCTCACTTTCACCGGCAACAATCAGATCAGCACCAGCACCGTCTCCGGCTCGGGCGCCATCCTGAACGACACCGCCAACACGATCATTTTCACCGGCGACCACTCCGGCTTCAGCGGCGCCCTCACCCATAGCTCCGCCACCAACAACACCCAGTTCAACTCCTCGGTCGCTGGCAGCCAGAACGCCGCTTACACGCTCACTGCCGGAGAGTTCATTTTCGCCGCCGGCGGTGGCTACACCGTGAAGCTGGGCGCGCTCTCCAGCACCGCCGGCAACATCCGCGGCGGCCTCACCGCAGGGGGCACCACCATACTGGAAGTAGGCAACCTCGGCACCAGCACCTCGATCGCTGGCAATTTAAACAATGGAGCCGGCGCCACCCCCAAGCTGATCGGCCTCACCAAGGTCGGCACGGGGACGTTTACCATCAATGGGACCAATTCCTTTAGCCTCGGCACCGCCGTCAACGCCGGTGGCCTTCTCGTGAACGGCACGCTGTCCTCCGCGACCAACGCCGTCACCGTCGCCTCAGGCGCTACATTCGGCGGTTCCGGCACCATCACCGGGCCCGTCACCGTGAACGGCCAGCTCGCCCCCGGCGCTTCCGTCGGCGTCCTGACCCTCTCCGGGCTGCTCACCCTCAACTCCGGCTCCGCTTCGGATTTCGAGATCAACGGACTCACCCGCGGCACCGACTACGACGGCGTCAATGTCACCGGAACCTTCACCCTCGGCGGCACCGTAGGTCTCCACTTCGGCGGCACCATCCAGGCCGGCACCTACACGCTCTTCCAGATCTCCGGCTCCACCTCCGGCGGCTTCGCCGGCGTGACGGCAGCCAGCACCGCCACCCCCTCGCCAGTTTCTCTGACCGAAGCCTCCAGCATCTGGACGGGCACGCTTGATGGCTTCGGGCTCAGCTTCAACGCCACCACCGGCATGCTCACGGTGACCGAAGCCCCCGCCCACACCGCGCTGCAAGACTGGCGCTTCGACCAGTTCGGCGTGTATGACGACACCGGTGCGGTCCTCGCCGGCGACACCGAGGACTACGACGGCGACGGCCTCGCCAACCTTCTCGAATACGCCATCGACACCGATCCCAAGGCCCCGAGCGCCAGCGTGCTCACCGTCAGCCGCTCCGGCAATTTCCTGACGATCACCTACTCGCGCCGCAGCCCGGCCGATCCCGCGCTAACCTACACCATCGAGGCTAGCAACAACCTGAGCACCGGCTTCACTCCCGCCACCGGTTCCACGAACACGGTCGGATCCACCTCCACCTATACGGATGATGTGGACTCCGTCGCAGCCGGCCGCCGCTTCCTGCGCCTCACCGTTTCGCACACACCCTAAAGCAAAGACAGCCCGTTTCTGGCCTGGCTAACCCGCATGTTTCACCTCGGGCGGCGGTGAGGCGGTTTCGGGGGATGTTCGGCGGGAAGAGCGTCATCGGGGCATCGCTACAGGGTCGGGGGCCCGTCGGGGCGTTTTTTCAAACCTTCGACCGACCCCAACCCGACTGCACGCGCCCCGGAACGTGTTTTGCACGCATTCAGGCAAGGTTCTGCCTTGGCGGGTTGTTTTTCCAGCACCTTTCAATCCGGCCCGGCCTGCGCTCAGGCCGGCAGCAGCCGTAATCTTCGCCAGACCTGGGCGAAGAGCGTCTGCACCGGCGAGCCAGAGCCTCGACTCGTTGGTCGCGAAGCCGGCCGAGGAGAGCCGGTCGGCGGTCCTGCTGTTGCTCCTTGATGTGGTCCTCCATCTCGCCGCGCGCGCACTACACTTTTTCGTAGCGCGCCGCGGCGCCTAACGTCCGAGGCTGGTCACGATGAAGTGGGGTTGTCCTTGTCGCCCATCCGCCCGCTTAAGCGTGCGAGGTTGTGAGGCGTGCTCGGTGAGGCGGCCTGCCATCGGCATCGAATACGGAAACCGCTTGGAGGCGTGGTCGATGCGGACAACGAGCTTGGCGGAGCGCAGTTCGACGGCGTTGGACTATTCCTTGACGCGGATCCGACCGGGGACTTCGGCGATGTTGGCGCGCGTCAGGCTGGGCGGCAGGGCGCGCACGCGGGCGATACGGTCGGTGACAAAATTAACCTGAAGGCGACTTTCGGCGATTCCTCAAAACGGGACTTGATAGTAAGCCACGATGAGATTGCGCAATTGAGGAGGTATTTTTCGCATATCTTCAGTAGGACGCAAGCCGAGTTTGGATTATCATGGTGTATTCAGGAAGCCCTTTTTCCCCATCCAGCCCAACATCCCATGAGTACCACATTGAAAGTCCTCCCCACCATCGCCCTTCGTCGCATCGCCACGCTCGCTATTCTCGCCCTCCCTGTCGTCCCTGCTTCGGCCGCCGTCATCGTTCAAACCGTTAACGATGGGACCAATGGAAATTGGAACACCCGTGCCATCTGGGGCGGGCCCGCCGCTACGCCGACAGCCGGCAACGATTATGTCACCGGCACCGGTTTCGCCGCCGCTGGCGCGACAAACTTGGGAGTTAGTGTCACCGGTCGTATTCGCGACACCGGTGTCGCCCCCTTCGCCGGCAATTCCCTGACCATCGTCTCAGGCAGCGAGCTTCTGCTGAAGAACGTCTCGAATGCGACTTCCAGCGCCAACATCGTTCTGAACGGCGGCGTGATTCGTTATGCTCCCACCGGTGGCAATGCCGCCACTTTGGCTGGGAACTTGAATGTCGCCGCCGAATCCTATCTCGGCACCAACAACGGTGTCGTCACCACCTTCACGGTGGCGGCGACGCTCACGGGCAACAGCATCCTTCACATCGCCGCCGGCTCGGGCGACGCGTCCAATTTGAGCAGCACGATCAGCTTCACCGGAAATCTCTCGGGTTTCAACGGCACATTCAATCTCGGAGGTGGCACGAGGACGGGCGGGGCCAAGGATGCCACCTTGGATTTCGGTCAGGACTATTTCCTGCCCAATGTGGCCTTGGTGATGGGAGGAACAGCTTCGGCGGACTTCCTGAATCTGGATCAAAATCTGACCTTTGGTTCATTCAGTTTCGCCTCTACCGTCCTTTCGCCGGGCACCTATTCCGCAGCCGACTTGAACACGCTCTTCGGCAACGGTGGCCAGTTCCTCGATCTCGCCGGCACCCATACGTTGACCGTGGTCCCCGAGCCCGGCGCTTCTACGCTGCTTGCCGGAGCGGGCTGCGGCCTTGCGTTCCTGGGCCGTCGTCGTCGACGCGTAACGATCTGAACTCCCGTTGTCCGCCCGACGTTTCGGGCCGGGCCAGCTAACGCCCGGCCTTTGTCGATCACGACCGCGCTCATGCGGCCGTGGTCGACGTTTTTTCAGGGGCCCGGGGTGCTGGCCCCTCCCGCTTTTCGCCTCCGGATCGAGGCCCTGCCTCCAACGCTTTTAGTTTGTATCCGAATTATCATGACAGCCAGTTGCTTGCGCTTCTTTTCCTCCTGGTTTTTGGCCGCCTCGATTTGGCTCACCGCTGTCTCGCCGGCGACGGCCTTGACCATCCGCGCGGACCTTGACGGCGGCGCCGGGTCCTCCGGCGTCGATCAATACCCCGGTACGGCCGGAGTGGGCTGGGCTGCCGCCTGGACCACCGCAGGCTCCATCGCCGCGGCCGTGGCCGAGGACGCGCCGCTGAAGGGCGGCGGAAACTTTCTGCGCCTTACCGCCTCCGCCGCCGGGGATGTCGGCGCGGGTCGCGCCTACGTCGTGAGCAACGAGACGATGGGCGTCGCCCCGGACAAGATCCTCGTCCACCACTGCACCTGCCGGCTTGACACGACGACCACGGGTTTCGACAGCACCACGGACTATGTCACCCTCGCGGCGAACACCGGTGGCGCCGTCTTTACGTCCACCACCGCCACCTCCGTCCTTATCCGCGCCTACGGCGCTTCGCCGGCTTCGGGAAAAAATGGCATGGAATGGCTAGTCTACAACGGGGGACGCAACTCGGGAGCCTTCGACGCGAATCTGTGGGTTAACACCGGAATGCCCCTGGTCCCGGGCAAGGTTTACGACTTCACCATCGAGATCGACCCTTCGTCCCGGACCTACTCGGTCACGATCTCCGATGGCACAAGCTCCACCACGACGCCAAATCTCGGCTTTCGTACATCCTCCACGGTGGCGCCAAACACCGTTTCCACCGTCATCCGCAAAAGCGTCGCCGGTGACGTGCTCCGGTTCTCGCTCGATCAGTTATCAGTAGAGCCCCGGGCGCCCGATACCTACACTCCGGCCGGCACCGCGCTGCCCTATCTTTTCGACATGGTCTTGAACAATCCGGGCGAGGCCGCGACGGTCAGTCGCTTCAACGATCCCGCGTTTCTACGCGAGGCCGGGTTCAAGGGCAAAGGGTTCTCCCTCTTCGATTCCGGCACCCTCGCCGTGAACTGGGACTCCATCAACCCGGAGATACTTCCGGCGGGTTCTCCGGATCGGGCATGGGTCGAGGCGAAGGCCGCGTCCATCACCGCCCGTTATCAGGCCATGAAGGCAGCTGGTCTCCAAGTTTACTGCATGAGCGATCTCGTGTTGCTGCCCAAGCGGCTCGTCAGCCTCTACGGTCTTTCCAGCACTTTCGGCAACGTCCAGAATGCCAACACGGAATTCTTCCTCCGGGCTCAACTGCGACTGATGTTCGAGCAGTTCCCCGCCCTCGATGGCGTGATCGTGCGCATCGGGGAAACCTACCTCCAGGACGCGCCTTATCACCAGGGCAAGATCGATAATCCGACCAACGCCGGCCTCACCATCATCCCGCTGATGAACATCCTGCGCGACGAGGTCTGCGTGAAGCTCAATAAAAAGGTATTTTTCCGCACCTGGTATAGCTTCGACGTCAACGCCACCACCTTCTCCACGGTCAGCGATGCCGTCGCCCCTCACCCGAATCTCATCTGGTCGATCAAGCACTGCGAAGGCGACTTCCACCGCGGAAACAACTTCAGCAAGGTCCTGGGCCTTGGCCGTCACCCCTTCATCGTCGAGGTGCAGGCCGCGCGTGAGTATGAGGGCAAAGGCGCCTTCCCCAACTACCTCGCCAACGGAGTCATCGAAGGCTTCGAGGAACACCTCACGCGGCTGGACCCCCGCGCCATTCGCAGCATTCGGGAACTCTATCAGCGTTCACCGCTGATGAGCGGCGTGTGGACCTGGTCGCGCGGCGGAGGCTGGGAAGGTCCCTACATCCAGGACGAACTTTGGTGCGAACTGAACGCTTGGGTGATGGCCCAGTGGGCGCTGAATCCCGGTGCGAGCGAGGCGACGCTTTTCGACCGTTTCGCCACTGAGCGGCTCGGTCTGCCCGCCGGCCAACTGACGGATTTCCGTCGTCTCGCCCTCCTCTCCGCCGAGGCCGTGCTTCGCTGGAAACGCGGCGTGGACATCGGCCTCGATCCTTGGTGGACTAGGGACCAATACTTTACGTTTCCCACGCTGCCTTCGGGAAGCACGTCTGTGCAAAGCGTGCTTGATTCGCAGGATGAGGCGGTGAGCCGCTACGCGGAGATCGTGGATATCGCCGCGCGGCTCACCCCTTCCGACACCGACCGCGCCGAGACCATCCGGTCGTCGTCCGAATATGGCCTGGTTTTCGCCCGCCTCCTCCGCGCGGTGGTCAACCTCACCGCCCTCGGCTCGGCCGGCGATCCATGGCTCATCAAGTATTGGACCACCCAATACGACGCGGCTTTTTCCGACTACGCCGACCTCGCCGCCCGCTATCCCGACAGCATCGCCACATTCTACGTCGAGCCGACGCAACGCACCAGCGCCGGGGAAAACCCAACGACCGCGCTTCCCCGCTTCCGCACCGCCGTCTCCGGGCTGCCCGCCAACCCGGCCCTGTTTTCTCAATGGGCGAAAGCCAACGCGGGCCCGGCCTGGAGCGACCCCGCAGTGGCCGGCCCGGCCGCTTCGCTCCAGGCGGACGGAGTCCCCAATCTGCTTCGTTACGCCTTGCGGCTCGCCCCGGAGGTCCGGCAGGCGGCGCCCGCGGTCGAGATGGTCACGGGCGGCCATATGGCGCTCGACGTGCCGCGCAATCCCCACGCCTCCGACGCGACCATCACTTTGCGCGAGAGCGACGACCTCGTGTCGTGGCGTGATGTGGCGAGCAGCGCGGGCGGCGCTCCGTTCTCCCTGATCGACCCGACACGCTGGTCCGTGTCCGAGGCCGGGACGGCGAACGCTCCAATCGCGACCTTCGTCCGCACTCCGCCCGAGAGCGCGCGGACCTTTTGGTCGGTGCGCGTTTCAACTCCCTGAGTGCTTTGTTCCGGCCCCCTTTCGGGTCGCTGCGCGCCTGCCCCCCATTATGTCGCTTCTCCGCCGTTTGGTCCTTTTCGCCCTAGGGCCGTTTGCCCCGCCCGGCGGAAGCAAACCCGGGTCCCGCTCAAAGGGGGAGGCCTCCGCATACGACTCGGCCCGGAGGAAGCCGACCCTTATCCTGCTCGGTCTCCTGGCTTATTTCGTCGGACGCATCGACGTCGCGCGGCGTATCCGAACGAGGTTTACATGTGCGGTGGCGTCTACCGATGGAAGATCAACGACACCGAGGTCGGCTCGACGTCGGACCTCGCCACGGCGCTCGGCAATTGCGTTTCGCAGACCTCGGGCGTCCGCGAGGTTCACGTTCTAGTCAGCGGCGACCTTTCCGCGACGGTCGAACTGAAGCCGGGTTTGAGGCTGCATTGCTATGGAAATACATTCACTCGCTCCCACGGAGCGGACGCGTGGGCCCAAAACGAGGCGCCGAGAGCGAACAAGACGCCAAGACCGAGGTAACGAAGGGGTTGCATGTGATTCGGAATGTGGGGCAAGTGTGTTTCTAGCGGGTGAGGGGCGTGACGAAGGGGTTCGGCCGGAATGGCGGAGCGGTTGGAAGGAGTGTGATCGGAGGGGTTCACGCGTGTTTTCAAAGCCGAGGTTCATTTCAACGCCTTCGTAGTTTTCTTTGAATGGTGTCCTCATGGGGCACCCTATTTCACCAGCAACGACTCGATATTTAGAACACCCGCGCGCTTAAGCGTGAGCGTGACCATGTAGGTGCCGGCGTTGAAACCGAGGCCGCCGGGCGGACTGGACGAGGCCGCGTCCTTGGTCGGCGGAAGATTCCACGTTTTGGCATCCACCAGCGTTCCGTCCGGTGCGACCACCTTCAATTCCACCGGCAAAGGAGCGGTATCGTCGCTGAGGTAGCGCACCTGCATTTCGTGCGCTCCTCCCAAGCCGACGAAGATGTCCCAGGTAAGCGAGGCATTCTCGGTCGCGAGTTGAGCCCGCGCGCCATCCAGGGTCGCGTTTGACCGCCGGGCTTTCGCCGCCAGTAATACTTCTCCATCTACCGCCTCAGGCGCCGCCTCCGGCGTCGTGTTCGCCGCGTGCGCGGATCGCGCCGGCAGGCGCCCGCCAAACGCCGACGCGGATGGTGCGGTTTCCGGAATTTTTGCCCGAACGTCTTTCGTGGCGATGGCGGAGATGACCGCCTGATTCGACGCGACGCGCGGGAAGGAAATCTCCAGCCATCCATCGCGGGCTTTCGCCGAGACAATTTTTGCGAACGCCCGCGCGTAGCCCGCTTCGCGCCAGAGGTCGATGTCGCGCAACTTCGTTTCGCCGTTCACCGCCAGGTCGAACAGACGCCAGCCGGTGCAGTCGCCGCCGCCGCGGCCATACCACGGCTCGATGAAGAACAACTCCACGCGGTAGTCGCCGTCCGGCACGGCGAAGGCATACCGCAATTTCTCGCGTCCGTAACGGAAGGTTTGAAACAAGGCCTCATCCCGCGTGCCGTCGATGGCGTCGAAGGTCTCGCGCTGACTACCAAAGCGGGCGGGCACGTTGTCATACTCCTCCGCCCACGACTGCGAACCCCAAACGTCACCCGGCGCGTAGTCGCGGTCCGCCTGCCAGCGCTGGCCGTGCGTGTCCGTGAAATCCGCCCCGCCGCAGTTGACGCGGTAGAGATAATTCCAGCCCTTGGCCGGCGCGGTGAGCTGAAGATCCCGGCCGTTGAGTTCCGCGCGACGCGGAGCCGTCGGAAGATTTTTCAACACGATGGCATCCGTGGCCACGACTTTGCCGCCGACGCGTCCCTCGGCGTAGAGCACGTTGTAGTGCACCTCAACGTCATCCCATTCGAAATGCGTGCCGCGCGCGCCCCGTTTGCGCACCCCGAGCGATTCACCTTTGTGGTCGTTGAACAGCTCCACTTCGTCGCAATTGGAATAGACGACGAGGTCGGATTTGTGTCCGGGTTCCAACCAGCGATCCGGCCAGGTGTGCCCGGCGATGACGACCATCGGATCGGTGTTCGCCGGAGCGTAGTTGGCGCGGAACATGTAATAGGCATCCGTCGGCTCGCCCCAAAGCGTGAGCAACCCCTTGTTGTTGGCGGGGCCGATGCCGTTGAGTTCACCCCAGCCGTCCGCGCCCTGGGTTTCCATCTTGCCCACCGTGCCGCCGGGAGTGGAACCGATCTTCCGACCTGGATTGTCGTGCGTGGTGAGCAGCCAGTGAAAATGCCCGCAGGTCTGGTCGCGCACGGTCTCGGCGAGGCATACCTTCATCTCCATGAGCGCGGTGAAACGGTCCTCACTGTGGATCTCGGGATGCTTCAACCCGTCTTCCACATGCAAGCCCAGGCTGCGCCACGCGCCGTATTCGCCGACCAGTCGCTGCCGCACGATGTCGTTTGCATACTTCGCGGGATCGCCGCCGTAGGTGCCGGTCCAGTTTTGCGGCACGTTCCAATCCGTGCCCTTGCCGCCATTGCACGCGGTGACCAGGCGCTGCGACGGGCTCGTCGGGTCCAGTTCGCGGATGATTTGAACACACTCTTTTGCGAAGTCCTCGGGCAGCCAGCTCTCGTTGGCGAGGCCCCACAAAATCACTGACGGGCTGTTGCGCCGCTCGCGCACCCAATCGCGCAACAGGCGTTTGAAGTTTTCGCGGAAGGCGGGTGAGTCGAACCAGATCGCCGAGACCATTTGCGGCCACCACAACACGCCCTCGCGATTCCAACAGTCTTGGTAGCGCAGGTTATGCGGCTGGTGGGCGTCGCGAAAGGCATTGAAGCCCGCGGCCCGGACCTGCCTCACGCGGGTGCGAATTTGTTCTTCGCTGAACGCGTGGCTGTTGCCGAGCAGATGTTCGTATTCGCAGGTGCCATTGATGAACACAGCCTGACCGTTGAGCCGGAATTGGCCTCTGGGGGCCGCCTGCGGCGAAGGCCATTCAACGACGCGGATTCCGAACGACATCTCGACGCGATCCAAGCCCAGTCCGCCCTCATGCACGGTCGTTTCCAGCGTGTAGAGGGAGGGCATTTCCAACGACCACAGCTCGACATCCTGAAGCGTCGGAGTGTCCTGGCGCACGGCCGCGGTCTCGGCGGGCCCGAGGGTGTGCTCCGTCCGCAGGATTGCCGCTGTCCGACCTTTGCAATCGCGCATGCGCGTTTCGAGCGTAACGGTGCGCGCCGCGGTGTCGTAGTTGCGCAATTCCGTTTCGACGTGAACCACCGCGGCGTCGCGGGTCGCGGTTTCATCGTTCCACGCGTGGACGCCAAACGGCTCGACGCGCACCATGCCGGTCGTCACCAGATGAACGGGCCGAAAGATTCCCATCGGTTGGCTGCCTTCCGAGAAGCCATTCTTCGTCGAGCACCCGCCGCAAACCCACGGCAAATCCTGAATACCGGCCGGATGATCCGCGCGGACGGCGAGCAGGTTCGCTTCCCCGAAATTCACCAAGCCGGTCACGTCTAGCGTGAAGGTGGTCCGTCCGCCAGCGTGCTGGCCCGCGGGTTTGCCGTTTACCCAGACCGTCGCGTAAGAGCCGACGCCTTCGAAAAACAGGAACACCCGGCGTCCTCGCTCGGACACGGGCACTTCAAACTCGCGCCGATACCAGGCGCCGCCGTGACGGTTGCCGTGCACCAGATGGTGCGCGCCCTCGTAGCGGTCCCAATTATGCGGCACGTCCACGCGCAACCACGCGGCATCGTCATAACCAGGCCGCTCGAAGCCTTCGTGTCCCGTCGTGTTGGTCTCGCCTGCCACCGTGCGCCAGTCGGCATCGAGAAGAGTCGATCGTCGCGGCTCGACGGAGGCCTCGCCGGCCTCGGCGGGGCACAGGCAGGCCAACGTAAACGCAAGAAGAAGCGCCAGCCTTGCGAAGTGTGCGGGCGAGGAGGTTCTCGCCGCGGGGTTAGGAGTCTTTGTTGAGCTCACTTTGATGCCTTCTTTTCGATGTCCCGGTAGGCGGGCTCCAGCCCTGCTGCATCGATGATTATTTGCGCCTCGGCCGAGTGCTCCGTTTCTACCCGTGTGTTTGTCGGCACGCAATTGACGCCTCTGATGTCCGCCTTGGCGAACGTGGTGAAGTTACCGTCGATCTTGAGGTCGTGGATCCGCGGCGTCCAGAGGTTGAGCCATTGGCCGTGCGCGCGCTTGGGGACGTCGCGCTGGTCGCGCGGGTCCAGGACGTTGCCGGTGACCGTCCAGTAGGCCGACCCGTCATCGAGATAAAGTGTGCGAGTGTTCGAGCGGACGTGGTTGTTCTCGATGCGTGAACCGGGCTGTTCGCCGAGCACATAGATGGCGCCACCGTCCTTGGACAGCTCCTGCTGCGTATCGCATACTCGGTTTCGGGCGATCACATTGTTCTTCGATACATTTGACGGAGGAATCTCCGCGTTCCCCCACCACCAGCCGAGAGCGATGCCGCCATACGGCACGCGGGCGATATCGTTGTGCGAGATTTCCACCGCCTCGGTGAAAAACCCGCTGATGGCCTCCTGCTGCTTAAACTCGCGGCTCACCTCGCGAATCCAGTTGTTGGAGATTTTGTCGCGTGCGCACACGCCTTCGACGCCCGCCGGGAACAAGGGTCCGTCGCCGATCTTGTAGTGCTGCGGATGGCCGACGTTGACCGCGTTGCCGGAGAGGTCGTTGAACACGTTGCCCACCACCGCGCTGTCCACCACGTCGTTGACGAGGCTGATCGCGCAGCCGCTGGCGAGGCGCGTAAAGTGATTTCGTTCGAAGCGGATGTTCTCCGCGTTGCGCAGTTCGACCGTCGCCTGCGGCAGATCGAGAATGTTGTAATGCGTTTTGTGATGATCTCCGTCGGCGCGGAAGTGCGTGTAGTATCCAAGGCTCTGCACGCCTATCGCGCCGTGCGAGTCGGCGACCCGGTTCAGCTGCCAGTGATCGTGCGAAAACGTCAGGCCGGAGAAGACGAGATTTTTCACGCGTTCACTGGTCGAGCTGCCCGCAATCCGCAACAGTCCCTCGCTCGTCGGTGCGACGACCTCCGCCTTGGCCATATCCTCCACATCCCGCGCGAAGTAATAGAGCGTGTGCGTGACCCGGTTAAAATAGAACTGCCCGGGACGGTTTAGGAACTCGAAGGCGTTGCGAAGGGTGAACGGTTCCTGCGGCGCGATGTTACAATCCCACGCCATCGTTGCCGCGATCGCTCCGAGGGGCTGCTGGAGCTTGGCCACCATGAAACCGTCCTCCACCGCCACGTCACGGATCCCCATCACGAGAAAAGTCCAGATTCGCCGTTGCAACAGCTCGATGTCGGCGGGGTTCGTGAGCGCGGGCAGCTCGGCCGAATCGAACTTGATTCCATCCAGCGTCGTGCCCGGCGTCTCGGCCCACGGTTCGTCACCCTTCACGACAAACTCGCCCCAAGCGCCCTTGCCCAAAAAATCGGCGCGCGTCATTTCCGCGCGAGTGCCTTTGACGTAAAGGGGGCGTAATTTGGCATCCGACCGGAGTGTCGCTTTGTAAATGCGTCCGTTATGGACGGACCAGTCCGTCACCGTGACGCCGCCACTGATGATGGGCGTCTCCTCTCGGTATGATCGGTAGATGATGTCGAACCCGTTCCGCCCTGAATCCGCGGCGGTGAACTCCACCGGCGCCGTCACGAGGTGCGTTCCGCCGCGCAGATAGACGACGATGTCACCGGTCATTTCGCGACTGACCGCCCGCGCGGCGTCCCGGGCGCAAGGCAAGGTTTGAAACGGCTTTGCCAGGGTTCCCGGATTCGCGTCATCGCCCGACGGCGAGAGGTAGAATACCCGGCTCACATCCGCCGCAAACGCGGAGCCGAGCGTGCAGAATAAGACGATACAGGTGGTCGTCAGATTCCGAAGTTTGCTGGAAATGGCCATGGTCGTCGGCTGCGCTGGGCTTATCAAAGACGTTTAGAAACTTTGCGGCCGGTGTAGCGGAACGCGGTTGGCTTCGCGGCGGGCTCGAGGCCGGTGCCGCTTTCGGGGGTCACGAGGACGATCTGAAACTCGCGCTCCTTAAGCATGCCGGGGAAACCGCCGCGGATGGCGCCGATGGTCAGCTCGCGACGCTTGTCGTTCCAGGTGATCGGAATCACGGAGTGCTGTCCTTGCTGGTAGCCCCAGCCTTCGCCGGCGTCCTCGTAGAGGAGGTAGGAACCGTCGGCACCCGGATAGACGCGCAGCTCAAGCGGGGCCGAGAGGGCTTCGCCGGAATGTTGCACGCGAGGGCCAAGCGGCAGTATGGCACCGGCTTTCACGAAGAGCGGGGAATGAGACAGCGGGGCGTCGGCCTTGACGGTCTGTCCGCCGGACATCGCGCGGCCGGTCCAGAATTCGATCCACGCGGAGTTTTTTGGCAGGTAAACGTCCACGCTCCCGGCGGCGTCCTTCACCGGCGCCGATCCCCGGCCGTAAAGCATGGGCGCGAGCACGGGTGCAATCATGAGTTCGTCGCCGACCATGAACTGGGTCTTCAGGTCGTGAGTCGCGACGTCCGCGGAAAACGAGAAGGCGAGGGGGCGGATCCAGGAGGCGTTTTGCCGGGAAACTCGTCCGCTCAGGGAGTAGAAATGCGGCAGCAGGCGATACCGCAGGTGGATGGTCCCGACGATGGCGTCGTAAAACGGCGTGCCCGGCTCGCCGAAGCGCCAGGGCTCGCGCGGTGTATCGGTTCCGTGGCTACGAAACATGGGCAGGAACGCACCGAACTGCAGCCAGCGCGTGTAGAGCTCGCGGTAGCCAAGGTCGGCCACGCCCTTGTCGAACTGCCCGCTCCAGAACCATTGCGACTTGCGGGCCACAAAAAAGGCGCCGATGTCCGTGGTGACATAGGGGTAGCCGGCCGCGCTGATGCTTTGCAGGGAGGCCACTTCCTTCGCGAGCGTCTCCCAGCTCGCGGCGATGTCGCCGGTCCAGACCATCGAGCCGGTGCGCTGGCCGCCGGCATAGGTGGAACGGGTGAGGTTGAGCACACGCCGGTCGGGCGCGGCGGCGCGCTGGTTTTCGAAGATGCCGATCCCGCTCCACAGGCCGTAGGCGTTGAGGTATTGCGGGTCGATGATCTTGGCCAGGCCGGCGATGTTGGCGGAATCGGGATCGGCCGGCCGGTCCTTTTGCCAGTCCGCGATCTCCGGCTCGGTCGAATCGCACCACCAGCCGTCCATGCCGTGCTGGCCAAAAGGTTTCCACGCCGCGGTTTCCCAGTAGAGTTTGCGCGCCTCGGGACGGGAGAAATCGATGAAGGGCGTGCCGGCGAGCGTGTAGCCGGCGTCCTTGAGCGCCTTGCCGGCGGCGGAGCGGTCGCTGGGGTTGGGCCAGAGGGAGATAATCACGCGGGCGTCTTGCTCGTGGATGTCGCGGATCATTTTCGCGATGTCGGGGTAGCGCGCGGTATCGAGGTCGCCGCCCCACTGGGAGGAGATCCAGTAGTTCCAGTCCTGCACGATGACATCGAGGGGAATCTTGCGGTCGCGGAATTCCTTCACCGTGGCCACCAGTTCGTCCTGCGTCTTGTAGCGCTCCTTGGACTGCACATAGCCGTGCGCCCAGCGCGGCAGCATGGCGGCCTCGCCGGTCAGCTGGCGGTAGCCGGAGACCGCGCCATCCATGTCGGGACCGGCGATGAAGGTGTAGTCGAGGTCGTCGATCACATCGAAGGTCATCGAGCCGCCGCCGGCCCCGTCGGCGAAGGTCATCGCCGAGTAGGCGTCGAAAAGCAGCCCGTAGCCGCGAGTGGATACGAGCGAAGGGACCAGGATGCGCAGGTTGTGCTGGTAAAGGCGCTTGGTGGCGCCGCGCAGGTTGAGGTCCGATGTCTCGTCGAAGCCGAGGCCGTAGAGCGCCTCGTCCTCGGCGAAGCGGAAGGAAACTTTTCCGCGCCACGCCTTGCGGTCTTTGCGCTGGATGTATTTGCCGACCCGTTCGCGCTCGCCGTCCACGGTTGTCTCTTTCGTGACGGTGGCGGGGTCGGGGAGGGACTTGATCACGTCCACGCGCTCGAACGTGCGGGGTTGCGCGGGGTGCTCGGCGAGGAGCGGCTTGCCGTCGGGGTCGAAATACGAAACCGCCTCGGAGGCGCGGTCGATGCGGATGACGAGCTTGGCGGAGCGCAGTTCGACGGCGTCGGACGATTCCTTGACGCGGATACGGCCGGGGACTTCGGCGACCTCGACCCGCATCAGGCTGGGCTTCTGGGCCCAGTCGGCGTTTCTGGTGGCCCGCACGCGGGCGATGCGGTCGGTGACAAAATCAACCTGAAGGCGACCCTCGGTGAGCTGGAGCGAGGCGCCGCGGGAATGGGGCCGCACGTGCACGACGGCAGCAGGCGCAGTGATAGGTCCCATGCTCATGAGGCAAAGTAACAGGAGCCGGAGCAGGGGTTGTTTCAGGTTCATCACGGTGAAGTTTTAGGTTGGCGGCATCCTGTCGCGATCACGGATCGAGCTGGATGCGGCAGAAACGTTTTGCTCCGACAGGCTTCGAATCCGTCATCGTCACCGGTGCGCCGGTGCCGACAATCGGGCTGCCAATGTTTTCCCACACGGTGGCGGCGGAGAGGCTGTCCGTCGCTTGGAGCTGATAGGTATGATCGGCGTAAGCGGTGAACGTGACGCTGAGCACCCCGGACTGGACAAACACGGCGTCGATTTTCACGGCGCTTCGATCCAGCACCGTGCCGTTATTGACGAAGCCCGCCGGCAGGGAGCCACCCCAAGCCATCACGTCCAGAACGCCATTGTTGGTAAACGCGCCCGAAACGTTGAGCGTTGCGCCGCCGGCGAGTCGGAGAATCCCGGAGTTCGTGACGCCGCCGCTTACCGAGAGAGAGCCGCCGCTCAGAACGAAGGCGCCGTCGAGCACGCTGATCGAGGCAAGGGACGCCGTTCCCGTAAGGGTCTGGGTGCCCTCGCCGAGCTTGATCAGCGCGATCCGATTTGCTCCGGCGCGCGTGCCGCCGCCGATGATGCCGCTGAAGGTTCCCGAACCGTCGGAGGCCCCGATGTTAAATGGGGTGATACTCGTCGAATTACTTCCGTTCTGCACTCGGCCGCCTCCGGTGAGCGCGCCCACCGTGACGGCGCGGCCATCCCAGAGGTCGAACACCGCACCGGTGGCGACGTTGAGCGTAGATCTGTTGTCGGTCCAATCCGCGGCCTGCCAGCCGCCGTTGCGCAGGATGCCGCCCTGCACATCGATCACGCCGCCCGCGTCCAGGCGGATATGGACAAGGCGTCCGCTCGTGTCGCCCAGTCCTAAAACGTCCGGACCGCCGCCGGTGACGGCCAAGGTGCCGCCGCCGGAAAGCGTCACATCCGCCCCGGTTTTCGACAACGCCGCCCCCATGGTGTCCCCGCCGGGAGTGCCGCCAACGCCCGCTACGTCGAGTTTCAAGGTCGCGCCCGGCGAGATGCTCACCGAGGACTGCACCGCGTTGATCGGCGCGTTGCCACCAAGCACGAGCGTCCCGTCCAAGACGACGGTCTCGCCGCTGTAAGTGTTCGCCCCGGTCAAGGTCAGCGTGTCTGGACCGGTCTTGAAAAAGCCATGGCTTAATCCGCCATCGCTGATCGGGGCGCCGATACGGATCGGTTGCTCCGCGTGGAAATCCGCATCGACCCCGCCGAGCAGAAGCGGACTGTTGATCGTGAGCGTCCCATTGCCGCCGGGGGCGCCATTACGAATTTCTCCGAAGTGACTCAGTTGCAGACCGGCGCCGCCGGTTATGGTCGTGACCGTGCCCGCGCCGGATTGGTTGATGGAGTGAACCTGGACGCTGCCACCCAGCGTCACGGTGCTCGCGGCCCCGCTTTGAAAGAAGGCTTCGCCGTTGTTCGCCCAAACCAGCAAGGACTGGTTGCCAGCGGTGTCGGCGCTCCACGCGGCGGTCGTGCCGGCGTCCCAGGTCCCGTTGCCACCTTGCAACCCCGACGAGCTGCTCACGTCCCAGTATCGCGCCGGGCCGACGGGCGAGCTCACCGGCGTGCCGGTCACTTCGGCGGACGGCGCACTCGAACCCGCGATGTTGGCGGCGACAACGATATAATAATAGGCGCTGCCCACCACGACTTGGGTGTCCGTGTAGCCGGGCGTGGCCGTCGTGGCGACCGTCAGGTAAGGGCCGCCGCTCGTGAGCGAACGTCGGACGATATAACCCGATGCATTCGCCGGTGCACTCCACGCGAGCGTGACTTGATTGGCGCCGGCCGCAGGCGTGATGACCGGCGTGGCTGGTGCGCTCAACGAACCCGGAATAGACACGGAAACCTGACTGCCATTGTAGGTGATCAAGGCGTCCGCCGGTCCGTCGTTGGGGGTGCCCGAGCCGTGGGCGGGGCAAACCCAGACGACGCGGAAAGTCCGCTGCGCAAGCATGCCGGGAAAGCTGCCTTGCCGCGCTCCCACGGTCAGCGTCTTGGTCGAGTCGTTCCAGGAAAGGGGAATGGTCGCGTAGTTGTCGCTCTCATACGCGTAGGAATCGCCCTCGTCTTCGTAGAGCGTGAATTGTCCATCGGCACCGGTATAGATGCGGAGTTCGATCGGATCGGCCGCTTTCTCCATCGCGTATTGCAGCGATGGGCCAAACGGCACGATGGAACCGGCGCGCACATACAGCGGCATGATGTCGAGCGGCGCGTTGGCCGTGATGGTCTGGCCGCCCTGGTGGGTTTCGCCGCTCCAGAGATCCGTCCAGTTCACGCCCGCCGGCAGATAGACGGAACGCGTCGTCGCCTGCGGTGTGGTGACGGGACACACGAGAAATGCCGGGCCGAACATGTGCTGGTCGGAGATGGGCAGAACGTTGGGATCGCCCGGGAAATCCATCATCAGCGGACGCAGCGAGGTGTAACGCTCGCTCGTGATTTTCCACGCCACCGAATAGTTGTAGGGCAGCATGCGGTAGCGCAGATGGTCGAAGGCGAGCAGGTTGGTTTGCGTCGCCGGCAGCCAGTTCCACATCTCAGTGGCGCTCTGGTAACCGTGGATGCGAAGGATCGGACAGAAGGTGCTCCACTGAAACCAGCGGGTCAGGAGTTCGTTGTAATCGGGCGAGGTGTGTTGGTCGGAGGGGTGGAAAAAACCGGCGGTGTCGGTGGTCCAATACGGCTGTCCGGTGATGGAGTAGTTCAATCCGGCGGGGATCTGCCGGCGGAAAGTCGTCCAGTCGCCTTTGACGTCGCCGGACCAGACCGCCGCGCCGTAGCGCTGCTGACCGGGATAGCTGGAACGTGAGAGGATGACCACTCGCTTGGACGTATCGGTCGCGCGCTGACCTTCGTAGGTGGCGCGGTTGGCGAAAAGCGGATAGGCGTTGCGCACGCGGTTGGCCGACCCGAGGTAACACTGCCGTCCGCTCACCGCGTTGCCGTCGTCGCCGGGTTCGGTCGCATCCTGCCAAAAGCCGTCCGCGCCGATGCCGAAGAACGCGGAGTTCATGTAGTCCCAGCGCAGGGAGCGCACCGCAGGGTGATAGACATCCATCCAGGTGGTGCCGGGCAGGCGCCCGTTTGGCATCGCGGCCAGCGCGTCGCCGACGATGCCCTCGGGATTCGACCACACCGAGATCATGTATTTGAAATGATCCGCGTGAAGCTGGGAGATCATGCCGGCCGGATCGGGATAGTTGCTCGCGTCCCACTGGTAGGCGCCCCAGCCGTGCGAGCCCCAGTATTGCCAGTCCTGGACGATGTAATCCACGGGGATGTTCCGCGCGCGGAACTGGGCGGCCGCATCGAGGATCTGCGACTGGCTCGAATAGCGTTCGCGGCATTGCCAAAAGCCGTAGGCGGCCTTCGGAAATAGCGGCGCATCGCCCGTTGCGTCGCGATAGCCGGCGACGACCTCGTCGGCCGTCGGGCCGTAAAAGAAATAGTAGTCGATGGCGTCGCCCACTTCGGAACGGAACGTCGTGGTGTTGCCCAGGGGCCGGGCATAAATCTTCGCGTTGCTCCCCCCGCCAAGCAGCGTGACCGTGCAGGCGGTGCTGGCCGGCAGCGCGATCTTTCCGCTGATGGTATAGGGCACCCAGGTGTTGGCGATGGACGCCACGGTTTGTCCGTTCACCTGCACGCCGATGAGACCACTGAGGTTCCCGTCTTTGACGATGAACACATAATCACCCGCGGCACCGGTGGTGAACGTGCCAGTGCCGGAAGTGAGCGCGACTTGGTTGTCCGCCGGATTGAACTCCGTGAGCGCGGCGTTGTGCCAAAGCACACCGTAGCCGTAACTCGACACCACCATCGGAATGGCGATCTGCGTGTTCACCTGCCGGAGTTGCTGCGGAATCCCGCGCCAGTTCCAGGTGCCCTCCTGATATTGGCCGAGACCGTAGAGAAATTCGTCACCAGGGCTCTTGAAGACCTGCTGGGGCTGGTAGGCCGATTCGCCATTCACCGTAGCGGGGGGCATCATTTTACCCCCATCCGCAGGTTCTTCGAGGAGCAGACGGTCGGTCGCGTCGAAGAACTGCAACGCGCCAGTCGTCTTGTTGACAACGACCTTCGTCTTGGCGGTGGCCACCGTGACCGAGCTCGCGGATTGGGTGACTTGAAAGGTCGCCGCAGGCCAAGTCTGCTTCGTCACGAAGGTCTGTCCGGTCGGCAACGTGGCGGTGGGCGAATACATCACGCGGATGACGCTGTCCGAACAGACGGTCAGCTTCAGCTTACCCGGCGACATGGTCAGCGTGGCGCCGTCGGCGTCCGTCTGGACCGAGGTCACGGGAATGTTGTTCGATGGCACGACCACCGGTGTTGACGTCAACACATCGGCGAGGGTCGTGCCGATCCGCACCTCATCGAAGAGGGAACTGAAACCGCTCCAGTTTCCGAATTGAAGGCGGCTGATAGTGCGCAGATCGATGCCGGTGGCCGTGGTGCCGCCGGACGGGTCGCCAGCGCCCCCCAGCACGGGATCCTTCCACATCGTGACGGCGTCCGAACCAGGCGAGCCGCCCAAATCGATCCGGACGAGAAAAAGATGCGCGCCGGTATCGACCGCGGCACCCGAAGTCAGGTTGTGGTTTGCGAGCGAGCTGGCGTTCACCTGAAACCCCAGACCTGTGCCGTTCACGATTCCGATCGAGAGCGCCTTGGTCGTGTCGGTGCCGTCCCCGCCCAGCTCAAGGCAAGACCAGTTATAGAGACCATTCCCGCCAAACTTGGCCAAAAAGCTGATATAAACGGTTCCGCTCGCCGATGAGGAAAGGAGGCCGGAGGCGGCGGAATTGAAGAGCCGGCTTACTCGATGCTCGTTCGCCAAAAGCAAGGCGCCACCCGCCGGCGCACCGTAATGGAAAGCGGAGTAGCTCAACGACGCGCCCTGAACGGTTCCACCGCCGGTGCTTTGGAGCCAAGAGCCGGTGAACCCCATCAGGGTGGGGCCCTGGTTGCCCAACGCAGCCCCGCTGGCGTATTCACCGTTCACCGACGCTGTTCCGGTTAAAAAAGCATCTTGGGCGAGGGGAGCCGCGTTGGTTGACGATGTTGCGGTGAGCGCGGCGAGCAGCGTTGCTCCGACGAGCAACAGAGTTGCGGGCCGGGCTGAAAGGGATCGGTTCATGAGGCGAATGGGCACGGGGCGGAAGGGATGGGGCGGAAGTCAACGGAGCGAAAAAAGCCCCTCCCCGAATTGGGCGAGGGGCCTTGCTAAACGAGACGGCAAGGCCGGCGCGTCAGGCCCTGCGCCGACGGCGAGCAAGAGCCAATCCGATGCAGGCCGAGCCAGCCAGGAGTGCCGCGCTCGAGGGTTCCGGCACGGCGGTCACATCTTGAAGCGAGGTGCCGATGCGCACCTCGTCGTAAATCGAACTCGACCCGCTAAAATTGCCAAATTGCAGGCGGCTGATGTTCCGTAGATCCAAGCCCGTGGCGGAAACGCCACCCGTCGGATCACTGACCCCGCCGAGAACGGGATCAACCCACAGGGTCACCGAGTCCGAGGCAGCCGTGCTGCTGAAGCCGATCTTCAGCACAAACGTGTAAGTCCGATTGGGAACGACAGCAGGGTTGGAAACGAAGAAATTACTGCCGCTGTTAACCTGGAACCCGATTCCGGTCGAGTTGAGGATACCCACAGCCAGGGCCCTGGTGCTGTCATTGCCATCTCCGCCCAACTCGAGAGACGAAAAATTAAAACCTGCGTTGCCGCCGAATTGCGCAAGGAAGCTCAGGTAAAGGGTGCCCGTCGAGGTCGTGCTCACCAGCGACGTGACCGACGAGTCGAACAAGCGGGAAACACGATTAAAGTTAGCGAGCACGAGCGAACCACCGGTAGGCGTGTCGTAATCGGTCGAAGCGTAGCTCGTCGCAAGAGAGGAGGCCTGGACCGTGCCGCCTCCCGTGCTTTGCTGCCAGGCGCCGGTGAACCCGGGCTGAGTCGGATTCTGGGAGCCAAGGGTCGCGCCGCTGGTGTATTCGCCGGCGGACGGCGTCGCCCCCGTGAGGAAGGCTTCGTCGACGATCGTGGCGGCGCCAGCGGACGATATCAGGGATTGCGCAACGACAAGGGCCGCA
This sequence comes from uncultured Akkermansia sp., assembly GCA_966250295.1. Lineage (GTDB taxonomy): Bacteria > Verrucomicrobiota > Verrucomicrobiia > Opitutales > Opitutaceae > IMCC26134_A. The sequence goes on along the minus strand of CBINGR010000009.1, from coordinate 53,586 downwards.
GCCCCGGGCAGTATCCGTGTGATAACGGACGTCATGGTTAGTGAAGGTTTCATTTTGGAGTTTGAGGATCAGGAGATCCCGACAAGGCCGAGATCTCCTCCCGCACACGTGCCGCCCTCCATGAAAACCCGCCAAAATATGTGGCGTGTGGGCGAAGATATTTAAAAACGTCCGCCGTTTCCGGTTACCCAGGCGGGCGCGCGGGCCCCTTCCGCGCATCGTTCGTCATCTACCCATGATTCCAAACCACGGGCGCAGGGACGCGCCCGTCCACCGTTCGGGCACATCCACCGTTCGGGGTCATTATTTCCCTGCCCCTTCCGGCTCGATCAATCCGGCGGCCTCGCGCACGAGGACATGCGCATAGGCCCAGTCAAACCAGTATCCTGTCTCCAGCGAACCGCGATCCAGCGGACCTTTGAATTTGTTCTCGATCAAAACACGGCTGGCATTCAGGTGGGCCTGCGCCTCTTCGACGTGGCCAAGCTTATGGCTGGCCATCGCCAAAATCGTGCGAGCGATGGTGGTCAGCATCACATCGTGCGGCTGGGCCGCAAGGGCGCGCTCCCCCCAAGCCGCGCTACCGGCGTGATCACCCTGTCGATATTGCCAGAGTGCGAGGGCCACTGGCATCCACTCCACGTTTTCGCCTCGAGCAGCCCGTTGTCGCACCAGACCCATGGCGTGCAGCGCCGTCGGGGCGATCCTGTCCAAGGTCTTTTGCTCCGCGGGCAGCAGCAGGGTGGCGCGAAGAACACGTTCCACCGTGCCCCAGTTATTTATCGAACCTAAGTCGGCGATGGTCGTCGCTCGAAAATCTTCGAACCCCGACGTATCGCCGCACTCGGCCAAGGCGACGCTGCAAGAGAGGTAGTCGGACGTGACCCAGTCCCACTTCGTATCCCAGCCCTCCAGCTTGTTCATTTTCAAAAGCACGGAGAACCTCGCCGCGGCCTTGGCCCACTCTCCGTTCAACGCTGCATATTCCCCGCTCCAGCGAAACGCCTCCACGCCATCCAGGCTCGGACGCGGAGGAGGCGTCTTGATCTCGCTCAACAACGCGTCCGCCTCCGTCAGCTTTTTCTTCCCGACAAGCATGGCCGCCTGGGCGATTTTTTCGCGATCTTCGGCCTGTTGCCGCATCAAGGCTTGGTCCCTTTCCGCCTGTTCGGCGATCACGCGCAACTTCTCCTGCTGGCGAAGCGCCGCGCGCTCCCGAACGAACAGCCGGCTGGAGACGGTGATGCCCGCGAGCAGCGTAACAAAAACCACAAGGCCGGCGGCGAAAACGGTTTGATTCCGCCGCACGAGCTTACGGAAGCGGTAGAGGCGATCCGGCGGCCGGGCCATCACGGGTTCGTTTCCGAGAAACCGCTGAATATCGGCGGCGAGGCCGTTGACCGTGCCGTATCGCCTGGTGCGGTCCTTCTCCAGCGCCCTCAAGATGATCCAATCCAAATCGCCCTTCAGCTGTGAAACGAGTTGAGAGGGCTTGGTGCGCGAGTTCCGGGCGACCGCTTCGAGTTCGGCCACGGGCAAAGTCGTCAGGAGGGCCGAAGGCCGGGGCGGCTCGACCTCCCGCAGCGTGTGACGCAGGGCGTCCAATCCTTCCGCCATCAGCACCTTCGAGTCAAAGGGCGGCCTCCCCGTCAGCAGCTCATAAAGCAATGCGCCCAAGCTGTAGACGTCGGTGCGGGTATCCACATCCAAGCCGCCGACCGCCGCCTGTTCCGGGCTCATATAGGCCGGCGTGCCGATCACCAGTTCCCGAGTGCCGAGGGACGCCGTGTCGCCCCACCGGCCGGCGGTGGCTTTGGCTATGCCGAAATCGATGACGCGGGGAACCGATCTTTCATCCTGCACCGCCACGAGCACATTCGAGGGTTTTATATCCCGGTGAATGACGCCCTTTTGATGCGCGTGCTGAATGGCGCCGCAGACTTGGACGAACAGATCCAGCCGCTGCACGACATCGAGTTTGTTCGCATCGCAGAACTCCGTGATCCGCGTGCCACGCACCAGCTCCATCACGAAATAAGGGCGGCCCGAGGAGGTTGCCCCGGCGTCAAACACGCGGGCGATATTCGGATGATCCATCATCGCCAACGCCTGCCGCTCCACTTCGAAGCGGGCGATGACGTCGCGGGTGTCCATGCCGAGCTTGATGATTTTAAGAGCAACCTCCCGGTTCACCGGCTCGCTCTGCTGCGCGAGATACACGACACCGCCGCCACCTTCGCCCAACTTTCGCATCAGCCGATAGCGACCGATCTGCGTGTCGATGTCATCCACCTGCGAGCGTTCGGTTTCAAGCCAGTCGTCGGGCGCCATATCCCCCAGCTCTCTCGCGGAGAGGGCCAGATCGGCCAGGCTGCGGGTGAAGAAATCCTCGGCGCTTGCCTGGGCGGCGATCCGGGCCTCCACCTCCGCGCGCAGCTCGGCGTCTCCGCCGCAGGACTGCTCCAGGAAAAACCCCCGCTGGGGCAAGTCGCCGATTTGAAGCGCGGCATAGAACACCGCGTCCACCTGTTGTTTTGAAACGCTCATGCCCGGTTCACGACGAAACGCGCCGAGGAAATCGCCATCGCCGCGTGGGAATCACTCATGAGATCGAATCCATTGGAACAACCAGGCTTTGGCGCAGGCCCACTCCCGCTCGACCGTCCGTTCGCCGAGGCCCAAGACCTGCGCGGTTTCTTGCGTGGTCAGACCGCCAAAAAATTTCAGCTCCACGATGCGCCCCTGTTTCGGGTCCAGCGCCTCCAGCGCCTTTACGGCATCGTCAATGAGCAAAATTTTTTCGTCGGGCGTGGCCTGCATGATCTCGCCGTCCGCGATGTCCACCCTCGCTTGCCCCCCGCCGTGCTTGAGGCGGGATTTTCGCCGCGCCTTCTGGATCAGGATACGTCGCATGGCGTGGGCGGCGGCGCCGAAAAAATGGGCGCGATTCTGCCAGTTCCGATCTCCGCTGCCCACCAACTCCAGCCACGCTTCATGAACCAGGGCGGTCGGCTGCAAGGTCTGCTGCGAAGATTCCCGCGCCATGCGGGCCGCCGCCACCTTGCGAAGTTCGCGGTAGACCAGGGGCAGCAAGTCCTCCGAGGCATGGCGTTCGCCCCGCGCGAGGGCTTCTAGGATAATGGTGATTTCGTGGTTCATCGCAGCGTGGACGTCGTGCACGAGGAGGCGCCAGTGGAACGGCGAATGATGTAACCACGTTTTTCCCGGTGTCTATAACGCTCCGCCAAGCGAAGTCTCGCGGGGATGAAAATTGACCGGGGAAAGGCTCCCGGGAGAGCGACGAGGCGAGCGCGCAAGAAGTGGCGGACGTTTACGCGAGCGATAGCGGATCCTCGACGGCGGCGGTGCGCAACTCGACGGGCCGGACTTTCGTTCACCGAGGCGACGCCGCTCCAGGCATTCAGGCGGAGCGGGCCGTTCGGCGCGCATAAATAGATTTTGGCGGGAGTGGGGGGGGCTGCGGTGCGGGTAGTGGCGGGTGATACTTGCGCGTTTCAGGGGCTGGTTTTCGCATTTCTTCAGTAGGGCGCATCGTCGATCAGGGTTATTCTCATTCACCCCAATACCGCTTGCCCCTCGTCGAATCACCTCCCTAGGCGAACTCGAATACCAACCCAGATTTTTCCCCCCCCAGAATGATGACCCCGTCCAGCCCTCCTGCGTCGGTCGCGCGTCGCATCACCTCGCTCGCCTTTCTCGCCCCGGAGGTCCGGCAGGCGGCGCCCGTGGTCGAGATGGTCACGGACGGTCATCTGGCGCTCGACGTGCCGCGCAATCGCCAAGCCTTCGACGCCACCACTTTGCGCGAGAGCGACGACCTCGCGACGTGGCGCGACGTGGCGGGCAGAGTGGGCGGCGTTCCGTTCTCCCTGATCGACCCCGCACGCTGGTCCGTATCCGAGGCCGGGGCGGCGGACGCTCTGACCGCGACCTTCGTCCGCACCCCGGCCGAGAGCGCGCGGACCTTTTGGTCGGTGCGCATATCCACTCCCTAAACGCTTTGTTCTGGCCCCCTTCGGGCCCCTGCGCGCCTGCCTCTCCCATTATGTCGCTTCTCCGCCGTTTGTCCCTGTTCGTCTTTGGATCCGTCGCCTCACCCGGCGGGAGGAAGCCGGCCCTGCTCCTGCTCGGTCTCCTGGCCTTCCTCGGTGGCGGTATCGACGTCGCGCAGGCATATCCGAACGAGGTTTACCTAGGCGGCGACGGCACCTACCGATGGAAGATCAACGGCACCGAGGTCGGCTCGACGTCGAACCTCGCCACCGCGATCGGCAATTGTATTTCGCAGACCTCGGGCGTCCGCGAGGTCCACGTTCTGGTCGGCGGCGACCTTTCCTCGACGATAGAACTGCATCCGGGGTTGAGGCTGTATTGCCATGGTAATACATTCACCCGCTCCCACGGCGGGGTTGGATTCCACCGCGAAGGATCGGGCGATATTCATATCTACGATCTGAATCTTATAAGCGGAAGCGGTTGGTGCGGAATCTACACCAGCCGCGCCAGCAACCTCGTCTTTAAAGGGATCACTATCACCTCCGGCGGGATTGGCATCCGGGTGGACAGCCACCCGAGCCGCCCCTACGAGGAGGGGCGATGGGTTCGCAACTTGACCGTCTTGAATTGCCGCTTCGAGAACCTCGGCTCACACGGGCTCGAGACCTACGGCGTGGACGGCTTCACCATCGACAACATCGTCGCCCGGAACAACGGGGAGTGCGGCGTGCTGATCAACAAGGGCCACAACGGCACCATCGGCTCCGTGGACGCCTATCGCTGCTCCAACGGCGGCGGCTATGCCGGCCTTCGCTTTGCCAACGACTGTGCCAACGTTTGGGTGAAGTCTCTTCGCGCCATCGAGTGCGGGCGCGGCTTCTTCACCGTCACCGGCGCCAAAAACATCGTGGTCGAGGAGGTCTATATCCGCGACTGCACCTCGCACGCGATCCTTCTCCAAAACAGCGACGGAGTGGGGGTGAACAGCGGCTCCCACGACGGCACCGCGCTTAACCACTACACGAGCGTCAGCAGCTGGATCCTTTCGCGGGATGTGCGGGAAAGCGCGGCCGCGCCTCCCCCCGCGCCCGGGGGGCTTGCGGCGACCGTCGGCGAGAGCGGCGTCACCATCGCCTGGGCGGCGGTGAGCGGGGCCACGCACTATCTCGTTCAGCGGGCCGAGGTCGGCGGCGGTCCCTATCGGACCATCGCCTATGTCGAGACGACGAGCTTCGAGGACAGAAACATCGTCCGCGACACCACCTATTTTTATGTCGTCAAAGCGGTGAGCGGCGGCGGGCCGGGCCTCGCTTCGTCCGAAGTTTCCGCCCCGACCCACGGCCGCCTTTTTCCGGTCGTGGATCTGGATGCGGGACTGCAGTTGCATTACCCCTTCGACGGTTCCGGCGCCGAAAGCAGAGGCGGCCCGTCGGTCGCGATCTCGGGCACGAAGACATACGTGCCCGGCGTGGCGAACCAAGCCCTTGCGTTCGACGGCGCCGCTAATTTCGGCACCCTGCAGCCGCTCTCGGGCGTCGGTCTTCGCAACTTCACCGTCGCGGCTTGGGTCTGGCAAAGCTCCGACGCGAACTGGCAGCGAATCTTCGATTTCGGAAACGGCACCTCCAACTACGTGATACTGACCCTCGTGAACGGCGCGCTCCGTTTCAATTTGTGCCGAAACGGATCCACCCAAGGGTTCGACATCCCGGCTCCCGAGAGAGACCGGTGGGCGCATGTGGCCGTGACTTTCTCCGGCAATTGGGCAACGCTCTACGTGAACGGCACGGCCCGGGGAAAGATGTTGTTCTGGAACAACCCGGCCCATCTCGATCTGACGAAAAACTTCCTCGGTAAGAGCCAGTTTTCCGACCCCCTGTTCAAAGGACGCGTGGATGACTTCCGCCTCTATACCCGCGGCCTCTCTCCATCGGAGGTCCTGGCGCTGGTGATGAACTCGCCGCCACCGCCTCCCTACGATTTGGCGGGCGGCAGCTTCGGGACGCGTGTGAGTCTGGATTGGACGGGCGTTGTGAATGCATCCACTTACAACGTGAAACGCGCCACAGTCAGCGGCGGGCCCTACACGGCGGTCGCCACCGGCCTGGCCGGCGCGTCCTACACGGACGCCACCGTCGCCAACGGTATGGCCTACTACTACGTCGTTACGGCGAGCAATCCACACGGAGAGAGCGCCCCCTCAAACGAAGCCGCCGTGACGACATCCGATCTGGTGGCGCGCCTCACTTTCAACGAAAGCTCGGGAACCGTGTCCGCCGACTCCAGTGGCAACAACCGGAACGCGACCCTCGTCAACGGGCCGACCTTTGCCCCGGGCGTCCTCAAAAACGCCCTCACCCTGTCGAGCGCCTCTTCGCAGCACGCCACTTTGCCCGCGGGACTCGTGAGCGAACTCAACGACTTCACCGTTTCGCTGTGGGTGCGGGTTTCGACCTTCGCCACCTGGGCGCGCATGTTTGATTTCGGAAGCGGCACGACGAACTACCTGTTCCTCACGACACAGCATGCGACCGGATCTGGCGCGGCCAAAATGCGTTTCGGCATCCGAACTCCTTCGACCGGCGAGCAAACCATTACGAGCTCGGCGGCGCTGCCGATCGACACCTGGACGCATGTCGCCGTGACGCTCAGCGGCACCACCGGGCGGATGTATATCAACGGCAACTTGGTCGGGACGAATACGACGATGACCCTCAAACCCTCCGACCTCGGTATCACGACGCAAAACTACCTTGGCCGATCCCAGTTCAGCGCCGACCCGTATTTTAACGGTTCCGTGGACGACTTCCGCATCTACGTCCGGGCGCTTTCCGCCGGCGAACTCACCGCGCTCGCCAATCCCGTCGCCGAAGCCCCCGACACGCTCACCGCGATCCCTGACGACGGGAAAGTGGGTCTGAACTGGGCGCTCGCCGACGGAGCGACTTCCTACCGCGTGATGCGCGCCGCCACCAGCGGCGGCCCTTACGCCGCTCTCGCCGCCGGTCTCACCGGCACGACCTACACCGACACCGGGCTGAGCAACGGCACGACCTACCACTACGTCGTCACCGGCTCCAACGCCCGCGGCGAAAGCCCGCTCTCGGCGGAGGCCTCGGCCACTCCGGGCATTCTGCGCGCCCACCTCAGATTCGACGAGACCTCCGGCACCCTCGCCACCGACTCCAGTGGACGAGGACAAACCGCCACGCTCGTCAACGGCCCCGCCAGGGAAACCGGCCGGCTCGGCAACGCGATCCGCTTCACCGCCGCGTCCTCCCAGCATCTCACCCTTCCCGCCAGCGTGTTGAACGACCTCATCGACTTCACCATCACGGCTTGGGTCAGGCCCGAAAACACCGGCACCTTTTCCCGCATCTTCGACATCGGCAACAACGTTACGCCCACCTTCAGCTCCGGGGCCTACCTGTTTCTCACCCCGAGCAACGGCAGCGCCGTCAGCTTCGGCATCACCTCCGCCGGTTCTGGCGGCACCCAGCGTATCTCGGGAACCGCGCCCCTGCCCAGCGGAGTCTGGTCGCACGTCGCCGTCACCCTGTCCGGATCAAGCGGTCGCCTCTACGTCAACGGCAACGTCGTCGGCACCAACAACGCCATGACGCTCAACCCGGCCGCCCTCGGCGGCATCACGCGCGCCTACCTCGGCCGTTCCCCGATCGGCGTCGACCCTTATTTCAACGGCGCGCTGGACGACTTCCGCATCATGAAGGGGGCCTCGAGCGCCGCCCAGATCGCCGAACTCGCCACGCCTCCGGCCGCTCCCTCCGGACTCGAGGCCGCCCCCGGAAACCAGCAGGTCGCGTTGAGCTGGAACGCGGTCGCCGGCGCCACCGGCTACACCGTGAGACGTGCCCTCGTATCCGGAGGCCCCTACGTCACCATCACGAGCAATGTATCCGGATCCAACTACACCGACGCCGGACGAGAGAACGGAACGACCTACCACTATGTGATTTCCGCATTCAAAGGCATCGCGGAGAGCGGCGACTCGGCGGAGGCCTCGGCGACACCCCTTGTCCCGCTCACGCCGATCGAGAGCTGGCGTCTCACCCACTTCGGCTCGTCCGCGAACAACGGCGCGAGCGCGGACTCGGCCGATCACGACGGCGACGGGCTCGTTAACCTTCTCGAGTATGCCCTGGGCTCCGCCCCAGATGTCGCCACGGCGGCTCCGTATCAGTTGCAAGTATCGGAGGGCGTTCTGCAGCTGGTTTTCGAGCGGATCGCAGATCCGAATCTGATCTATGCGGTGGAGGCGTCGCCTGATCTTGTCGAGTGGACGGTCATCTGGGCGAGCACCGGTTCGGACAACACCGAGGGTGTGGTCATCGTCCCCGACAACTCCTCGCTCTCCGCGTCCCCGCGCCGATTCCTCCGCCTTCGCGTCTCCTCCTCGAATCCGTAAGAGAAGCCCGTTGGCGAAAAGGGGGCGTCTGCGGGCGTTTTCGCCTCCGGAAACCCAAAGATGAACGACCCCCGAGGTCGAGTCGGTTCGGTGGCCTGTGGTCCGGGGAGCGCGCCCGTCCCGGGGGCTGCGCCGGGCGCTCCGAGAGGACGCCGGGACGCCGTCCTCAGCATGCGAGACGCATGCGCTCCCCGGACCGCAAACCAACCCGAAGCCTGCCAACCAAGACGCGCCGCCTCCGGGCCGCGCCGGCGTCCTGTCGCGAGTCGCTGATCCTGCCTGGGATTCAGGGTTGCCGGAAGGTGTCGATCGCCGCGCCCATGCCGGGGCGGTGGCCAGGGGCGCCGCCCGCGAAACTGAACGCACGATCGGTGTAGATCGTGGGGCACGTATCGGGGTGGTCTGCGCGGAGCCGGCGCCACTCGGCCCAGAGCGTGTCATAGCGGGCGAGGGCGGTGGCGACGTCGGGATCCGCCACCGCCTTTTCCCGCGCGGCGAGGCCGAGGAGCATTACGCGGCACATCTGCTCGATGAGCTCGGCCTTGATGCGGCCGTAAACGCAGGAGACGCGGATGAACTCGCCGCGTCGCGCGTCGGGCACGCGCATCTCCGAGGCCAGAGCTTCGATGCGGCGCCATTTGGCGGAGGCCTCGGCCTTTTCGGCGAGAAAAGCATCAGTGAATCCCGCGGCGCGGACCTTGCGCATCTCGCCAGTGATATCCGCGAAGGTGTCGTCGCGGTTCCACCAGACGTCGATCGGATGCACGAGGCTGTTCTGCGAAAGGAGGACGGCGGACTCGGAGAGCAGGGCGATCTCGCGCAGGCGGGCGATGTCGGCTGGGTCTTGGAGTCCGGCGACGCGGCGGGCGAATTCCTCGAATACCTCGGCTTCGCTCCGCGTGGGATCCTGCGCCCAGCGGGCGATGACATAGGTGTTTAATTCGCACCAGAACTCGTCGGGCAGATAGGGGCCCATCCAGCCTCCGCCGCGAGACCAGGTCCAGGTGCCGGTGTAGCGCGCGTCGCGCACGAAATCGCGCAGCCCGCGGGGTTGCTTGGCCGGGACGTCGCGCATGGTGCGGGAATATTCCGGCCAGCCGTTGATAACTCCCTGGCCGTTGTAATAGGGGTAGGCGCCTTTGCCGTAGGCCTCGAGCTGGCACTGGACCTCGACGATCTGCGGGTGGCGACCGAGACCGAGGCAGGGGTTGAAGACTGAGAGACGGTGGAAATCGCCGCGTTGGTGCTTGATGGAAAACGCGAGCAGCGGGTGCGGCTCGATGCGGTCGCTGACGGCGAGATAATAGTCCGGCCGGTCGTGAAGTCCGCCGAAGTCCCAGGTGCGGTAGAACAGGCGTTTGCCGCGTTTCACGCAGATCTCCTCGCGGAGGAGCTCGATGAGCGCGACGTGGCTGTCGGAGCCCTGCAGGATGGGATTGCCGCCGGTGTGATGAGGAAGGTCGTGAAGATAGGTCTCGCCATGGCGCACGGTGAGGCCTCCGAGATCGGGAAAACGCTCGAAGACTCCGGCAATCTGCGCGCGGAGGATCTCTTTGGTTTTCGGACGGGAGACGTCGATGCGGCCTTTGGCGTCGCAGAGGTCGGCCCGGTATTTTTTCACCAGACGCTTGGGCAGGACGATGAAGTCGGTAAAGGGATAGCAGGTGAGTCCCGCCTCCGCCATGGACGCGACCAGTCGGTCGATCATCCGGGCCTGTTCCTCCACCCAGGCGCGTTCAGTGCTGTCGGGTGGGCAGACGGCCGGATCGTAGGTCTCGAACGTAATCGCGCACTGCACAAACTCGCGGGGCACGTTGCCGCGAAAGCCCCAGTCGCGAAGACGCGCGGGGTCGGTGAAGCGCGTGGGAAATTTCGCTTCGCCGGGATTGTGGTGAACCATGTCCAGCACGAGGGCGGGGGCCGGCGACGGGATCTGCGCGTCCTGTGGGCTCTCCGCCCGCGCGACGTCGAGGGCAAACAGGAAGCCGAGAAGAGCCGCGGGGAAAATGCGGGGAAGGAAGCAATGAAGCATGGTCGGGTACGGGAGGCGGGCGAAAGGTTGTCACTGATGGGCGTCCGGCTCGCCGGCACGACGCGGCAGCTTCGGTTGAATCCGAACAAAGACAGGAATGTCTGTGCCACTTTAGATCAGGGCGCGGCGGGAGCGAGGGTGATCGCGCGGAGGTTCATAACGTTGCCGGCGGCTTTGCGCGTGATTTTGAGGGAGACGGTGTAGGTGCCGGGGCGGTCGATGCGGAGTAGGCCGAGGGGGACGGCACGGTAGTTTTTCCAACCACCGGTGTCGGCCACGCTGCCGGTGACGGACTGGTCGCCGAAGGCGAGGGTGAATTCGCTGCCGGCGTTTGGGGTGTCGCAGGCACTTAGCAGGGCGGGCGTGAAGACGCCGGGGCGGGTGATGCTGACCGTCCACGTGGCGTGGGAGCGGGTGTCGCTCCACCAGCCGAGGTTGGGTTCGTGGCCGTCTTCGAGTTTGAGTTTGTCGCCGACGATTTCGGCGGCGGCGGCCTGGAGGGTCAGCGTGCCGTCGTCGGCTTGGGTGATCGGGGGCGGGGCGATTTCCACGGGGGGACCGTCCAGGGTAACGGCGACGACGGTGTTGATGCGGTCGGGGGCGGCGGCAGGGAGGATGATTTCGAGTCCGCGCTCGGTGGAGGCGGTCGTGAGGCGCGCGGCGGGGGCGGCGAGGAGGCGGGCCGAGGTTGCGGCGTTGGCGACGAGGAGAGTGAGCTTGCCGTCTTTCGGCCAGTTGAAGACGTGGAGATAAAGCGTGTTGCCCTTGCGGGTGATACGGCCCCAGGCCGGCTGTTTTCTGAAGGGGGCGGCGGTGGTGCCGTAGATGGATTCCCCGTTGACGGAGAGCCAGCGGCCGACCTCGGCAAGGCGCTCGACGCTGGGCGCGGGGATGAGGCCCTCGGCGGTGGGACCGACATTGAGGAGGAAGTTGCCGCCCTTGCTGGCGATGTCGATGAGGTTGCGGACGAGAACCTCGGGGGATTTCCAACTGTGGTCGTGCTTTTTGAACCCCCAGGTACCGTTCATGGTCATGCAGACCTCCCAGTCTTCGGGCTGGCCGTCGCGACTCTTCATGCCGTTGGCGGGGATGTGGTTTTCGGGGGTGCGGTAGTCGCCCTTAAAACCGCCGCCAAGGCGTTCGTTCCAGATGAGATTCGGGTGGGCGGGCTTGATGAGGTCGATGAACTGGCGGGCGAGTTCGGGCGTCATCTCGGTGGTGGGAGTGTCGAACCAGATGACGTCGGGAGCGGGCTGGTAGTTGTTCAGGAGTTCCTTGAACTGAGGGATGGACTTGGTGCGGAGATAGTCCTCGAAGTCGCCCTCCTGGACCTTGTCCCACGTTTTGCCGATGACGGCGCCGCCGGGGGTGGTCCAGTCTTGGTCGTGCGAGTAGTAGAAGCCGAATTTCATGCCGGCCTTGCGGCAGGCGGCGGCGAGTTCGGCAAGGGGGTCGCGCTTGAAGGGCGTGGCGTCGTAGATGTTGAAGGGATGGGACTCGGAGCGGAACATCGCGAAGCCGTCGTGATGCTTGGCGGTGATGATGATGTATTTCATGCCGGCGTTCTTCGCGATTGCGACCCACTGGTCGGCGTCGAACTGCTGCGGATTGAATTGGGCGGCGAGAGCCTGGTAGTCGGCGACGGGAATGGACGCGTCCTTAAGGATCCATTCGCCGATGCCGCGGATGCGACGGCCGTTCCATTCGCCGGCGGGGACGGCGTAGAGGCCCCAGTGGATGAACATGCCGAAGCGGGCGTCGCGCCACCAACCCATCTTGGCTTCGTGCTCGGCAGGGGTGTCGGTGGGCGTGTGGGCTGTGTTTTCGGGAACCCACACGGAGGCGTGCGAGGCGAGGGGCGCGGCGCACGCGAGGAGGAGGGAGGAAGAGAGAACCCCTAGGATGGAACGACGGAAGACCGAGGGGGGCGCGGAGGGGGCGGAGGACATGGTGGCTTGAGTTAACGGGTGGGTGCGTCCGGTTGCGGGGTTGTGCGGTGCGTGGCCTGGACGGGGCGGAAGCAAGGGATACGGAACACAGGCAGGAATGCCTGTGCCACGCCCCCAACGCAATAAGCGGCCGAGGCTACGTGTTGGCGGCTAAAGCGTTGAGTGAGCGATGGTCAGCTTGGAGACGAGGGCGGCAACTATCCGTGAGACAGAGAAGAATGGCTGCAAAGAGGCGCAGAAGGCGCAAAAAGAAGGCAATTTTGGCGCCTCGTGCGTCTTTTTTGGCCCAATTCGCTTTCAACAGAACTGGATTAGGGGGCGGTGAAGCGGACGCGCAGGAAGCGGCGGACGTTGCCTTCGAGCGTGGCAGGATCTTCGACGGTGATGCTGATCAATTCGCTGGCGGGGGTCTCGTTCACGGTGGCGGTTCCGCTCCAGACATCGAGGCCGAGCGGGAGGGTGGCGATGGGCGTCCAGCCGACGAGTTCGGAGCTGGCCTCGATCACGGTGTCCGCGACGGCGGGGCTGCGGCGGGTGAAGGTCAGGGTGAGGTGCGGCACGCCGTCCGAGCTCGTGCCGGCGACGGTCAGCGGGGCGGAGTCGGCCGAAAGCGGGGACGAGCCGCAGGCGTATTCGGCGAGGTTGGCGCGGCCGTCTCCATCGGGATCGGCGTCGTTGGCCGCGAGGCCGGTGGCGTCGGAAGTTCCGAAGTTCTCAAGCCGCCAGCTCATCGCGGCACTCAGCGGCTGGGCGGAAACGGGCGGGGAGGCGTCACCGACACCGAACCCGTTGGCGGCGCTCACCGTGTAGTAGTAGGTCGTGCCGTTGACCAAGCCGGTGTCGGTGTAGGCGGTGGAGAAAAGCCCACTCGCGATGGCGGCATACGGGCCGGCGGCGGAAGCGGAACGTTTTACGGTGTAGCTCGTCGCAGTGGAGGCGGCGGCCCAGGTGAGCCCGACCTGGGCGTCGCCGGCGGTGGCGGCGAGTCCGGTCGGCGCGGGCGGAGGCAAACTGGCGGGCGTGGTGGCCACTTCGTCGAACCAGGCCTGGCAAATCGTGCCGTCGAGATGGCTGTTAATGGCCAGGCCCATGTAGGCGGCGGCGCCCATCGTCACGGTGGTCGGGGAGCCGACCATGGTCCAAGTGGAGCCGTTGAGCGACTGGTAGGCGGTGAAGGTGTTGCCCACGCGGGTGAGGCGCACCCAGTGCGGCGCGACGAGACCGCTGGTGGCGGCGGCGGAGGTCCCGCCGCCCGTGGCGGTGCGGCGGATAAACTCCACGCCGACGGTTGGGGTGAGGTTGACCATGGCGTGGGCGGAGCCGGTGGTCAGGGACTCGCGGATCATGACGCCTCCCTTGGCGTTGGGATGGACGTTTTGCAGGTAGCGCACGCGGGCGGTGATGGAGCAGTCGCCGGAGACCGGGACGTAGGCGTAGTGAATCTCGTCTTCGGCAAACCACACATCCGCACCGGAACCGGTGAGCAGGAAGGAGCGGTTGGAATAGCCGCCGCCGCCCACCGCCGCGACCGCGCCGACGTCTTGTTGCGTCCAGCCGCCAGGTAGAGAGAGCGGGGCCGGAGTCACGGAAACGGGGACGGAGGGAACGCTGGCGCCGTTGGTGTTCACCGCCAGAACAACGTAGTGGTAGGTGGTCCCGTTGGTCAGGCCGGGCTGGGTGTAAAGCGTGGTGGTGAGCCCGCTCGCGACGGTCGTGTAGGGGCCGCCCGCCACGGTGGCGCGCTGGACGGTGTAGCTGGCGGCGCCGGTCGATGTCGCCCAGGTGAGTGAAGCCTGGGTGTTGCCGCCGAAGCCTGCGACCTGGGTCGGCCGGTCGGGCGGCGGCAGCGGGCCCACGACCAGATCGGTGGCGATGACCTGGTTGAGCGTGCCGTCGTTGTTGCTGCAAACCGCGAGGCCGGCATAGACGGTGCCGGTCATCGTGACCGTGGTCGTGTTCTGGAGGGTCCAGCTGACGCCGTCGGCGGAGTGGTAGGCGCTGAAGGTGTTTCCCGAACGCAGAAGGCGGACCCACTGGGGCGCGGCAACGCCGGCATTTTCGCTGACGCCGCCGGCCGCGCCGCCGGCGGTGGCGCGGCGCTGGAACGCCACGCCGTTGGAAGGGGAGACGAAGTTGAGCGTGTAGGCGGAGTTGGCGTCGAGCGACTGGCGGATCATGACGCCGGCCTTGGCCCAGCCGGAGGTGTTTTGTTGGCTGACCACACGAGCGGTGACGGCGCAGTCACCGGTCATCGCCTGGTAAACGAAGCGGAATTCATCGGAGTTGCCCCATATGTCGGCGCCCGACCCTTCGATCACGAGCACATCACCCGATTGCTGGAGGGAGCCGACCGCGCCGACCGCGCCGATATCGGCGGTGGTCCAGGTGGGCGTGCCGCCGCCGATCGCGATGCCCGCGACGGGCGCGGAGGGGTTGGAATCCAGGCCGTTGGCGTGAGCGGTGACGGTGTAATAATAGAGCGTGCCGGGGACGGCGCTGGTATCGCTGTAGGCGGGCGTGGTCACCCCGGTGGCGAGCGTGGTGAAGGGGCCGGCGCCATCCATGCCGCGGGAGATGCTGAAAGTGGCATCGCCGGGCGCGCTCCAGGCAAGGTTTATCCGGTCGGGCAACGAGTCGGCGTCGACATTGGCCGGAGGCGCGATTCCCACGGCTGTCACCGGGCCGATCTTGAAGCCGACGGCGGTCTGAAAGGGCATGGACGCGGGACAGGTGATGACGAGCGCGTCGGACTGCTGGGTCCAGGTGAGAGGCGCGGCGCTCCCGAGAAGCGAAACCTGCTCGATGGGCGCGGCGAGCAGGCCGGCGGCGGTGCCGAGCGAGGCGATGCGCAACTGCGTGCCCGGGGCGGGCACCGTCATGCAGTAAACGTAGAGGCAGCCGTCGGCGCCGACGGTGAAGCGGAAGTCGGAGGCGGTGAAGGCGTAGTTGGCTTGGGTGCTGCCGAGCTTGCCGAAGGGCAGGGTGCGGGAGCCCTCGCGATGCTTCGCCCAGGCGCGGCTGCCGTAGATGCCGGCGCCGTTGATGGTCATCCACTGGCCGACCGACTGGAGCATGGAAGTGCTGCCAGCGTCGAGGGTGCCGTCGGGCTTCAGGGCGACGCAGATGGCGGCGGCGCCGTCGCGCGAGACGCACTCCAGCAGGTAGCGGATGACCATGCCGGGGTTGTAGTTGAAGCCCGGGCCGTAGAACCAGTCGCCGACGGGAACCTCGCCGATCCAGGGCTGGTCGCTCTTGATGCCGGAGGGGAAGTTGTTCTCGAAGGTCGTAGTGAGGCGGTCGCCGGAATGGAATTTGACCACAGCATGCGTATTCACCGAGCCACGACGCTCGATGGCACGGTTGGCCAGGTGTGCGAGGACGCGCTGCATGGCGTCGGACTTGTAGCCAGTGCCGGTGCCGCCGCCGCTGAAGGGCTGCGAGGAGGTGCCGTCGGTGTAGACGAAGTCGGGGTCGTATTGCTCGATGGCGTCGATCATGCGCAGCGCCCACCAGGTGCTATACCAATGGGCGTAATCGAGATGGCCGCTGAAGAGGCCGGCGGGCGGAGGGCTCCAGTCGGTCGCAGCGGCGGAGGCCACGCCCTGGTATTCGCGCAGGTCGATGCCATACAGCAGGCGGGGGTCGAGGCCTTCCCACCATTTGCCCGCGCCGTCGGCGAGCGTGAGACGGCCGTCATAGGGGACGCCGGCCTTGGCACCGCTGGTGTCGGCGTTGAAGGCGGTCTGCCACCACCACCAGGAATATTCGTGGTGAAAGGTGATGCCGAAGGCCATGTCGGCGGAGCGGGCCGCGGTGGTGAGTTCGCCGAGGATGTCCCGGTGCGGCCCGAGGCGGGTGGCGTTCCAAGGCTGGTAGCGGGAGTTCCAGAGGTCGAATTGATCGTGATGCACGCCTTGGATAAGGAGGAAGCGCGCGCCGGCCTGATGGTAGAGTGAGACCAGCCCGGCGGGATCCAGCCCGGTGGGATTCCAGTCGCGTAGGACCTCCTTGTAACCGACCTCGGAAGGATGGCCGTAGCGGGAGAGGTGCTTGTTGTAGGCTGTGGTGCCCGGAGTGTAGAGGCGGCGGGCATACCAGTCGCCGCTCTCGCCGGCGGCCTGCGGGCCGAAATGCACCCAAATGCCGAACTTGGCCGCGCGCAATTGGGCGGAGTCCGCGGGCAGATGCGAGGCGATCGAGGACCAAGTGGGCCCAACGGGGCCCGAGGCGATGGGGAAGTTCAGCTTCACCTCGGGAAAGGTGTTGATGTTGTCAAGCGGCACGGAGTTAACCTGCTGCGCCGCGGGGATGGAGGGCATCGGGGGCAGGTCCGGCATCACATACGCGGCGAGCAGCGACGACGAGGCGCAAGCGACGGCGTAGACAAGGGCGGCACGGAGGCGACGCGCCGCGAGGCGGAAGCCTTCGGGCCGGTGGGAGGAAATCGAAAGGGGAGTGAACACGGGGAAAACGCGGAGGGGGAAGGGAGCGGCGGAACGAGGGGAAAAAGGCCGACCGGCTCGGGCGGTCGGCCTCGGAGGGTGAGCGGCTTCGGCCGCAGGCGGTGCTCAGCGGCGACGCGAACGGCTAGCGCAGGTCGAGGGCTCGGGGATGGCCGTCGCGCTGTACAGGGTGAAGGCGGCGACTGTCGTGCCGTTGGGATTGGTGGTGCCCAGGCCGGGGAAGATGAAGTTGTCCTGCGTCAGGGCGCTGGCCGAGAAGATGCCGATCACCGAGGTGGCGGAGGCGGTCGAGAATTCGGCGGAGAGATTGCCGCCGCTGGTGGCGTCGGCGAGGAACTGCGTGCGGGCGACGTTCCCGGTGCGCTGGTCGGAGAAGAGGAGCTGCATTTTTGTAAGTTTGCGGCTTATCGTTGGCCGATTTGTGCGGAAGGTTGGGAGCGGGGGGGAACCAGCGACTTCGGGTTATGAACGCTCTCCCGGGGACCGAAGAGGACAAGGGTGTGTCAGGGCGTCCATACCGCGGGTGAGGGCGTGACAACGGGACCGACATTGACGGTCTGCCCGTCGACAAGAAGTATCTTAAGCCAATACCAGTAACGGTTCTGGGGCTCGGGGAGGATATCATAGGCACGGTCGTTGCGGGTGGCCGTCACGCGCTTTCGTCCTTTGACGAACTCCGTGTCGTTGCGATAGACCTCGACGGTTCTGACTTCAGCGGGAAGCGGAAGCTCCCAGCTAAGAAGGACTTCACCGCCGTTTCTCACTACGTGCAGCTTGGGCGACTCTTTGGTGATCGGAATTTCAGACGCGGGGGCTGGCGGGGCAGGTTGGGCTGCGGCCGACAGGACAGACAAGATCATCAGCGAAAACAGTCGGGCATTCATCGGAGGAAAAAGAGCCCGGCGCCACCCCTTGGCGGCGACCGGGCGGGATAAAGGAACTCAGGGAGCAGTCACGACCAAGCGCAGGAAGCGGCGCGACTGGCTGGTCAGAGAGACCGTGTCGGTGTAGGTCGTGGTGCCGGTGCCGCCAAAGGCCGGATAGGTATGGGCGGTGCTCCAGCTGCCGAGGGTGTCGCTCGCTTCGATCATGTAGACCAGGCTCGGGTCGGCGATCCGTGGAAAGCTCAACGTGAGGAAGGCACCCGACCGGGCTACCGTCACCGGAAGGGCACCGGCCGTGTTTGGGTTGGTGCCCAAGGCATACTCCAGGAGGTTCGATTGGCCGTCCTTGTCGGGATCCGCAGCGTTGGCGGCGTCACCGCTGTTGGCGGAGGTGCCAAAGTTGTCCTGACGCCAAGACTGGAGCGGCGTGAGGCCGGTGGTCGGAGTGGTCGAGACCGGGGCGGAGTAAACGCTTTCCGTCGCAGGGCTGGCCGTCGAGGCGGACACCACGTAATAGTAGGCGACGCCGCCGGGCAGTCCGGTGTCGGTGTAACCTGTGGTCGTCAGGCCGCTGGCCACCACCGCATATCCGGAGTCGGGGTTGGTCGAGCGACGCACCGTGTAGGTGTTCGCGCCGGCCGAGGCGTTCCAACTGAGAGCAACCTGGCCGCCGCCGGGTGTGCCGCTGAGACCGGTGGGGGCCGCCAGCGTGCTGCTGCGGTCCACAATCTGGATCGCTGCGATCCCGCCCGAGTTCGCGTTCAAGACCGAGTCAGTCGCCGTGATGGTGAGACTCGAGCCGGTCACGTCCGTGAAGCGCACAAAGGTCGCGGGGGGAGCGGTAAGCGCCGCGATACGGCTGTCGGAATCGCCGATCATCGCGGGCACGGAGTAGGGGTTGCCCGCGGTCGGCGTGGTGGCCGGCAGGTAGGCGTCATGCTGGAGCACGCGATAGTAGCGGAACGGTGCGTCGCGATCGATGGAGATACGGCCGACCGTCCCGTTGGTGCCGCCCGCGACGTAGATGTAAACGTCGTAGGTCGAGTAGGGGATGTTGGAAAGGTTCACCGTGGCACCAGGATCGAGGCGCGATTCGATGTAGCCGTGCAGGAGGCGGGCATCGGGGGTCTTGACCGAAGGATCGCCGGTGCCGGTCCGGGCGGACCAGGCGCCGACCGACGTCCAGGTTGCCGTTGTGCCTGCCGCGGTGGAGCCGTTGCTTTCCTGCAGGAGCAGCGGAGAACTTTGCGAGGCGATGGCAGTCTCGGTGGCCGAATCGTTCCATCCGATGGTCGGAACGAAACCGGCGGCTTCGGTGCCCGCCGTGCCAAGTACAGAGGAGAAATTCACGTTGTTGACGGCCGCGCCGACAAAGTTGAGCCCGATGGCGCGGCTGGTCAGGGGGACGTCGAGTACTCGCAGGAGCGCGGTGGCCGTGCTTGAGATCGGAGTGCCGGTGCTGACGCTGGCTGAATCGGTCACCACGACGGAATACACGCCGTCCGCCGTGCTCGTGACACCGTTGAGATTCAACGAGGGGCCTGTCTGGCCGGAAAGCGGAGTGCCGTTCTTATACCACTGGTAGCTCAGAGTACCGCTCATCTGAGAGGTCGCGGTCACGGTGTAGGAAGCGGAACCGCCGGGACGTATGGTCTGGCCAGCGGGCGAAACGGAGACGACGGGCGGAACGATAGCCACGCCGCCCTTGGCATTGAGGAATCCTTGGCTGGAGAGGGCGGCATCGGTGAAGCGAACCTCGTCGATCCAGCCGCGCATGGCATCGGTGTCGGCGGCGTTGAAATCGCCGCGTCCGACCGTCCACGGCGTGTCGGAGCCGGGGGTGGGCACGAGGAGGCCGGTGAAGCCGGTGGCGCTGCCGACCGGCTGACCGTTCACGTAGAGAGTGACTGTGCCGGCGATGGCGTCGCCCACGGCGGCAAGGTGATACCAGCGGTTGATGACGGCGCCGCTCGTAGCCGAAGCGCTCAGGATGGCGCCGCTGCGGTCCACCAACTCGACACGGAAGCCGCTGCCGCTGCGTTGGAGGTAGAAGAGCGCGTTTCCGCCGGCACCCTGGCCGGGATTGTCGCTGTCGTCGCGGCCCACGATGGTCGAGACGCCGCTGACGGTGGAGAACTTCGCGAAAGCCTCTATGGTGAAGTTTTTGAAGCCGGTGGAGGCGAGGGCTCCGCCGGTGGAAGCGACGAAGGACTGGATATTCGCCAAGCCAAAGGCAACCGAGCGGGCGTTGGCCGCGGAGGTGGAGGGGACCGAGGTGAGCGGCACATCGTCGCTAAACAGGGGGCTGTTAGATCCGCTCAAGAGCGGGTTGGCACCGGAGATGGAAGAATCGTTAGCGTTCGATGCGGTTTGTCCGACCGTGCCTTCCTCGAAGCGATGGTAGGCGACCACCAGATTCGCAACGGGGACGACCGAGATAAGCGGGAAGGTGGCCGCGGCGGTGGTCGGCGGCTGTCCGGAGGCTTCGGCGGCGTGATCCGTCACGACCACGGAATAGATTCCCGTGGCGGCACCGCTGGCGTTGCTCACGGTGTAGCTGGCGGAGGTCGCGCCGGAGATGGCCACGGGGGTGGCGCCGGAATTCGCCTGATAATACCACTGATAGGTCAGGCTGCCGGTGCCGGAAGCACTGACGCTCAACGCGAGATTCGCGCCGACAGGATAGGTTTCGTTATATTGGCCCAGGGTGAAGGTCGGCGGAGGATAGGAGATGCCGGGATCCGAGATCACGCGCAGGAGGCCCGTGGCGGGGTCGAACTCGTAGAAGGTGCTGTTGGCAGGTTTCACCCATTTGCCGGCGGAAGCGGCGAAGCCCAGGACCGAGAAGCTCGGGCCGTAGGTCTCCGCGAGCGTGGAAGCGTCAACAATCTGCCAGGCGGCGCCGAGTGTCGTGCTCGCACCGGTGAGATCGAAATCGAAGTCACCATCGATGGCAAAGGCACCGGTGCCGGTCACCTTGTTATTCGTGTTCGCTGTACCAATCGTGAACTTCAGCGAGGCGTTGTCCGCGAGGGTGAGGCTGCCGGCATTGACCAAAGTGTTTCCGGCCTGGGTGTTGGCACCCGTTAGAACGAGCGTGCCGTCGCCGGTCTTGGTGATGCCGCCCGTGCCGGTGAGGCCGCTGCTGACCGTGATTGATCGACCCGGGTCGGCCAAGAACGTATGGGGGCCGGCGGTGGTGGTGGTTAGAACGATCCCGCCGATTGCGAGATCGGTGGAGGCATCGAGATTCTGGATCGTGCCCGCAGTCCAATTAAAGGCCCGGTTGACGGAAGCGCCGGTGTTGGAGGTGCCGGTTTGGATAGTCGCGGCTTTGAGGATGCCGCCTGAGAGGTTGTAGGTGCCGGTGACGACTCCGGTGCCGCTGCCGGGCTTGTCGCCGACGCGCAGGGTGGTGATGGCCGCAGTGCCGCCGTTTTGAGTGAAGGTGCCGGTGGCAACTCCGTTGCCGGTGGTAGATCCTTTGCCCACCACGACCGTGCCGGCGGTGAGCGTGCCCGCGTTTGCCGTCAGGGTCACATTGCCGGTGGCGGTGCCGAGGTTGGCGTTGGCATTGCCGACGTTGATCACCGTGGCGGTGAACGAGCCCGCGCCGAAGATCAGGTTTCCCGTGCCGCTGCCGGCGGTGCCAGCGTTGCTGCGGGTGCCGCCGAGCGTGATTGTGCCCAGACTGGCGGCGACGGTGCCGCCGGTGAAGTCCACGGTACCGACAGGATTCGCGGAAGAGGAGATGTTATGGATGCCGATGTTTAGGTTGGCGGCCCCGGTGCCGGCGCGGTCGGCGATGGCTACGGTCGCACCGGTCAGCCCGCTGCGGAAATTGAGCGAAGCGTTGCTCTTGCCGGCGCCAATCGTGATCGTGTTGGCGTGGAGGGTTGCGGTCTGGCCCAGCTCAAGGAGCGAAGTGACGGGGGCGGTAACGCCGTTAGCGTTGGCCGTGCCGACCGAAAGGGTCGTTGCGGTGATCGAGCCGGTAGGCGGCAGTTTCACCATGCCGGCCTGAGAATAGAAACCCTGATTGCCGACGCCAATGTTGAAGACCCCTGCGTCGGCCGTGAAAGCGGACAGGCCCGACATGTCGAAGATGTGCGTGCCGACGGCGTTTCCGGAGGTGAATGTCGCACCGGTGGGGACGCCGACGTTGATATTCGCAGCCGTGCCGCCGGTGATGGCGAAAGCGCCCGGGCCGGTGAATACGGTGGTCGAGTCATTGGTGGTGGCATTCGCGACGATGCCAAAGGACAGGGCGGTGCCAGTGCCAGTCACCGTGAGCGTCTGTCCGGCGGCGATCTGCGTGGTATGCACGGCGGCGGAGCCCCCGGTCTGGGTGAAGCCCAGGGTACCGATAGAGAAGCTGGTATCGACGAGGTTAGTCGTCGTGCCGACGGGCGCGGTGCCGACCGTGTTGAACGTGACCACACCGCCGGCGACCGGCGCGGCATCGGTGCTCCAGTTTGTTGCGGCGGACCAGTTGAGGTTGGGGGCGGCTTGGGCATCCCAAACCTGGGCGTTGGCCCAAGGGGCGAGGAAGAGCGTCGCGGCCCCCGCCGCCAGTATGGCGATACGGAGAGTTCCAGGCGCGAATGAAGCCGGACGGCTTTGCGAGAAGCGTTTCATAGAGGGGAACGGGAAGGACGGAGGGAAAAGACTGACGGGGGAAAACCGCGGACACTCCCACGGTCAGGGGCGGGTGCGTGGGCGGCGCGCGGGTGCACAAGCGTCGGGGCGTGCGGGGCAAGGCTCAGAATACCCGCAAAGCCGGTTGCGTCATATTGGATAAATGCGAAATACCAGTCCATAAATGCGCAGGACAGCGGCCGCGGCGAGATGCCAACTGGGGCAGGGGAGTGCGGAGAATCCGGCCGGTTTGCGCCGGCTATTCGAGTCGCAACACGAGTGAGGCTGAACCGAGACCGTCGCCTTCGACTTTGACCGAGACTTCCCCGGTGGCGCCGGGTCGGGCGCGGACGATGCCGAGCGCGAGACCATTGAAGGCCTTGCGGTCCGGCGACTGGAAGGAGGTATGGTCGGTGGCGTCGCCGTTGTCGGTGGCGATCAGGACTGCAGGGCCGGTGACGGTGAAGCGCAACGCGTGCTTGGACCGTGGGACGAAGCCGCTGGCGGCGTCTTCCACACGGACGGTGACAAAGGCCAGATCGGTGCCATCGGCGCGAAGCGCAGGGCGTTCGGCGGAGAGTGTGAGGCGGGCGGCCGGACCGGCGGTGCGTTGTACGGCCTCGGCCCATTGGGCCCCCTTTTTGTAGGCGACAACGCGAAGTTCGCCAGGTTGGTATTTTGCCTCGTCCCAGCGCAGGCGGTGGTCGCGCGGGCCGCGTTTTTTCCGGCCAAGGGACTGGCCGTTGAGAAAAAGTTCGGCTTCATCGCCGGAGGTATAGACGTGAACGGGGGTGATTTCGCCCTCCCGGCCCGGCCAGGTCCAGTGCGGGAGCAGATGAACCATCGGGTGATCGGGGCGCCAGCGGGCCTGATAGAGGTAGTAGCGGTCCTTGGGGAATCCCGCGAGATCCACGATGCCGAAATAGCTTGAGCGGGATGGCGACCGGATCTTGCCGAGCTCAGCCAGCTCCCGGGCGGCGCGTTCGCGCGCGGCGAGGTCGGAATAGTTGAGGAGATTGGTGGCGTCCTTGTTATAGGGCGTGGGCTCGCCGAGATAGTCGAAGCCCGTCCAGACGAACTCTCCCAAGACGGCCGGATTGTCGTCCTGGGCGGAGAACTCCTGGTCGGGCGTGGTCGCCCAGGGAGTGGAGGAGAGGTCATAACTGCTGACTTGGAAGTCGACGCGGCCCTCGAGCTTGTCGTTGGAAGCCGGGAAAAAATATTCGCCTCGGGAGCTGATCGTGGAAGCGGTTTCGCTGCCGAGCAGAGGGATGCGGGGGTGGCGTTCGCGGAATGCGGAATACAGGTGCGGCTTGTAGTTATAGCCGAAGATATCGAAGGAAGACTCGAACCCCATGAATCCCGCAGATTCGTAGTGGAAGCCCGCGGTGACCGGGCGGGACCGATCCTCTTCGCGCACCAGCCCGGCCACGCGGGCGGCGAGACGCCACCCGTCGGATTCCCTTTGCTCGATCAATTCGTTGCCGGCGCTCCACATCACGACGGAGGGATGGTTGCGATCGCGGCGAATGAGCGCGCGGAGATCGGCTTCGTGCCACCAAGGAAAATTCCGCGAGTAGTCGTTGCGTGTCTTTCGGATGGCCCAGCAGTCGAATGCCTCGACCTGGACCATCAGGCCCAAGCGGTCGCACAGATCGAGCAGTTCGGGGGCGGGAGGATTGTGCGAGGTACGGATGGCGTTCGCCCCCATGTCACGGAGGATGCGGAGCTGGCGCTGGAGGGCGGTGGCGTTGACCGCGGTGCCGAGCGCGCCCAGGTCATGGTGTTGGCAGACGCCGTTGATACGCACAGGGCTGCCATTGAGGATAAGGCCGCGATCGGGATCCACGGAAAGGGAGCGGATGCCGAAGGGCTGGACAAATTCATCGACCAGCCTGCCGTCCTGCCTGACCCGGACGAGCGCCGCGTAGCGATGGGGCGTGGCGAGGTTCCACAGACGCGGGGCAGCAACCTTCATGCTGAACGAGGTCTGGCGCGGACGAGCCGGTTTGACGTCGAAGGTTTGTTCATCTGAGGAGACAACCGCGCGGGCAGACAGCTGGCCGGCGTCATCGAGCTCATGGAGTTCCACCGACACGGCCACGCGGGCTATCTTGGCCAGCTTGTTAACGATCTCGAGCCGTACGTCGACGATCGCGGAGTCCGACGCGACGAAGGGCGTGGTCACGAACACGCTCCACGGTTCGACATGAACGAGTTCGGTTTTGACCAAGCGGACATGCCGGTAGATGCCGCCGCCGGGATACCAGCGGGACGATTCCTTCGGATTATCGAGGCGAATCGCGAGGGTGTTGGACCCGCCAGGCTTGGCATAGGGCGTGAGGTCCAAACTAAAGGAGCTATATCCGTAGGGCCAGCCGCCGGCGAAGCGACCGTTGAGCCACACGGCAGAATTCGACATGGCACCATCGATTTCGAGGATGAGCCGGCGGTCGGCGTCGCTGGACGGCAGGTCAAAGGTCTTCCGGTACCAACCCACCCCTTGCCACGGCAGCCTGGCTGTTTCTCCGGGCAGGTCCTGATCGAAAGGGCCCTCAATGCCCCAGTCGTGGGGAAGATCGAGCCGGCGCCAGGCCGAATCGTCGTAGGAGGGCTGGACGACGGCCAGTTTGCTGCCGGGCTCCGCGCTCTCCGGGCGGACATAGGGTGAGGAAAGATAGTTGGAGAACGCATTCGTCAGCGGAAGCAGCCAAGGCCGAAGCGCGTCGTGCGAAAGTTCCGGACCGGCCGGTTCAGGATCACGTCGGTGAAACCGCCAATCGACGTCGAACGGGATCACTTCCCGGGGAGAGCGCTCAATGTCCGCGGCCAACGACGGGCATGCGGCAAAAGCCAGGAGGATCAGGGCGCGAATAACGGGAGGAAGCATGAACAGAAAACGAGAGATGAAACTGAATGGGGCTGAAGCTTTCCGGTGTGGCGGTGGAGGACTCAGGGGACATCAGGCAGGCCCTTGCCGTCGCTAATCGGCTCTCCCCGGTCCCCAGGCTGAAAAACCTGGGTCAGGGGATCCATGGGGATAATCCGGCCTTCGGCGTCGAATTCCATGCGGGCGAGGCAGACCTCGCGTCTGTAGCCGTTGCCGTTCGGGATCGCATGGCGGTGGTAGGCGGCATACCAGCGATCCGTGCCCGGAACATTCACCACGCTGTGGTGGCCGGTGCCTTTGGCCGGTCCGTTTTTGACCAAGACCGTGGCTTTTTCCGGAATCGAGACAGGGCCGTAAGGGTGTTCCGCGGTTCCATAGGCGACTCGATACCAGTCGCTGCGGGCGTCGTCCACGGACCACATGAAATAGTATTTCCCCTTCCGCTTGAAAACGACGAGGCCTTCGCGGAAATGGGCGACAAGCCCGGAGCTTTTGCCGCGGATAACGAACTCCACCGGTTCGCCCTCCGTGGTGATCATGTCGGGCTTGAGCTTCACGACATTTACCCGGCCGGAGCTGTTACCCCAATAGAGGTAGGCCTGCCCGTTGTCGTCGATAAACGGATACGGGTCGATGGTATTGGACGTGATGCGCGGGTCGTTTTTACCCTGGCGGGCTAGGAGAGGTTTGCCGAGTGCGTCCTTGAACGGGCCGATGGGACTTTTCGCGGTGGCGACACCGATTTTGCCGTCGGCGCAGAAGTAGAAGAACCATGTGCCCCCTCGCTCAAGGCAGTCGGGGGCCCAGGCTTTGATGTTGGCCCATCCCAGGTCGTGTGCGACATCGAGGACCAGAGCCTCCTTTTTCCAGGTTACGAGATTCGTTGACGACCAGACGGAGAAGTCGGTCGTGAGCCAGTCGTCTTTGTCGGAAGTCGGATAGATGTAGTAGGTGTTACCGAATACGCGGATGCCCGGATCCGCCGTGAAGCCATCCAAGATCGGTTTGGGCGGTCGCGCATCGGCGGATGCGGTCTCCGCAGGCAGCCCCTCCGGCGGGGGATAGGCGATGGGAGCGGGCGATTGATCGAACGCGGTGGCAAGGAGCGTAAAAGCGGGGAAAAAGAAGAACGCGCGGGGGATGGACATCAGAGCGGGGTGGCCTGTCGCCGGGGACAAAGGATAAAGCCCCGGAATTCAATCCGGGGCTTGGGGGTTCATGGGTTTGATCCGAGCGAACAACCTTCAGGCGAGGGCTCCGTCTGACGACCCCATGATCCGGCGGTGGTAGATATCAGGTGCGCCGGGAGCGGCGCAGCACCGCAAGTCCGAGCGCACCCAGCCCGGCAAGGGGGGCGAATGTGGATGGTTCGGGGATGGCCACGGGATCGAACGCGACCAACGCGGCCGCGTTGCGAGTGGAAGTGCCAGAACCCTGCGGAGTATAGGTGGTGGTGAAGGATGCAGTTGCGCCAATGCTTCCGTAGGCTTGGGCCTGAGCCGAGGATCCGTTAAAGGCTCCTCCCGCACTTGGGTTTGTGTCGAAGTTGTAACCGAGACGCTGGGAATAACCGGTTACATTGTTGCCTGAAACCAGAGGGAGGACCGCCGTGCCGCTGAATTTGTTGTCCACGCCAGCCATAACCATGAACCCATCGGTGGTGCCGGAGTAGTTCAGGTTTAGAGGGCCCGACGCAGTCGCCGTAGCCGTGGCGGTTCCCCCGGCGGTGACGCCGAGCACGTTGCTTAGGGCGAAGACACTCACCGAGGCGTCGCTGCGGAGGGCTGAGCTGTAGTTGAACGTGACCACCACGTCACCCACGGTGGTGGAGGGGTTGATGAGATAAAAAACCCCGGCAGCTTGTTTGGCCGTCGTGCCCGATATCGCTACCACGCTGCTCGTCACAGCGGTGCCGCCAAAGCTGACGGAGAAGCTGTTGAACGTGGTGCCGACGGTCTCGGCGCTGATCGCGACGACCAAAGCATTTCCTCCATCCAAGTTGAAGTTGCTGAGCGTAAAACTGCTGGCGCCACCTGCCGGATCACTTTGAATCTGGCTGTTCGTAACAGCCATCTCAGTGATGGCGATTTGAGCTTCGGCGACGGCGACGGTCGCCAAGCCAAGGGCAATGACGGGAAGGACGTTCAATTTGGTTATCATGGGACCTGGGCTGTTTTGGGGACAAAAGGGGGCGGGATACTGGATACTCAATGCGCTGAACTGATGCGCGAAGCCCTCCTCCAAGGAGAGGCGCCGCGTTAGTACGCGCGAGAGGCGGGGAATCGGCTGAGCACCCGTTTAGAATAAGCCCAATTCAAATTTCGTTCCACTGAAGATCTGCGCAAAATATCTCTGTAATTGCGCAAAAATTCGAACTCACGCGATGCCAGGCAGCCTGTTTCGGCAGGCCGAGCAGAATCCGCGTTGATTGGCTTGCGACGCCCTTCAGCGACTCCAGATGCGGCGCGTCGCCCTCTACTAATTGGTCCTGCGCTTGGATAATGTTGCGCAATTACGCAGGTCGTTTTCGCAGATATCCCGTAGAACGGAATTCGGATTAGGGCTACCTTATGTCGCAGACGATCCAAGGGTTCAGGCCGAGAAACGCAGATTTTTTGGCTGAATATTCAGCGTCACTCGGCGGGTCACTTTCTATCGTCGGCTCCCGAGGTCGGCGGGACAAAATAATCAACCTGTCCCTCATTCGCCTTCACTAGCCCAAAAACACCGAAACTCATCATGTCCCCCGTCGAAATCGCGAAAGAGTATATCCAAGCCGCACAAACCGGAGATCAGAGCCGCCTGGCCATGGTCGTTTCTCCGAACGTGGTCTGGCATCAGCCGGGTAAAAATCGGTTCTCCGGCATCCACACGGGCATTGGCGAAGTCCTTGGAATGCTCGCCGGCATGATGGAGGTATCCTGCGGAACCTTCTCCATTCCCCGGGCCAGCCGCTTCATGGCGAACGGTGATTTGGTCGTGATCGAACTCGAGTTCTCGGCTCAACGACCGGGGATGACACTCGCGCAACCGGGAGTCGATCTGCTGCGAATCGACAACGGCCGTATTGTCGAGGTGCGCTTGTTCTCGAGCGACCAAGACGCCGAAGACGCCTTCTGGGGACGCTGAGCCAAAAGCTGAGACCGGCCGCGAGACCGCCGGAATAACCCACACGAAGAAAATTTGGCCCAGACGACGCCCCGCCGACGCATCGCTATAACGGCCGCTTCCGGCACCGTCCACTGCTACATGAAACATACCTCCGCCCTCATCCTCGCCGCCGCGCAGGCCGTTGCCTCCTTGCACGCCGCCGACACCCCGCTCGGTCCCGCCGGCCTCCCGCCTCAAGCCCTCGTCGTCATCGACACGGACGCCCCGTCCGTGCCCTACGACCGCATGATCTTCGGCGGCTTTCTCGAGCACTTCGACAGCCAAGTCTACGGCGGAGTCTTCGATCCAGGCTCGCCGCTTGCGAACGAGAAAGGCTTCCGCCGCGACGTGCTCGCCGCGCTCCGCGAGCTGCGCACGCCCGTGGTCCGCTGGCCCGGCGGCTGTTTCGTCAGCGGCTACCACTGGGAACTCGGCGTCGGCAAAAACCGTCGGCCCGCCGACGATATGGCTTGGGGCGTCGTCGAGCCCAAAACCTTCGGCACCGACGAGTATGTCGAACTCTGCCGCGAACTCGGTTGGGAGCCTTACATCTGCAACAACGCCGGCAACGGCACGATCGATGAGATGCGCAACTGGGTCGAATACTGCAACGGCTCGACCGGCCCCTATGCCGAACTCCGCAAGGCCAACGGCTATGTCGCGCCCCGCAACGTGCCCATCTGGAGCATCGGCAACGAAAACTACCACCCCACCGAGATCGGTCACAAACCCATCGCCCAATGGGCGCCCTTCGTTCGCGACGCTGCGCAGGCGATGAAGGCGGCCGATCCTGGCATCAAGATCACCGCCGCCGCGCAGGCCACGCGCCAATGGACCCTGCCCCTGCTCAAGGAGGCCGGGCCCTACCTGGATTACATCTCCATCCACAGCTACTGGCTGCGGCTCTGGGAGCGAAACGAAATGCCCGACTACCTCACCTGCATCGTGAAGTCGGAGGAGCCGGCAAAGACCCTCGTCGATTTCGTCCGCATCCTCGACGAGTCCGGTTACCGGGGGAAAATCAAAATCGCCTACGACGAGTGGAACCTGCGCAGCTGGCACCATCCCAAGTTCCCGCGCATGACCGTCCAAAACTACCAGGACCCCGAGGTCATCCGGTTGGTGAAGGAGCGTGAGAGGAACGAGATCCCGTCGCAATACACGATGGCGGACGCCCTCTTCACCGCCTCCTTCTTCAACGCCTGCCTCCGCCACGCCGACGATGTCGCGATGGCCAACATCGCCCCGATCATCAACACCCGCGGCCCGCTCTATGTTCACCCGAAGGGCATCGTGAAGCGCACGCACTTCCATGCGATGGCGATGTATTCCAACGAGCTTCAAGCCCGCGTCGGAAAACTCGTCCTGCTCGCGGAGCCTTTGAAGCACGGCAAAGACTCGGTGGCGGTGGCCGACGCGATCGCCACCGTCGACGAATCCGGCCTCCGCTGGTCCATCGCCCTGGTCAACCGCCACCCGGACAAGCCCGTCGCCTGCACTGTCCATCTCAAGGACAAGGTCCTCGACGGCACCTTCGCCGCCGTGGTGCTCGAGAGCGATTCTCCTGAGGCCTATAACGACATCGCCAATCCCGACCGTGTCGCGCCGAAGAAAAAGAAACTGAAAGTAAAGGACGGCCTGATCGAGCTTCCCCCCCATTCGCTAACGATCCTCAAGGCGACGCTCTAAACCGAAGACGAGCGCGCATCGCGCACTCGTCTCGTTCTTTTACTGGTTATCGCGGGTCGGAGCCTGCGCCGGCGTAAGCGTAGTTCAGGAAATCGAAATCCACATGTCCGGCGTCCTGCTTCGTATTGAAGTTTTAGATACCGATCTGGTCTCCGCGATAATGCCCCCAGGAGAGCTGATACTCCGGACCGAGTCAGTGAAATGGCTTCCGTCTACGCTGTAGGCGTAGCGGCTGCGTCCAGCGCGCCCCCAGACCGACCTGATCCATGCATCAATCACTCCAGGCACTGGCGCCCCGGGGACAAACGCCGGCGTTATCCGCACGGGTGAGTCGGAAGCAGTGACCGCGCGGAAGGCGCCGATACCGCGGGTGGTGGTGTTGTGGATTTCGTGCGCGGGTTGGGACGTTGTGGGAGTGAATGGTTCTTCGGGAGAGAGGGCTGCGCGTTGCTCCTTCGCTATTTCGCATCGCGTTTTTTTCGCGGGGATTTTGCGCATTTATGTAGATATTTTTCGCATATATTCAGTATAACGAAATTTAGATTTAGGTTATCTTGTAACGGTTGTCGACTGATTCCCCGGCAGGAGTCGCCCCGTTTTCTTGGAAGCGGGACCTCCTGCATCAGTGCGGCTCGTATTCAGTAGTGCTTTTGTCTCAAACCACCCCAATCCCCAACCTCGCATGCATCCATCGATAGAAGATAATATTTAGCGACAAAGTTGCGAGTGCCTTACAGGCGCGTCGATAAATCCTTCTACGTCACGTCAGAGAGCCGGTGGCAGTATCTACCGGCCTCTTTCGTTCTCCGTCCTTACCTTGGACGTTCTTAAGTCCGATCTCTTTCTATAAACCCCTGCCGTGTTGGGAAAAATATCACGATTTACCATGAATTGTGATCATCCCCCGCCTGCTTCTGCGCCTGCTCGTCTTGATCTCATTTCAGAGCGCTTGGCCCTGCCATACGCCCGCAAGGCATGAGCGCCGTTTAATTCCATTTTCGGAGGACGAGTGCCGCATCGTGATCCGAGGTCCATGACTCTTGGCGTGGATGTTTCTTAAGCCGCGGCCCCCAAAACACATGAAATCGTATAGTCTTAAATTCGCGGCTATTGCCGCTTCAGTTGCCTTGTTCGCCCTCCCCGGCGCACTTCGCGCCGCCACCGGCGAACTCACCAAATCCGGCTCCACCTGGACCGGCAAAGTGGACGGCGTCACCGTTTACACCGGTAGCGACCTTCCCGCAGGCTTCCGGGTCTGCAACGAGAAGATGAATCCCCTCGGCGGAGGCACCATCAATCTTCGGGCCAGCGAGACCATCAGCGACCATCTCGGCCTCTGGGCGGGCACCAAGGTCAACGGGAATGGCTACACCGTCACCAGTAACGCCAGCGGCGGCGCGGTCGCCTGCCGCGCCGGCGCCAACGTCGGCGCTTCCAACATCACGATCGCGGGAGGCACGCCCTTCGGAATGTATTTCCGCTCATGCACCGGTCAGACCTTCAGCGGCATCTCCGGCCGCGGCGGCATTACGATGCGCATCGACAACTGCGCCGGCGGCGCCGGCACCAACTTCTCCGCCGGCAGTCCAAACTGTACCGCCTCGAGCAACCACGGCGTCGAAACCTACGGGATCAACGGCGTCACCTTCGGCACCATCACGGCTACCGACCGCTCCGGCGGCTGCGGCCTCATGCTCAACCGGGGGCAGACCTCCTCCGGCAGTAACGTGAACGGCACCCGTTGCAATTACGGCGCCGGTTACGCCGCCTTCCGCGCCGGCACCAGCATCGGCGCCACCATAGGCACCGTGCGCGCCGTTTCCTGCGGCCGCGGCATCTTCACCTTGGTCAACGCGGGAGACATCACCGTCAACACGCTCAACGCCGATGACTGCAGCGGCATCGGCGTCTGGCTCGAGTCCAGCTATAACACCAAGATCCAGAGTGGCTACGTGAAGAACTGCAGCTCGTGCTGGTCCATCAGCGGCAGCTCCCCCGGCTCAAGCGTCACGGTCAACTGCCTGTGACCGCGAAAGTGGCATGGGTGTCCCGCCCATGATTTCGATCCCTCCGCCGCGTCGGCCCCTCCCGGCCGACGCGGCTCTCCCGCTTTTATCGCCAGCCCCAGCCAGCCCGTCATCCCCGCCTCGCCCGTCCACCGCTGCCCCCCTCGGCACGTCGTGGATGGCGCGGTCGCCGGATACCGCTGGTGGCGACCCCTTTGGGGCAAGTTACCCTTCGCCTCCTGCCCCTAAAGCCGTCCCGGCGCCGTTGCGCGTCAGCCGGGACAGCTTCGCAACCCACCCAAGGCGAAGACCCAAGAAACAAATACCCAAAACAAAATGAAATCCCTGAACAAACTCCGCCTGTGGACGACGTTTGCCGCCCTGCTTGCGTTCGCGGGCGCGTCTCGCGCCGCCACCGGCGAACTCACCAAATCCGGCTCCACCTGGACCGGCAAAGTGGACGGCGTCACCGTTTACACCGGTAGCGACCTTCCCGCAGGCTTCCGGGTCTGCAACGAGAAGATGAATCCCCTCGGCGGAGGCACCATCAACCTCCGGGCCAGCGAGACCATCAGCAACCATCTAGGCC
Source organism: uncultured Akkermansia sp. (assembly GCA_966250295.1). GTDB lineage: Bacteria > Verrucomicrobiota > Verrucomicrobiia > Opitutales > Opitutaceae > IMCC26134_A. The sequence continues at coordinate 20,853 of CBINGR010000009.1, read as the reverse complement.
TCTGGTCGGGCACCAAGGTCAACGGGAACGGCTACACCATCACCAGCAACGCCAGCGGCGGCACGGTCGCCTGCCGCGCCGGTGCCAACGTCGGCGCCTCCAACATCAACATAGCGGGAGGCACTCCCTTCGGAATGTATTTCCGTTCCTGCAAAGGCCAGACCTTCAGTGGCATCTCCGGCGGCGGCGGGATTATGATGCGTATCGACAACTGCGCGGGCAGCTCCGGCACCAACTTCAACGGAGGCAGCCCCACCGCCCTATGGTCGAGCAACCACGGTGTCGAGACCTACGGGATCACAACCGCCACCCTCGGCAACCTCACCGCCATGGACCGCAACGGCGGCTGCGGCCTTCTCTGGAATCAAACCACGGACGGCACCGTCGCCAACGTGAACGCCACAAGGTGCAACTACGGTGGCGGTTATGCTGGCTACCGTCAGGCGAACAGCAACACGCGCTGCAACCTCACCGGTCAGGCAACCTCCACGAGCTGCGGTCGCGGGTTCTTCGCTCTCACCGGCAGCAACAACGGCAAAGTCGCCAAACTCGTAGCCAAGGACTGCAGCGGCATCGGCGTTTGGATCCAGGACTGCACCAACATCGGAGTCGATTCGGGAAGTGTCACCAACTGCAGCAGCTGCAAATCCGTAACCGGCAGCGGCTCCTACGCCAACGTGGCCTGCAACTAGACGGGCGATACGCCCGCGTATCCGCTCCGCCGCGACGGCCTGCCCGGGCCGTCGCGGCTTTCCTTGTCCGCCCCTCCCTTTCCCCCGCCGGTATGCGTCTCCCCCGCTTTCGTCCACTGCCCCTTCTTTCCCTCGTGATCGCCGCCGCAGCCGGCCACGCCCTCGGCCGATACCTCGCAACCGACACGCCAGAATCCGTCGCCCGCGAGACCCGGATTCCCTCATTCGAAAACGATCCCGACGCGGAGATCATCCGTCTGGCCGGGCGTCTTGCCGGTGAATGCGGCGCCGGCGTCTGGCATTCCAGCCGCGAGTGGGACGATGTTTTCCTCGCCCTTCCCGCCCGTCATTTCGACCGCCTCGCCTTGGCGGTCCGCCCCCACCTCGCCACTCCGGCTCAGATAGAGTTGCGCCGGGTCCTTTTCGGCCACTGGGGTCGCGTCGCCCCCACCGCCGCGCTTTTCTTTGCCGGTGGCCTGCCTGCTGGCCCCTGGCGAGACGCGATTCATGTCTCGCTCCTACAAAGCTGGATTCGTTCCGACCTAAACGCTGCCCTTGTCTGGGTGCGCAACCTCCCCGGCGGCGATCTCCGCACGGAATGCCTGCAGCTTTCCCTTCCTCTCTTCGCCGCGCTCGATCCCGAGGCGGCGCTCGGACTGATCCCGCTCATCCCTTCCGGCTACCGGGCCACCGCCTACGTTTCCGTCTTCGAAGCTTGGGCGAATACCGATCCCACCGCCGCCGCCAATCGCGCCGTCCGTCTCGACGTGACCTGGTCGGAGCAGGTCGCCGCCTTCAATGGCGTCGCCCGCGCTTGGGCCCGTAATGCCCCGCGCGCCGCCCTCGCCTGGGCCGACACCCTGCCGCTCGGCCGTCTTAAGGACATCGTCATCCAACGCATCCTCACCTTTTGGACCGACTATGATCCCTCGGGTGCCGCCGCCTATGTCTTGTCGCTTCCCGCCGGCGCGCTCCGCGCAGCCGCCCTGTCGCAGGTCGCGTCCAGCTGGCCGAAAGGCGACCCGCAAGGCGCCGTCCGCTTCGCTGAAAACCTTTCGCCGGGCACTCAGCGCAACATCCTTCTCCGCGATCTGGTGGAGAGTTGGTCCGAAACTGATCCAGCCACCGCGCTCGTCTACGCCCAGGCGCTCCCGTCCGGTGCCATCAAACCAGAACTCGTGGGCCTTGTCCTTGAGCGCCTTGCCATCGACGAGCCGCAACGGGCCCTAGAAGCGGCCAAAAATTTCCCGCCCGGTTTTGTCCGCAACCACGCTCTGTCATCCGTCCTTACCGAGATCTCCCGCCGCGCTCCCGAGACTGCGCTGGCCTTCCTCCGCGACGTCCCGCCCGGTGACTCCCGCAACTACATCCTTAAGCAGGTCGGCGACGCTCTCACCTTCGAGGATGCCGCCGTCGCCTCCCGCTTCGTTTCTCTCCTCCCGCCGGGCGAGTTGCAAAACCGCTCCATACCGCTCATCGTCGATTACCTCGCGCAGCAGGATCCCGAGGCCGCCAAGGCCTGGGCCCTCTCACTGCCCGAAGGCAACCAACGCACGCAGGCGCTTCAGAGCTACGCTACCGCACTGACCAAAGCCGCCCCCGCTGCGGCCGCAGCCTGGGCCGCAGGCCTTCCCTCCGGCGAAGGCGGCGCGCCGATCCTCGACACGGTATTGGCTGAATGGGTGGGGCTTGCGCCCGCCTCCGCCACCGCCTGGGCCGTCGCCCTGCCCGAAGGTCCCGTGCGTCAGAATACACTCCTGAGCGTCGCCACCCGTCTGGCGCATAACGATCCCGCCGCCGCGCTCGACCTCGCGCTCGAAATGACCGATGACGGCAATCAGGCCCTCGTCGCCAACGACATCGCCCTCGCCTGGTCCCGCCTCGAGCCGGAAAATGCCATCGCCGAGGCCGCCGACCTGCCTCCCATTCCTCTGCGCACGGAACTGCTTTCCAATCTGGTCGGCTATTACTCCCAGATCGCTCCGGCCGAAGCCATCGCCCTCGCCGAAAAACTCGGCCCCGGCCATGTGCCCGCGGATGCCTACGCCCGCGCCATCCTGAACTGGTCCGACTCCGATCCGGACGGTGCTGCAGCCTGGTCCGAACGTCTGCCTCCGGGCGAACTTCGCGGCACGGCCCTGGCCGGTGTCGCCGCCAACTGGGCGCGCCTCGATCCCGCCGCCGCCGACCGTTGGCTCGCCCGGCTTCCGCCCGACGCCGCCCGCGAGCAAGCCGTGATTTCCTACATCCAGATTGCCGTTGGGCAGCGTCCTGCCGACGCCGCCCGCTGGGCCGGCTCCATCAATCAGCCGGAGTCGCGCCGAGAAGCCATCGAGTCAGTCGCCCGTGAATGGATGCGGACCGACCGCCTCGCCGCCGTCTCCTGGCTGCGCTCCATCGGCGCCCGCGACCTTCTCCCCGTGCCGTTCAACTGAGCCCGAGCCAGGACGAGGCTGCCACCGCTTTCCGCGTCGTCCTCGTCGCCGCCCCCAGACCACGCCGAATCCCGAGCCGCCCTAAAGCAACCATCCGCTCACCGAATGCCCGCCTTGTGATGAAATCCCCATCCACTCCCTTCCTTGTCGCCCTGCTCGTCGTCTTCGCCGGCGGCTTCGCTCTTGGCCATCGTCGTGCGGCCGAAACCCCTGCCTTTGATCCCGCCCCGCCCATGCCGCTTCCCGGCCATGCCCCCGACGACTCCGCCGCCGCGGCCACGCCCGAGCTCACCGTCGAACAAATCATCGCGCAGATAGCCGAGGAGTGTCGCCGTGGGGTATGGCGCCGTACAGCGCAGTGGGACGTCCTCCTCGCCCGCCTGTCGCCTGCTGACTTCGGTCGCCTTTCCGAAGCCCTCCGTGAATTCATGCTGTCGCCTTCGCAGGAAGAGCTTCGCCGCACGGTCCTCGCCCGTTGGGCGGAGGGAGACGCGCGCTCCGCCGTCGACTTTGTCCGTGCCCTTCCCGCGTCGAAACTGCGCGACGATCTCATGCTCAACGCTCTGCAGGGCTGGCTTCACGCCGACCTCGCCGGCGCGGTCGCCTGGATCCGGGCCCTCCCGCCCGATGCCACCCGGGCTGATGCGCTCCGCCTGGCGCTTCCTCTCCTCTCCGCTCAAAACCCGCGCGCGGCCCTCAATCTCGTTCCCCTCCTCCCGGGCGCGCAACGGGGCGCCGCCTACGAGGCCGTCTTTTCCGTCTGGGCCGAGGCGGATCCCACCGCGGCTGCCGCCGCCCTTGCCTCGGCCGATTTGCGCCTCGTCGACCGTCGCACCGCCCTGGGCGCCATCGCTCGCGTCTGGGCCATGAAGGATCCCCCTTCGGCCCTTGCCTGGGTCGATACCCTCCCGGCCGGCCTCGAGCGCAACGAGCTCTTCGGCACCGTGATCAACAATTGGGCCGCCATAGCCCCGGGCGCCGCCGCCGAGTTCATTCTCACGCTTCCCGAAGGCCCGCTGCGTGGCCGCGCCCTCGTCTTAGCGGCCTCCTCCTGGCCTTCCAGCGATTCCGACCGTGCCATGGAGTTTGTGGAAAAATTCCCGCCCGGCCGTGACCGCGACGAAGCCATCGGCATGATCCTCGGCAACCTAGCCAACACCGACGCGAAGGATGCCTTCGCCCGCGCCTCCGCGCTTCCGGCCGGAGCTTCCCGTGCCGGTATCCTCAAGAACGTCATTCTCAATTGGAGTTCGCTCGAGCCCGACGCCGCCCTCCAGGCCGCCGCTGCACTTCCTGCAGGCGAAGCCCGCCTCACCACCCTTGGCGCGGCCCTCGGTGTTGTCGCGCGCGAGGATCCGGAGGTCGCTCTTGCCTATGTACTCGACGCTCCAGCGGGCAGCGAACGCAACGAACTCCTTCGCTCCGTCAGCATCGATCTTGCGGGGGAAGATCCCGCCATGGCGGCGGTGTTTGCCAAGGCACTGCCGGCCGGCATCGCCCAGCGCGACGCCGTCGGCGCCATCGCCAACGGATACGTCCAGGTCGACCCTGCTGCCGCGCAGGAGTGGCTGCTCACCCTTCCCGAAGGTGAGCTTCGCAATCATGCCATCGCCTATCTGGGTGAAAACCGTGCCCGCCTCGATCCTGAAGGCACGGCCACCTGGGCTGCCACGCTCGCCACCCCCGCCGAGCGCCGCCGCGCCCTGCAGCACTCTCTCGGTTCCTGGGCCGCCGTCGATACTCCGGGGGCCACCGCCTGGGCCCAGCGTCTTCCGCCCGGCCCCGCCCGTCAGGAGGCCTTCGCGGCCATCGTGGACAGCCAATCCTACCACGATCCCGCGGGCGCGCTCGCCCTTGCGGCCCAGATGAGCGCCGGAGAAACCCGCGACCTCGCGCTCCAAAGCCTCGCCACTTCCTGGGCTCGGGACGACGCGCCCGCTGCGCTCGCGCAAATCCAGACCATGCCGCCTGGAGAGCTTCGCACCACGCTCGCCAACAGCATCGTCACGACCTTGGCCGAACACGCCCCAGCCGATGCCGCGGCATTCGCCGCCACCCTGCCACCCGCACAGCTTTCCAACGTCGCCATCAGCAGCCTGGCCGACTTTTGGAGTCGCTCAGATCCGGCCGCCGCTACCGCTTGGGCCGTCAGGCTCCCCTCCGGCCCCGCCCGCGCCGCCGCTCTCTATCAAACCGCCGAGAGCTGGGGGCGTGTCGATCCCACCAAAGCCGGCGCCTTTCTCACCAGTCTCCCCAAGGGGAGCGATCGCGATGCGGCCCTCGGCCACTTCGTTTCCTCCTATGCGTTCAGTCATCCGAAGAAGGCCGCCGAATGGGTCAACGCCATCGAGGACCCCGTCGCCCGCGTTAACGCCGCCGATGCCGTCGAACGCGCGTGGAAGAAACAAAATCCTGAAGCCGCCGCTTCTTGGCGAGCCCGCCTCAACTCCCGCGGTTAGGAGGGGACTGGCCAGCGATCAATCTCCGACGCCTACCGTGCCGGCACATAGCTAAAAAAACGCGCCCGTTGCCGGTGTGCGTCGAAAGACCGTAGCGCTTAGCCGCCGCGATTTCGGCCCCGTGCGCCGCCTCAAGCCCCTGAAGGCGGAGAGCTAGGTCCTCGGCCCGCCGCTTCCGGGAAATCAGGTCGGTGACGGTGTACCGCTTCTCGTCACGGTCGATGGTCCAATGGTGATTCTTGCACGCCCACAGGCCGTTGTCGGCGTGGGCTGATCAGAGGTCAAATTCGCATCGCAGCGGGGCCCCCTGGGGCGGCGGCAGTGATATGTGCCGCGTCACCGATGCTTACGGCTTTATTGGGATCGAGCCCGGGGCCTTCGGTCTGACAGCCGCAAATCGCGCACCGGAATCCGGAACGCTGGGCGATGATTCTCTTCGTGGTGGAAGTGAAGTCATCTCGATTATTGGCAGCTTCGGATGGCATCGCGCTGCGAGAGCAAACGGGTTCCATCCAGCCAACGCCCCCACCCAACGGCAATTTGCAAAGTTCGGAGCGAACGAACGTCCTGGGCGTTCAGCCATCGAATCTTGCTCGGTGTGGGCCAGTGGTCCCCTCGGGGCGCAAAACCTGACGAGGCCTAGATGCCGCTCAGATGGGCGAACACCTAACCCCTCCACCTAACCCGACGCCTGTTTTTCGAGATCAAAACGGACTTTTTTAGGTCACGTGAGAAAAACGCGCCGAACAAAATTACCTCGTAAGTGCACGTGGGCTCACGTGGGTTACAACTTACGTAAGTGCCTTAGAAGCCCTTGTTCTATGGTGGCGCCATCAGAACCGATGCAGCGCATTCGCTAATTGATCTCCTTTGCTTTCGAACGAATTTTCGGTGCTTGCGATTCAACCTGCGCGGGACCGGAAGAATCCGAGAATTGTTGGATCTTAACTTTAGCGGCCTGCTCAAGGCTGTGAATCCGCCGGTGGTGTGCATAAATGCGTAGGAGCAAGGCACCTCCGTCTGCGTGGCCGAGCCAAGCGGCGACGGTTGGGATGTCTACTCCAGATTCGATGCAAAGGGTGGCAAAGGCGTCCCGCAGATCGTGGTGAGTTAACCGGGGTAGGCCTAGCTTGGCGCAGGCTCGTGTAAGGCTGTTTTGGGCTTCCTGAACCCGGAAGACCTTTACCGGCCCAATGGTTTCGAGCGCCTTTGCATTCGCTTCCGCTTCCCGTTTGGCTTTGATCTGCTCAAAAAAGGGGCGTGCAACCGGTATCAACGGAACCTCGCGAGCCGCCGCATCTGTTTTGGTGCCCGATATCCGAATTATCCCGCGGCTGAAATCTAGGTCGTCTAGTTGAAGATTGGCGGCTTCGGATTTGCGAAGTCCCGTGTAGGCCAGACCCCGACAGAATTCTCCAGCTGCGACTCCCCGTCCGCCCACGCGTTCGATTTCCAAAAATATCTGTTCCAGTTGGGCGTGCTCGGGAAGGTTTGGTTTACGCGGCTTGTCCTTCGCTTTCAATTTGCGCCTCCCAGACAGAGGATTGCCTGCCAAGGCCGCTTGATCGACGGCCAGATCCAGCAGGTGGCGTAACACGTCGAGGGCTTTGTTGAACGACCGGGGACTGCGACCGGCTACGGCCAAAGACGGTTTCTTGGCTCCGGGCGGGACGAAACCAGTGCCGTTGGTCAAAGCGTGGTTTTTCCACGCATCGACTGCTGAAACGGTGAGCTCAATCGGGCGCAGCCGGGCAAACCCATCTTTTCCCGAAGGCCAAGTTTTCTCGATGAAAGCGGCGCTATCCAGCAGGATCTTCTTTGATCTTTCTTGGATGTCTGTTCGTCCCTGCACTTTGGTCCGGTAGGCGGTCATCAGTTCCCCCATGGACGAGATGCCGACGGCCACGCTCCGGGCGGATTTCCGCACGCGCTCGACTGCGGTTCTGCGCTCAGCCGCACGGACACGGGCTACCTCGAAGACGTCCGTCTTAAGCGCGGCAAATGTCCTCTTGCCTGCCAGATTAGTCCGCAGGTAGTAGAACCCAGTCCGACGGTGCCTCAGCAGCCCCTTCGGCCAGCTGTCGGTTCTTTGCCAAGTCGTGTTTTTGTCACCAGTCGTTTCACCTGTTTTCATGTTCGAAACTGAAAAATGGTGAACAATGTGGTGAACTAGCATGCAAGAAGGGAGTTTTAAGCTGTTGGCTTGTTTGGGTTTGTGCCCGTAGCTCAGTTGGATAGAGCAGTCGCCTTCTAAGCGACTGGTCGTGGGTTCGAATCCCGCCGGGCACACCATTTCGACCAATTTAAAATATGTTTTTGACGTCTCGTGACTTGATTTCGTTAGGTGCCTAATTATCAGTGCCCTGATTATTAGCTTGGTTATTATCGCCGTATGCCTCTTTTGCTTCTGAAAGATCTTCCGCGCTACGAGTGCCTGCTGGAATGCGCCCAGCGCCATCCCGGCTTGGATCCGTCTGCCTGCGAGGTGTTTTTACATCTGCTGAGGACCGGCGATGAGGCTTTTCGAGTGACGGATGCTCATTTTCAGGCCCAGGGGCTGAGCCAGGGCCGGTTTACGGTTTTGATGCTGCTTTACGACAAGACCTGCGGGCGTACCCACGTCCTTACCCCCGCGCAATTGGCGGATCAGGCAGGGGTTACTCGCGCGACCATGACGGGGTTGATCGATACCTTGGAGCGGGACGGCATGGTTACCCGCAAGCCGGACCCCACCGATCGTCGCATGTTGTCGGTCGAGCTCACCTCAAACGGCGTGGCATTTCTCGAGCGGCTCCTGCCTGAGCATTTCCGGCGTATCAGCTTGCTGGTTTCTTCCCTGGATGAAAACGAGCGCCGCACGCTCGTCGATTTGCTGGGCAAAATCGCCGCGCAGGCCGCCGCCGCTTTCCCGCCGCCGGCTTCGGTTCCTCCCGCCGCTTCTCCGGGAGCCTAGGCTGAGCTGCGCCACTTTTTCGGTCCCGATTCCCTCTTTCCCAACCCGTTTCCTCCCATGTCCAAAAAACTCAGCGTCACCGGCATCATTCTCGCGGCCACTCTCGGCCCGATCGTGGGCATCAAGTTCCTGCAAATCAACTCGCTCCAAGCCTACACGAAGGCCGGCGAGGAAGCGGGCATGCCTCCTACCGTCGTCGCCTCCGCCGTGGCGGCCGAACAGGAGTGGGAAGACACGCTTCGTGCCGTGGGATCGCTCCAAGCGGTACAAGGTGTGACTCTCGCCGCCGAGCTGGGCGGCACGGTGGTGGAGATCGGTGTGGACAACGGGGCCGCGGTCGAAAAAGGCGCCCTCTTGGTACGGCTCGATACTTCCGTGGAAGAGGCCCAGCTCGAGGCGGCGGAAGCCAATTTGAAGCTGGCCAATCTGGAACGTGAGCGCTCCCAGGCGTTGCTGGCGGAGAATACGATCTCCCAGGCCGAGTTCGATGCCAAGGATGCCTCCGCCAAGGCTGCCGCCGCCGAGGTCGCCAACATCAAGGCCCAACTCGCCAAGAAAACCATTCGCGCGCCCTTTGCCGGTCGGGTGGGCATCCGCATGGTCAATCTCGGCCAGACGCTTTCCGCCGGCGCACCAGTCATTCCGCTTCAGTCGCTCGACCCGATCTTCATCGACTTCACTTTACCGCAGCAGCGCATCGCGGCCCTCACGTCCGGCCAGGCTCTGCGCGTGAAGGTGGACGGACTCGACGCCACCTTCGAAGGCAAGGTCACTGCCATCAACCCGGAGGTCGACTCCGACACTCGCAACGTCCGGGTCCAGGGTACGCTCGCCAATCCCGACGAAAAACTTCACCCGGGCATGTTTGCGGAGGTCACCCTTGTACAAGCCACCAAACGCAAGGTCATCGCCGTGCCTGCCACCGCGGTCATCTCCGCTCCCTTCGGCGATTCCATTTATGTGGTTGAGCAGAAGGATGGCAAAACCATCGCCCGCCAGCAGTTCGTGCGCATCGGCGACTCGCAGGGCGACTTCGTGGCCGTCGTGGACGGACTCGCTCCCGGCACCCGGGTGGTCAGCGCCGGTGCGTTCAAGCTCATGAACAACGCTCCCATCGCCATCGACGACAAGATGCAGCCCGACGCGTCGCTCACTCCCAAGCCCAGGAATACCTGAGGAGGTGGAGGGAGTGAGGGAATGAGGGACGAACGCTCCGGACCAAGCTCCCGGTTTCGTTCTCTGCCTTTCCCCTCATTCCTCCGCTCCCTCACTCCCTTACTCCCTCGCTCCCTTTCTCGCGCCTTCCTGCATGAAACTCACCGATCTCTTCATCCGCCGCCCGGTGTTGGCCATCGTGGTCAACCTGATCATCCTCATCGGCGGCTTCCAGGCGATCAAGTCGCTCAGCATCCGCCAGTATCCGCGCCTCGAACGCGCCACCATCAAGGTCACCACCGCCTACATCGGCGCGAATGCCGACCTCGTGCGCGGCTTCATCACCACCCCCCTCGAGCGTGTCATCGCCTCGGCCGACGGCATCGACTACATGGAGTCCACCTCGGCCCAGGGCATGTCGACCATCACGGTTATCCTGAAGCTCAACCACGATGCCAACAAGGCCCTCGCCGAGATCGGCTCGAAAGTGGACCAGGTCCGCGGCGACCTGCCGCCCGAGGCGGAGGTGCCCATCATCAACATCGAGCCGGCCGACGCGCAGATCGCCGCGATGTATCTTAGCTTCGGCTCCCAGATCCTCGCCGAGAACCAGGTCAACGATTACCTGATCCGCATCGTCCAGCCGCGCCTTTCCACGCTCCCCGGCGTCCAGCGCGCCGACATCCTCGGTGGCCAGACCTTCGCCATCCGCGCCTGGTTGAAGCCCGAGCGCCTGGCCGCCTACAACCTTTCGCCCGCGGATGTCCGCGAAAAGCTCGCCGAAAACAACTACCTGTCCGCCATCGGCACGACCAAGGGCGGCCTGGTGCAGCTCAACCTCACCGCCAACACCGACCTCCGGACCGCCGAAGAGTTCAAGCGCCTCGCGGTCAAGCAGGAGGGAGACACCATCGTGCGTCTCGGGGACGTGGCCGACGTCGTGCTCGGCGCGGAAAGCTACGAGGAGGACGTGCGCTTCTCCGGCGAGAAAGCCGTTTTTATGGGCGTCTGGGTCATGCCCAACGCAAACTCCCTCGAGGTCATCGCCGGCGTACGCGAGGCCATGAAGACCATCCAGGACCAGTTGCCGACCGGTATGCAGGCCCACATCGCCTACGACTCCACCAGCTACATCGACAGCGCCATTCGCGAAGTGCGCAAAACCCTTATCGAGACGATCTGCATCGTCGGCATCGTCATCTTCCTCTTTCTCGGCTCGGTCCGTTCCGCGCTCGTGCCGCTCATCGCCATCCCGGTCTCCCTCATCGGCGCGGTGTTCCTGATGCAGGTCCTGGGCTTTTCGCTCAACCTCCTGACCCTGCTCGCCATCGTGCTTTCCGTCGGCCTGGTGGTGGACGACGCCATCGTCGTGGTGGAGAACATCGAGCGTCACCTCCACGAGGGCCGTTCGCCGCTCGAGGCCGCGCTCATCGGCGCGCGCGAGCTCGTTGGCCCCGTGATCGCCATGACCATCACGCTGGTGGCGGTTTACGCGCCCATCGGCTTCCAGGGCGGTCTCACCGGCGCGCTCTTCCGCGAGTTCGCCTTCACCCTCGCCGGCGCGGTCGGCATCTCCGGCATCGTGGCGCTCACGCTTTCGCCCATGCTGGGCTCGCGCGTCTTGCGCAAGGGCGACGACGAGCGCGGTTTCGCCGGCTGGGTCACCGGGCGCTTCATCCGCCTGCGCGATCGTTATGGCAAACTTCTGGACGGCACCCTGGCCGCCCGCCCCTTCGTCTACGCGATCTGGATCGTGCTCTCGCTGCTGTGCGTCCCGATGTATCTGCTTTCCCCGAGCGAACTCGCACCCAACGAGGACCAGGGCGTGCTCTTCGGCGCCATCACGATGCCCGCCAACGCCACCCTCGAGCAGGCCTCCTATTTTGCCGAAAAGGCCGGGGAGGTTTACATGAAAGTCCCCGAGCGTGAGCACGTTTTCCAGATCACGGGGCCGGCCCAGGGGTTCGGCGGCATGCTCGTGAAGCCCTGGGAGGAGCGTCAGCGTTCCATTTTCGAAATCGAGCCCGAGGTGGCCGCCGGCCTGAGTTCCCTCACCGGCGTGATGGCTCCGGTCTTCAAGCCTGCCCCGCTGCCCAGCGCCGGCATGCTCCCCGTGGAATTCGTCATCGCCGGCACGCAGAACCACGATGAACTGCTCCGCCTTGCCAAGGATGTCATGGCCGAGGCCATGAAGAGCGGCCAGTTCATGTTCATGGACGCCGACGTGAAGTTCGACCAGGCCAAGGCCGAGGTCGTGATCGATCGCGACAAGGCCGCCTCGCTCGGCGTCAGCTTGCAGGATGTCGGTGCCGACCTCGGCGCGGCGCTCGGCGGAGCCTACGTCAACCGCTTCAACATCGAGGGCCGCAGCTACAAGGTCATTCCCCAGATCGAGCGCGCCGGCCGCCTCAATCCCGAGCAACTGGACCAGATCTACGTCCGCGGCCCGGCGGGCAAGCTGGTGCCGCTTTCCACCTTCGCCCGCGTCGAGCGTTCGGCCGAGGCTCGCAGCCTCAACCGCTTCAACCAGCTCAACGCGGTCAAGATCTCCGGCGTTGCCCAGTCGATCGACGCCGGCCTGAAAGCGCTCGAGGAAGCGTCGAAAAGGATCCTGCCCCCGGGCAGCTTCATCGACTATGCCGGCCAGTCGCGCCAGCTCCGCCAGGAGGCGGGCAAGTTCCTGCCCGCGATGCTGCTCGCCCTCGTCCTGATCTTCCTGGTGCTCGCCGCGCAGTTCAACTCGTTCCGCGACCCCTTCATCATCCTGCTCGGTTCCGTTCCGCTCGCGATGTTCGGCGCGTTGATCTTCACCTTCCTCAACGCCCCGCCCGTGCCCGGCTTCCACTTCGGCCTCACCTCGGGTTGGACGACCACGCTCAACATCTACTCCCAGGTCGGCCTGGTCACCCTCGTCGGCCTCGTGGCCAAGAACGGCATCCTGATCGTGGAGTTCGCCAACGTCCTCCAGGAGCAGGGCAAATCCAAGCTCGCGGCCGTGCGAGAGTCCGCGCTCACCCGCCTGCGTCCCGTGCTCATGACCTCCGTCGCCACGGTCGCCGGCCACTTCCCGCTCACCCTGGTCAGCGGTCCCGGCGCCGAGGCGCGGAACTCCATCGGCCTGGTCCTGGTCGGCGGCATGGCGGTCGGCACGGTCTTCACGCTCTTTGTGGTGCCTTCGCTCTACATGCTCATCGCCAAGGATCACTCCCACGACGCCCTGCCCGCCGCCGAGCTCGAAGCCACTTCCGCCGTCGCCAAGCCGGTCGCGGTCTGAACTCTCCACCACCGAATCTGATGCATTCCAAATTCCTCGCCGCCGTCGCCGCCGTCCTCGTTGTTCCCGGGCTCCAGGCCGCGCTTCCTCTGGTCGACGCGCTCAAACCCGAGCCGCCGGCGCCCGCCTTGCCGCCCGCGCCGGCCGTGCCCGAGATCCTCACCCTCGACCAGTGCCTTCGTTTCGCGCTGGAGAACAACTATGCCATCCGCCAGGCCCGCGAGCGCCTCCGCGAGCAGGAAGGCCTGATCGTCGAGGTGCGCGCCGACGCCCTGCCCAACGTGTCGGTGGACGGCAACTACAGCCGCGACGAAAAATCCCTCGACGAGGGGAGCGGCTCGGGCAGTGCGCCCAGCTACCAGAACTGGATCGTCGGCATCTATGTCCGCCAGATCATCTACGGCGGCGGCGGCGTGCGCGCCGCGCTCGATGCCGCCCATACCACCCGCCTGGCGGCCGAACTCGACATCCAGGCCGTCATCAACGAGGTGCTGCTCCTGGTCCGCACCCGTTTCGCCGACGTGCTGCTCAACCGTGAACGCATCGAGGTACAGGAAAAGAGCGTGGCCCTGCTCGAGGAGCAGCTCCAGACCGTGAAAAATCGCTTCGAGGCCGGCAGCGTTTCCCAGTTCGAGGTGCTCACCGCCGAGGTCGCCCTCGCCAACGCCCAGCCCGACCTCATCAGCGCCCGCAACGGCTTCCGCATCGCGATCGACGAGCTGCGCGCCGCGATCGGATACCAGGGCAGCTTCGCCGACCTGGAGAAGGTTCCCGCCTTCGAGGGCGAGCTGATCTTCACGCCTGTGCATTACGAGCTCGAAGCCGCCTTGCTGGCCGCCAAGGCCAAGCGCCCGGAACTTCAGCGCCTGGAGCAACTCGAGAAGGCCCGCGAGTCCGGCGTGGCGGTGGCCAAGGCCGGCTATCTGCCCCAGTTGTACCTCACCGGCGGCTACGAGGCGCGGAAATCTCGCTTCTCGAACTCCGTTTCCGATTCCGTGGACGGCTGGACCGCCGGCGTCGAGGGCAGTTGGGCGGTTTTCGACGGCGCCCGCACCCGCGGCCGCGTGGCCCAGGCCCGCGCCCAGCTCAACCAGGCCCGGCTCAGCGTCGCCGAGCAAACCCTCGACATCGAGGTCGAGGTCCGCCGCGCGATCTCCTCGCTCCAGGAGGCCGCCGAGCTCGCCACCGCCGCCGCCAAAGTCGTCGGCCAGGCGGAGGAGGCGCTGCGCCTTGCTGACGTGCGTTACAAGAACGGCGCCGCCACCCAGCTCGACGTGCTGCAGGCCCGCCAGGCGCTCACCGAGGCCAGCCTTAACCGCCTCGAGGCCAACTACCGCCACACCGTCGCTCTCGCCACCCTTCGCAAGGCTATCGCCGAGGCCGACACCTATCAGACTGCTCCCTGAGCATTCCAAGGGGGGTTCCCTTCGGCCGCGCCCGGTTCGGGCGCGGCTTTTTGCTTTCCCGCGCACGTCGTTTGACCTGCGGGCAACTTCCCGGCCTGCTGGGCGTCCAACTGTCTTTTGCCATGCCCATGATTCGTCGCCGCAAACTGGTCCTTCTGCTCGTCGTCGCCCCCGTCGCGCTAGTCCTCTTGCTCGTCATCGCGGCGCTCACGCCTGCGGTGCAGACTTTCGTGGCGCGCCGGGTGCTCGCCGACCAGGGTTCGGTCGAACACGTTTCGGTCGGGGCCGGTGGCGCCGAAATCCGCGGGCTGGTTCTCGACCAGGCGGGCGTAAAGGTTGCCGTCCCCTCCGTCCGGGCCGAATTGCCGCTCGTGACCGCCGCGGCGGGCAAGATCGACGTGCATGCGCTCGTGGCCCGCGATGTGGTGATCGACTACGATCCCGTCGCCGCCGCCGACTACGCGAAGAAACATCCCACGCCCGGGTCCGGGGTGCCGGCCAGGCCTTTCGAGGGCATCCTGAAGCTCGCGACGCTGCCCGAGTTGCAGGTGGATGGGCTTGATTTCTCGGGGGTGTTGCGCGTGGCCGGCGCCCGGCCGCTGACCGCCAATTTCACGCTCACGGGCGGGGGTGTTTCCGCCGGCAAGGAGGGACGGATCGAACTGAAGATCACGGCCAAGGCGGAGAAAACCGCCGACGTCGTCACCACGCTGGAACTCCTGCCCACGCTCGATGCCTCGGGCCAGCTCTCCGCCCTGGCGCTCAAGCTCGATGCCACGGCCAAGGGAGGGCTTCTGGCCAAGACCGCCTCGGTCCGCGCCGAGGGCCAGGCCGTCCGCGAGAGCGCGGGCGAGGCCTGGAGCCTGCGGCTCTTCGCGGGTGAAAAAGCCCTGGTCGAGCTCGACACCCAGTGGACGCCGGGCCTCGCCAGCCTTCCCGGACGGTGGAAGCTCGATCTCAGCGAGGCGGAGCTTAAGCCCTTCCTCTCCGCGTTGCCCTTTATCACCCTGCCTGCCGTGAAGCTGGCTGGAGCCGGCGAACTCGCCATCGCGGGCACCGAGCGCGTGAAACTTTCCGGCGATCTGCGCCTGGACGCCGACGCGCTGGAAACCCTCGGCCTGCCGGCGCTCGGACCGGTCACGCTCGCCGCCAGACTGGACGTCGAGGCGGACACCGCCGAGGTGAAGGTTGGCGCCTTCCGCCTCGATGTCGCCGCGGCTTCGTCCCCCGTGCTCGCGCTCGAATCGAAGCAGGCCTTCACCTTTTCGTCCGCGACCCGAAAAATCGTCGCGCCCGATCCCGCCTCCGAACTCTTTTCGGTCCGGCTTCTCGGCGTCCCCCCGGCCTGGGTGGCGGCCTTCGTGCCCGTGTCCGATCTCTCCCTGGGCTCGTCGATCACGGGCGTCTGGAGCGTACGGCCCGAGGGCGACGGCGCGGTCGTGAGCTCGACCGCGCCCCTGGCGGTGAATGCGGTGCGCTACGGCCCTGCCAACGCGCCGCTGGCGCAATTCGACACCGTGCAGGTCGACGGCCTGCGCGCCCGGCTGGGGCCGGCCGGGCTCGAGGCAACGGTGGACCGGCTCCGCGTGGTCGCGGGCGGGGCTGATCTCGCCACCGGCAAACTCTCCGCCCGCCAAAAAACGGGGGAGCCGCTTTCGGCTCACGCCGAGTTCAGCGCTCAGCTCGCGGTCTTGGCAGATCAGCCTCTGCTCCGGGGCCAGACCCGCCTTTCCGCCGGCCAGGCGTTGTTGATTCTCGATGCTACCGTGGCCGAGGCCAAAAAGGCGGCCGCCGAGCTTCGGCTCACGGGTCTGCGCGCAGGGGGGGCCGACCTGCCGGCGGTGCTCCTGCAGGCGGATGTGACCCAGGACGCCGCCGGCGTGCTCAGCGCGAAGCTGCCGCTGACGGTGGAAAACCCTTCGCCGAAGCGGATTTCCGACCTGGAGATCTCCGCCACCGTGACGCCCGGCGCGAAGGAGACTCGTGTCGCCGCGAAGTTGCTCAGCCAAGTCCTCCACGTGCCCGACCTGGAGGCTTTCGCGGCTCTCGCTTCGGATGCGCCGGCCGCCCCCAAGGCTGCCGCAACCCCGGCCGCGGGCCAGCCGGTCAAGCCCGCGCCGCTTTGGAAGGGCGTGTCGGGCGAGTTGGGGCTTTCGCTCGCGCGCATCGTTTACGTTCCCGGCTTGGAAATCGAGAACACCACCGGACGCGTCGCGATCACCGAGGATGCGGTTACCTTGGAAAAACTGCAGGCGCTGTTTTCGTCGGGAGGCAGGTTTGCGGTCACCGGCGCCCTGCGCTGGCTGGCCGCCGGCCAAACCTACACCCTCGCGGCGGATGTGAAGGGCGACGACGTGACGGTCGGGCCGGTGCTGAAAGCGCTGGATCCGGCCGCGGCCGTGCCGCTGGAAGGCACCTATGCGCTCTCGGCGAAGGTGGAGGGGCGGGGGACCGATCCGGGCGCGGCGGCGGCAGGCGCGGCGGCCGACCTGCGGATCAACGGCAAACAAGGCGTGTTACGGGCCCTCGATCTGGACACGAACAAATACGCCAAGGCCGGTTCCACCGTGGCCGGGTTTGCCGGCCTGGCCGGTGCACTTTCCGGCAATCCCGAACTCGCCAAGTACGGCGCCCGGGTGACGGCGCTCAACAACGTCGCCCGTCAGTTTTCCAACCTCGCCTACGACGAGTTTTCACTGGTTGCGCGGCGCGGGGCGGATGGCGCGGTGGAGATCGGCGAACTGAAGCTTTCATCGCCGAAGCTGAGGCTGGATGGCGCGGGCGACTTGAAGAACCTGCCCGGGCGCAACTTCGTGCAGCAGCCCTTGAACCTGAAGCTGGAATTGGGCGCGCGCGACACCCTGGCGCGGGATTTGGCCACGCTGGGCTTGCTGGACGCAAATCAGGGAACCGAGCCCGCGGGGGACTACGCCAAGCTTGCGGAGACCGTCGTGCTCGACGGCACCTTGCAGAAGATCGGCACCGACCAGCTCATGCGCCTGCTTACCCGGGCGCTGGGCCGTTGAAGCCTTCCATCGCCGGAGGCAGATTTTAACGCAAAGCGCGAAGACCTCGCAAAGATCGCAAAGGAGAAAGAAGCAGGGGGCCTTCCCGCCCGATTTTCGCGCTCTTGGCGATCTTTGCGTTAAAAATCCGAAAGGTTCGAGCCGCGCGACCGAATGGCGTCCGCCCTCAGAAAAGCATGCCGGCGATGCAGGCGGTGAGGAAACAGGCGAGGCTGCCGCCGAGCAGGGCGCGCCAGCCGAGGCGGGCCAGCTCGGTACGCTGGTTTGGGGCCATGGCGCCGAGCCCTCCCACCTGGATGCCGATGGAAACGATGTTCGAAAATCCGCAGAGTGCGTAGGTCAGGATGATGCGCGTGCGATCGTCGACGAGTTCCCCGGAGGCCTGCATCTTCGCCATCGAGAAATAGGCGAAGAATTCATTCAGCACGGTCTTTTCCCCGAGCAGGCGGCCGGCGGCGAGGAGGTGTTGGCCATCCACCCCGAGGAGCCAGGCGAGCGGAGCTCCGATCATGCCGAAGATGAATTGGAGCGACAGGGAGGTGAACTGGCCTCCCGTATGGGTGGCGATGGCGGCGTTGAGGCCGGTCCAGCCTCCGACCCAGGAGGAAAGGCACCAGTTGACCATCGCGACCAGGGCGGTGAAGACGATGAGCATGCCGCCGACGTTGACCGCGAGTTTTATGCCGTCGGTCGTGCCGATGCAGATGGCGTCGATCAGGTTCGCGCCGGGGCGCTCGGCGTTCAGGGTCATCGCTTCGTCCACCGGCTCGGTCTGGGGCAGCAGCATCTTGGCGACGACCAGGGCGGCGGGCGCGGAGAGGATCGAGGCGGTGAGCAGGTGGGTGGCCCAGCGGACGCGTTCGGCTTCGTTGTCACCGCCGAGCAGGATCACATAGACGGCCATGACGCCGCCCGCGATCGTAGCCATGCCACCGACCATGACGGCGAGCAGTTCGGAGCGCGTCATGGTGCTCAGGTAAGGCTTGATCAGCAGCGGCGCTTCCGTCTGCCCCAGGAAGATGTTGGCCGAGGTGCTCAGCGTCTCGGGCCCCGAAAGGTGCAGGGTTTTGGACATCACCCAGGCAAAGGCCTTGACCACGATCTGGAGCAGGCCGAGGCGGTAGAGCAGGGTGGTGAGCGCGGAAAAGAAAATGATGCTCGGCAGGATGGAGACGGCGAAGAGGGGGGCATGGGTGGCGAAGGAACGTCCGTCCTGCCCGACGATGGTCAGCCCTTGCGGGACCTCCATCAGCCAGCCGAAGACGAGGCGGCTGCCTTCGTCGGTGAAGGCCAGCACCTGTACGAAAAAGGTTCCGACCGCATCGAAGGCCATTCGGGCGAGAGGGATCTTGATCAGCAGGCCAAAGACGATCTGCAGGCTCATGCCGGCCGCGACCACGCGCCAGGGGATAGCGCGGCGGTGGGTGCTGAACGCATAGGCGATGCCGAGCATCGCGGCGATTCCGAGCAGACCGCGAAAAAGGTGGGAAAAGTCCATGAGGCGGGAAGCGGGAGGAAGGGGCGGGGTGCGCGCAGGCTTGTCGCAGGAGGCAGGCCGGGCGAGGTTTTAGCCATGACCTTGAGCGAAAGACTGGAGCGGCACCTGGCGCGGAGGCCCGAGTTGGCGGGAGCGGCCTTCGTGGCGGCCAACGCCACGGTGTGCGGCGACGTGCGGCTGGGGCGCGACGCGAGTGTTTTCTACGGCGCCGTGCTGCGCGGGGACATCAACTCGATCCGGATCGGCGAGGGCAGCAACGTGCAGGATAACGCCATCGTTCACCTGTCCGACGACCACGGTACCGTGGTGGGGGATTGGGTGACGGTCGGCCATGCGGCGACCCTGCACGGATGTACGGTGGAGGACGGTTGCCTGATCGGCATGGGGGCGATCATCCTCGACGGCGCGCGGATCGGCGCGGGCAGCATCGTGGGTGCGGGCGCGTTGGTGACGATGGGCTTCGAATGTCCGCCGGGTTCGATGGTCCTGGGCCGGCCGGCGAAGGTCGCGCGGCCTCTGAACGACGAGGAGCGGGGGGCCGGGCGGCGGCTGGCGGAGAAATACGTCGGGGTGGCCCGGGCCCACGCGGCGCGGGGGAAATCTCAGCTACGTTAACCACAGATGCCACCGATGGGCACAGATGCCTGATACGGACCGCGATCCATTCGGTTTTATCTGTGTATATCGGTGCAATCTGTGGTTCACCTCTGCCTGAAATGAAAGCCGCCGACTTTTACTCGCTGCCTGATTCGCTCGCGCTGTTTGCGCCGTTTTTCGCTCCGGAGGCGGAGCCCTGGGCCTGGCTGAAGGCGATACCGGCGGCGCTGGCCTCGCTGCCCAATGCCGAGCCCTGGGCGGGTTTGCCGCCCGCGGTGAGGATCGAGGGCCAGGTGCACCTCGCGCCGGACGTGAAGCTCCCGGCCTATTGCACCATCATCGGGCCAGCCTGGATCGGCCCCGGCGTGGAAATCCGGCCGGGGGCCTTTGTCCGGGGCAACGTGATCGTCGGCTCCGGTTGCGTGCTGGGCAACGCTTGCGAATTCAAGAACTGCGTGCTGCTCGACGGTGTGCAGGTCCCGCATTTTTCCTACGTCGGCGACTCGATTCTGGGCAACAAGGCCCACCTCGGCGCGGGCGCGATCTGCTCCAATCTGCGGCTCGACCAGAAGCCGATCACGGTCCGCACAGCGGAGCGGGTCTACACGACAGGGCTGCGGAAGTTCGGCGCGATCCTCGGCGACGCCGCCGAGGTGGGCTGCAACGCGGTGCTCAACCCCGGCTGCGTGCTGGGCCGGCGGGCCCTGGTGGCGCCGGGCACGGTGTTCACCGGCCATCTGCCGGCCGGGACGATCGCGCGCCAGCGCGGCAACGTCTCGCTCCTGCCACGGCGGGATTGAAACGCGCGCGACCTTCGCCTCAGGCTGGGCGTTTCCCTTTTCACCCCGCCTTCGTTTTCGTTCCCATGCGCACCCTCACCGGCATCCAGCCCTCGGGCATCCTTCACCTCGGCAACTACCTCGGCGCGATGCAGCCGGCCATCGCGGCGCAGGACCAGGCGGGCGACTGTTACTACTTCATTGCGGACTACCACTCGATGACCTCGCTGCTCGACCCGCAGAAGCGCCGCGACTACACGCTCGGCGTGGCGCTGGACTGGCTGGCCTGCGGGCTGGATCCGGCGAAGAGCGTGTTCTGGCGCCAGAGCGACGTGCCCGAAGTCTGCGAACTCGCCTGGATGCTGGGCACGCTCGCGCCCATGGGCCTCCTCGAACGCGCGCACAGCTACAAGGACAAGACTGCCCGCGGCATCGCCGCCAACGTCGGCCTCTTCACATACCCGGTGTTGATGGCGGCCGATATCCTGCTGTTCGAGACCACGCACGTGCCCGTGGGACGGGACCAGAAGCAGCACGTCGAGATGACGCGCGACATGGCGATCAAGTTCAACCTCACCT
>CBINGR010000008.1:0-116248 GCA_966250295.1 uncultured Akkermansia sp. | reverse complement strand
TGGGGGTGGGGGTGGGGGTGGGGCATGATGGAAAGTCACCGATGCTAACGAAAATGATCCAAAATGACCATGCATGGAGCCGTCGTTCTTGTGTATAAAACCAACATGGAGCTTCCGGCATCGATTCATCGTCAGTGGCATGCCGCACAGGCGGTGACGGCGCCGCAGTTCCTGATCTGTGCGCATTGCGTGCTGGAGCGGTGGGAACACACGGATCTGGCGGCTCCCTACTGGCGATGGTATTGGAACGATCGGGCGGGAGCCTTCGTGATTCTGGGGAAAAAGCGCGTCCCGCTTGCGCCCGGGCGGGTGATGCTCATCCCGCCGCACACCTCATTCGCCACCGGCTGTACGAGGCCGGTGGGGCACCTCTATCTGCATTTCGCACTCGGGCTGGATCGGCCCACGCTTTCGGGGCAGGTGTTCTCGCATCGGCCGTCGGCGGCGGAGCGGACGCTCATTCGCAGGCTGGAACGTGCGATCCGAGGTGAGGGGGAAGACACGGGGCTCGGGGTGTCCTTTCTCGCGCAGGCAGTCGTGAATCCGGCACTGGCCAGCGTGCCAGGCGCGTATTGGGCGGGACGCAGCCCGGATCGGAGGATCGAGCAGGCAATTCGCCGGATCCGCACGCCAACGGACGCAGCGGAAGGTAATGTGGCGCTGGCGCGCGAGGCGGGTATGAACGTCAACGCCTTTACTCGCAAATTTCGCCAGGCCACCGGCCAGACCCCGCACCAATACCGGCTATGGCTTCGGGTGGAACGGGCCTGCACCTGGCTGCGCGAAGATGGTTGGTCGCTGGAGGAGATTGCGGCGGCGGCGGGGTTCTGCGACCGTTTTCATTTCTCGCGAGCGTTCAAGCAGCGGATGGGCGTAGGCCCGGCGACTTTCCGGGCTCGGTGCCGCCGCGAGACGGGGTTGGGCTAGCCGGCGTCCTGTCACGAACGAGGGTTGATGAGCGCGATCGGCTTATTGGCCGCACAAAAGGTACAAAAATCACAAAACCGAACCAGAGGAGAAGCCGTGCCGTCCTTTTGGCGTATCTTGGCGGCCATTTCCTCCGAAATCAGCGATCAGCGTAATTCGGCGTAACGGACCTCACGTCCACGACGGATGGTAAGGACGAGGCGGCGATGGAACATGCCGGCCAGCAGGGCGGGAAGGAATAGCAGCAGGCTGGCGGTTCCGATGGACATCAACGACAGGTCAAAAAGCTTGCCGAGGATAGCGGTACACGCGGCGGCGAGGATGAGCCCTACCCCCAAGTTACGCAGAGCAAGCGCGGTCAGGATGCCGAGGGGCAAGGCGAGCAGGGCGACCTGAGGAGGAAGAATGGCGAAGACGAGGCCGATGGCATAGGCCACGGGGGCAGGCAGATCGTCGCTGTCGCCGTGGTGAAAACCGTGCTGCATGAGGAGGCCGAGCAGGGCGGTAACGGCGAGCACCAGCCGCGCGACCAGCTGGCTGGGAGCGGACGGAGCGATGGCGACAAAGGCGGCGAGCAGGAGCTTCATGCCGCCATAGGCCCGGGCCAGATCGATCGCATTCAAGGGATGCAGCCAGCCGAAACGATGGCGGGGGCGTTCAGCCAGCTCGGCGAGTGAAGCGACATTCAAGCGGTTTCGCGCAAACAAATTCGCTGGCAAAGTTAGCAGCAGAACTCCTGCAATATAAAGCAAGTAGGACTGGTCCATGGTGACTGGAGATCAAATGTTGAACTAGAAGCTCGCGCGGAAGGAGGACGCCTGACGAGAGAGTGGCCCGGCGAAATTGTGAGAATTTATTCAAACAAATCGTAAGTCACACGCTAGCCTATAGAGCTGAGGTATTTGCCTCACGATTGGTTCGGGAATGGGAAACCCTTCAAAATGCAAAAAACCGAAGGCGAGAGCCTTCGGTTTCTTAGGGAGCAGAGCAGGCGGGCGGTATGAGGTAGCGCCGGCCTCCTTGGCTGACAAAATCCGGCTTACTCCGTTTCCTCGGCTTCACCGGTGACGGCGGTGCCGCCGGCGACCGTGACTTTTTCCTGAATCGCAGCCTGGATTTTGGCGGCGAGTTCAGGCTTTTCCCTCAAGGTGGTTTTGGCGGCGTCGCGGCCCTGGCCGACAAGTTCACCCTGATAGGCGATCCACGCGCCTTTCTTTTCCAAGATCTTATGCTCGAGGCCAAGGTCGAGGAGCGAGCCGGTGCGGCTGATGCCCTCGTCGTACATGATGTCGAATTCGCACTCGGTGAAAGGCGGGGCGATCTTGTTTTTGACCACCTTGATCTTAGTGCGGTTGCCGATGATCTTGCCGTCGGGCGTCTTGAGTTGGTCCTTGCGGCGGATATCGATACGGATCGAGGAGAAGAACTTCAGCGCGCGGCCGCCGGAAGTGGTCTCAGGATTGCCGAACATGACACCGATCTTTTCGCGAATCTGATTCGTGAAGATGCAGATGCACTTGGTCTTGCTGACCACGCCGGTGAGACGGCGCATGGCCTGGGACATGAGGCGGGCCTGGGCGCCGACGGTGAGATCGCCCATCTGGCCATCGAGCTCGGCCTTGGTGATCAAGGCGGCTACCGAGTCGATGATGATGACGTCGATGGCGTTGGAGCGGATGAGGGCCTCGGCGATATTGAGCGCGTCTTCGCCGGAGTCAGGCTGAGAGACGAGGAGATCGTCGAGCTTCACGCCAACGACGCGGGCGTATTTCGGGTCGAGGGCGTGTTCGACGTCGATGAAGGCGGCGAGGCCACCGCGACGTTGGGCTTCGGCAATGACGCTCAGACAGAAGGTGGTTTTGCCGGAGGATTCCGGGCCATAGATCTCGATGATACGACCGCGGGGCAGGCCGCCGCCACCGAGGCAGAGGTCGATGGCAAGAGAACCGGTGGAAACGGTTTCGACAGCCATCTTGTGGTTGTCGCCAAGGCGCATGATCGAGCCTTCGCCAAACTGTTTGGTGATGGAGCTGACGGCGAGATCGAGATTCTTGCGGTCAGGACTAACGACGGCAGGGACGGAGGAGGCGACGGCTTTGGCGGGAGCGGCTTTGGACATGACGGGGAGGTGCTTGGACTAGGGTTATTGGGTGAGGGAGCCAGGCGGTTGCCCGGCTGCTGAAGGTCCCACGGGAAGCGTCGCCGGATGGCGTGGCAAGCGTGGCGTGCGGAGGAATGCTGTTCGGGTGAACAGTAGTCAAGCACGGTTCACGGGAATCGTTGAGCGCGGTAGTAGCGCAAGGGTGTCAGTGCGTGCTGGAAGCGGTGGGTTTGAAGGCAACCGCGAACCATACTGCAAGGAGGATGAGTAAGAGGCTGACGGCGTAGTTCCAGGTGAGGCGCTCCTTCAGCACGAGCCAGGCGAAACCGATGAAGACCGTGAGCGTGATGGCTTCCTGGATGATCTTGAGCTGGTAGCCCGAATACCCCTGCGCATAGCCGATCCGGTTGGCGGGGACCATAAAGCAATATTCCAGCAGGGCGATGCTCCATGAGAACAGAATCGCGACCCAAAGCGGCCGGTCCGCCAGCTGTTTGAGATGACCGTACCAAGCGTAAGTCATGAACACGTTGGAAACGAAGAGCAGCAGGATGGTTTTCATGATGCGGATCCGAGTCAGCGGCGCTGGCGGCGGCGGTTCGCCTCCTGGCGTTTGAACATGGGCAGCAGGCGCGCCTCGATGTAGGCGAAGGCGGCGGCGAGGCCGTCGCGCCGATAAACGACACCGATCTCGGCTTCGATCCGGGTGGGCCGGGCGATGCCGGCGAGGTGTTCGTTGGCGGTGAGGCGGAGAAAGGCCTGGGTATCAAGCCGGCCCAGGTCGCGGAGGATACGCTCGCGTGCCCAGAGGGCCAGGATGGCGTCGCCGATCCAGGCGAGTTCCTGTTCGGCGCGGGGATTGGCTGGCGTGATGGCGAGGGTGAACGTGGAAGCGTCGGTGGGCGATGACATGGGTGGCGGATGACCGGCGGAAAGGAAGGACAGGCACGAGCCCGGTCGTCGATCTTCCTGGGAGAGGAGGTCTGCGGGGAGCCGCCCATTCAGGGCGCGGGCGCGCCGTCGGCGGGAGTGACCGTGATGAGGCGGGACTGGTGCATGCGGCGCACGCCGAGGCGCAACGGCTTGCCGGAGGCGATGGCGGCTTCGAATTCCGCGGCGGTAGCGACCGGTTTGTCGTCGACGGTGGTCACGACCTCGTAGGGTTTGAGTCCCGAGACAGCTGCCGGACCGCCCGCCTCGATGCGCGAGACCAGCAGGCCGGGCTGGCCGGCGGGGATCTGGTAGAAGCGGCGGGTCTCGAAGGTGAGCTCGCGCAGGCGCAAGCCGTAGGCCACGGCCACGGCTTCCGGGGCGGAGCCGTAGTGGTCGGGGCCGCGTTCCACGGTCATCGCAAGCGTGGAGACTTTGCCGCCGCGGGCGTAGTCGAGGGTGTAGGGGGAGTCGAAGCCGAGGTCTTTCAGCAGCGCGCCGAGCGCGTTTTCAGCCGGCACCCAGGGGCGGGGGATGCGGTCGAAATAGGCTTCGGAGATCTGATCGTAGCGGTCCCAGGGAAAGGGACGGTCCGAAAACGCGAAGGGCTCCACGCGTACGGGCACCGGGCGGTGGGCGCCGGCGGGGAGGATGCGGAGAAGTACATCGCCCGACGCCAGGCCGGAGCGGGCGGCGGGCGAGTCGGGATAAACATAGGTCACGAGCGCCCCGGTGCTTCCGTCCTCGGTTTGCGCGGAGACGCCGTGCGCCTGGGCGAGGTCGCGGTCGAGCGGCTGCAACTCCACGCCGAGCCAGGCCAGTCGGCGCTCATCCTCGGCCGAGCGGGGGGTATTGCGCTCATCGGCCCAGGCGGAGGACTCGCCGGCAAAGACGTCCAGTTCGGCGGCCTGGATGGTAAAGGGATCGGGATTGGATTCCCAGCGTTCGCCGCCGGGCTCGGCCCGTTTCGCCAATGGCGCGCCGACGAGCCGGCCTTCCCGGTCGAACAGGAAAAGTCCCTCGGCCTCGCGGGCGAAATCCGGCACCTCGCGGCCCTTCAGCCCCGTTTCCACCGCGGCGCTGCGCAGGTGGCTGAAATAAGCCAGGCGTTCCTCGCCCTTGATGCGGACGTCGGCGGCAAAAAGCAGGCGGTCGCGCTGCCCGTTCCATGGCGTGGCGGCGAGCCGCAGGGCGCCGGTCAGCTCCTTTTCCGGCTCAACGACCAGGGCGCCGAATTCCGCCACGCTTGCCACGAAGCGGGCCGTGGTTTCACCGCCGCCGGGCAGGGCGAGGCGAACGTCCTCGAGCCGCGCGGTGACGGCCGGCGTCAGCCCCTTCAGCACCAGCACCCGGCGCGGACCGAGCACCAGTGCCGTGGTGTGCAGCGTGGTCGCATTTTCATCGTCATCGCCGCTACCGTAGGATGGCTCCTCGCCCGGCTGCACCGGCACGGGGCGGAGTCGCAGGGTGGCGTGCAGGATCGCGGCGGAGGCGATGCGTTCCACGGTCCCGAGGCCGTCGCGGTAGGCGTTTTCGTCGAGCCAGGGCCAGGAATCGAGCGAGGCCTTCCAGCCGTCGCCGGCGGGAAGGAGTTCGCCGGCGAGCGGCGCGACCGGCGAACCATCCGCGGCGAGCACGAGGGAATCGGCCGGAACGGTGCGCAAGCGTTGTCCGTCCGCCAGGGTCAGCCAGGCTCCGCCGAAAGGCTGCACGAGCACGCCCCAGCCGTTGTTTTCCCGGCTGTAGGTGAGAACCGAATACGGGCCGGCGGCCTTCGGGGAAAAGGCCAGCGGGCGTCCCGCCGCGAGCGGATGTTCCAGCGCATAGAGTACCGCCTTGCGATCGGCGGCCCAGGCCACGGGCCGGGCCGCGACGGTCTCAGCACCGAGCCGCACCCGCCATTCGCGCACGAAACGGGGGTGGATCATCGGATCGGATGCGAGCACCCGGTCCGGGGCCACCAGATAGCCCGCTACCGAGGCGGGGCGTTCCTCGCGAAGCACGCCGTTGAGCTCGTTGACGTGGTATTCGCCGCATTTCGGGCAGCGCCGCGACCAGCCGGCGGCGTCCGGCGCCTCGCCGTCGGCCATCTGCACGAAGGCCTCCACCTGCACCAAGGCGGAGAACACCGGGGCGGGCACCTCGCCCTCCGCAGGCCCGGACGCTTGCGCGGCCGGCATGGCGGCAAGCAAAAGGAGGGCAGCGGCGAGGGACGCCAGGAAACGGCGCGACGCGCAAGCCACGGGGCGGGACAGAGGCGATGGGTTCATTGAAAAGAGAGACTCGGCAGGGAAGGCGCGGGCGGGAGCCGCTCAACTGCCGGAATAATCCCGGCTGAAGTCCACCACCACCTGCACGGAACGGCCGTTGCGCAAGACGGAGAGGACGAGGCGGCGCGGTCCGCCTTCCGCGAGGCCGGCGAGAGCCTGGGCGTGGAGCCGGCGCACCTCGTCCACCGTTCCGACTTCGAGGCCGTTTATGCGCAGCAGGATGTCGCGGGGAGCCAGCCCGCTGCCGGCGGCGTTGCCCGGCGAGCGCACACCGAAGACGTAGACGCCGTCGGGGTGCTGGAAGTGCAGGTCGGGGACCTCGAACTGATTGATGGCCTTTACCGTGAAGTCCCAGCGCGGGCAGGCCAGCTCCTCGCCGAGGACCCGGCCTTTGGCGCGGGGTTGCAGGGGAATGTCCAGGTCGTGTCCGTCGCGGTGCACGGTGAGGACGGCGGCCTGGCCGCCCGGAAGCAGCGCGAGCCGGCGGCGTACCGCGGGCAGGTCTTCCTCCATTCGCGCGGTCACGGGCTCGCCGGCGATGCGGAGCAACCTGTCTTGCGGGAGCAGACCGGCCTCGCGGGCGGGGCTGTTTTCATCCGTGCCGGCGACGATGACGCCGGCGTCGCCCTCGAAGTAGATGTTGCGCTGGAAATCCCGCAGCGGCTGCAACTGGAGCCCAGTCCAGGTCCAGCCGGCCTCGCCACCGGCGCGCAGGCGGGGCAGCACGACCGCGATCGTCTCGGCGGGGATGGCGAAGCCCATGTCGCCGCCCTGCATGGAGCCCCGCGCATTGATGCCGACCACGAGGCCCTTCGTGTCCACGAGCGGCCCGCCGGAGTTGCCCGGGCTGATCGAGGCGTCGGTTTGGATCCAGGAGCTGTATTCGCTGCCTTCGGGCAAATAGCGCCGCACGCAGGCGACGATGCCGAAGGACACCGAGCGGTTGAGGCCCCAGGGGGCGCCCAGCGCCATCACGAAGTCGCCTTCCTGCAGGCGCGTCGAGTCGCCGAGCTCGGCGCAGGGCACGGTTTCGCCGGCCGGCAGCCGGAGACGCACGAGCGCGAGATCGGTGTCCTTGTCGGAGCCGACGATATCGGCGGAAAAGGCCCGTCCGTCGTTGAGCAGGCAGCGCACCTCCAGCGCGCGGTCGACGACGTGCCAGTTGGTGAGAATCTCGCCCTTGCCGGACACGAGCACGCCGCTGCCCGAAGCGGTGCCGCGCAGGCGCCGGCCCTGCTCGAAGTTTTCCGTCACGCAGCGCAGATAAACCACGGCGGGAAACACGGTCTCCTTGGCGCGGTTCACGACCACACGAAAGTCGTCGGGCCGGGCATCGAGCGGAAGGGTGCCGGCGGAGGCGGTTGCGGCCGCCGTCCAGGCCAGCAAGGAAAGGAATCCTGCCCGTGCCAGCTTCGGGAGGCGGTTGAACCGGTTCGGAAAAACGATTCGCGAGAGGAAGAGTGGCATTTCTCCAATCATTGCTCCGGCGGGTTCACGACAAGCCCCTAAAGGGAGCCCCCGCAGGATTTTCTCCGGCCCCTACGTAGTAATCCGTCGGGAGGCGGGACGGGAGCGGAACTTCCGCCCCGTCAGCCCCACGATTCACAGACGGGAGCTGGGCGTGGGCGGCTGCCGGAGTTTGACCGCGGCTTACTGGCCGAGCACCCAGGCGAAGATCAGGGGGGCGACGATGGTGGCGTCGCTTTCGACGATGAACTTCGGGGTGTTTTGGCCAAGCTTGCCCCAGGTGATCTTTTCGTTGGGCACGGCACCGGAGTAGCTGCCGTAGCTGGTGGTGGAGTCGCTGATCTGGGAAAAATAGCCCCAGAGCGGTACCTCGGGACGATCGAGGTCCTGGTGCAGCATGGGGACGACGCAGATGGGGAAGTCGCCGGCGATGCCGCCGCCGATCTGGAAAAAGCCGATGGAGCCTTCTCCGTTCTTCAGGATCTTCGCATTCTTGGTGTACCACTCGGCGAGCCAGGTCATGTATTCGATACCGGTACGGACGGTGTGGACGTTCTTGATCTCGCCGGTGATGCAGCGGCCGGCGTACATGTTGCCCAGGGTTGAGTCTTCCCAGCCGGGGACGATGATGGGGAGGTTCTTTTCCGCGGCAGCGAGCATCCAGGAGTTCTTCGGATCGATCATGTAGCTCTTCTTCAGCTTACCCGAGCGCAGGATCTTGTACATGAACTCATGCGGGAAAAAAGGCGTGCCGGCCTGATCGGCGGCGGTCCACTCCTCGGCGACGGCGGCCTCGATGCGACGCATGGCCTCACCCTCGGGGATGCAGGTGTCGGTCACGCGGTTCATGTGACGGTCGAGCAGGGCCTGCTCTTCGGCGGAGGTGAGCGTGCGGTAGTGGGGGACGCGTTCGTAGTAGTCGTGGGCGACGAGATTGAAGATGTCCTCCTCGAGGTTGGCGCCGGTGCAGACGATGGCATGGACCTTGTCCTGGCGGATCATCTCGGCGAGGGAGAGGCCGAGCTCGGCGGTGGACATGGCGCCGGCGAGGGTGGCGAGCATCCTGCCGCCGGCCTTGAGGTGGGCTTCGTAGCCCTTGGCGGAGTCGATCAGCGCGGCGGCGTTGAAGTGGCGGTAGTGGTGAGCCAGATACTGCGAGATCGGGCCCTTTTTGGCGGCGAGCTTCGCGTTGATGTTCTCGGTGAGCTGGGTCTGGCGTTTGGCGGCTTTGACTTTGTGGGCCATGGCGGGAAGGGCAGTGAAGGGTTGGAAAAACCGCGAGTGAGGGGCGCGTGGCGGGGGGAGGCCACAATAAATCCCACCAATCCTACCAATCTCACCTCCAGGGCCGGCCCCGATGCCGGGGGTTGACGTTCCCGGCCGGCCTGTACCTTGCTGGCGGGTTCATCATGCTGACGATCTCCGACGTCTCCAAGTCCTACGGCACCCGCGAACTCTTCTCGGAGGTCGACCTCTTCGTCGCCCGCACCGACCGGCTCGGGCTCATCGGCCCCAATGGCGCGGGCAAGTCCACCCTCTTCGGGCTCATCCTCGGCGAGGAACGCCCCGACACCGGCACCATCGAGTGGGAGCGCGGCGCCGATTTCGGTTATCTCCCGCAGGAATCCGCCCCCGTAGGCGACGAAAGTATTCTCACCATCGCGACCTCCGGCAAGGCGCTCGAGCCCACCGAGGACAACTGGGACATCGACTACACCCTGGAGCCCCGCGCCCGCACCATCCTCGCCGGCCTCGGCTTCAAGGAAGGCGATGCCGAGAAACCCGCGAAATCCTTCTCCGGCGGCTGGATCATGCGCGCCCACCTCGCGCGCCTGCTCGTCGCCGAGCCCGCGCTGCTCCTGCTCGACGAGCCGACGAACCACCTCGATCTCGAGGCCCTGCTCTGGTTCCAGGATTATCTCACGCGCTACCCCGGCGGCCTCCTCGTCATCTCCCACGACCGCGCCTTCCTCAACGCCCTCTGCACCGGCATGCTCGAGCTGCGCGCCGGCACGCTTCACTACTACCACGGCAACTACGACGACTTCCTCCGCGAGCGTGTCGCCCGCAAGGAGCAGCAGGCCGCGGCCTTCAAGAACCAGCAGCGCGAGATCGCCCACCTGCAGAAGTTCGTCGACCGTTTCGGCGCCAAGGCCTCCATGGCGTCCCGCGCCAAGTCGAAGGAAAAGCAGATCGAGCGCCTCAAGGAGGATGCCGTCGACGAGCCCGAGGAGGAACTGAAACGCGTCAACTTCCGCTTCCCGCAGCCCGTGCGCTCCGGCCTGAAGGTCATCGAGCTGAAGAACGTCCGCCAAGCCTACGGCGAAAAGGTCGTCTACACCGATCTCAATTTCACCGCCGAGCGCGGCCAGCGCATCGTGCTCGTCGGCCCCAACGGCGCCGGCAAGTCCACCCTCCTCAAGATTCTCGCCGGCAACATCCCGATCCAGGGCGGCATCCGCGAGCTCGGCGTCAACGTCACCGCCGGTTACTTCGCCCAGCAGCGCACCGACACCCTCCGCGAGAACGCCACCGTCCTCGAAATGATGATGGAGCTGCGCACCAACGAGAACCAGCTCACCGAACAGCAGGCCCGCGCCATCCTCGGCAGCTTTCTTTTCCGCAAGGACGACGTCTTCAAAAAGGTCGGCGTTCTTTCCGGCGGCGAAAAATCCCGCCTCAATCTCGCGCGTCTTCTCGTCGACCCGCCCAACCTCCTTCTCATGGACGAGCCGACCACGCACCTCGACATCCCCTCGATCGACGCGATGGTCAACGCACTCAAAGGCTACACCGGCACGCTCATCTTCATCTCCCACGACGTGCACTTCATCCGCTCGCTCGCGGAAACCGTGCTCCACGTGCACAGCGGCCGCCTTACGCCCTACGCCGGCAACTACGATTATTACCTGGAGAAATCCAAGGCCACCAACGCCCGCGCCGCGCTGACCGCCGGCTTCACCGACGCGCGGCCGGAAGCGCACAAGGGCGCGGTGAAGAAAGTCGAACCCGCCCCCGTGCCGGCCCCGGCTGCTTCGCCTGGCGGCCCCAAGCTCACCCCCAACCAGCTCCGCAAGATGCGCGAGGAGGTCGGCCAGCTCGAAAAGCGCGTGTCGGAACTCGAGGCGAAGCAGTCCGAGATCACCGCCGCCTTGGAAGACCCGGCGACCTACGCCGACAAGGGCCGTTTCCACCGCCTCAACATCGAACTCGCCACCATCACCGAGCAGGTCAGTGACGCCACTGCCAAATGGGAGGCGGCCGCCAGCGCCCTCGACACCGCCGAGCGCCACTCGGGTTGAAGCCGGGGGCCCCGGCGGGGGTATTTGTGCGAAGAGGTTTGTTAACTGGCCGTTTACGGTCGTGTTTTGCCCGGATGCGATCGGACTGACGATTCCGTTACATCATGTCTCGATTGCGATTCCTTCGTTCCAGGCGTTCGATCTTGGCTTTGTGCGCACTGGCGCTGGTCGTGCTGGTTTCGTTGCGGGAGACAGATGAGCCGAAACCGGATCGCCGGGCGGAGGTAGCGGCGCCCGCCCGGCTGCCGGGCCAGGCGGCCCCTTCCGCTGCACCGGTCGCAAGCGGCATGTCCCAGCCGGCTGCTTCCGTTTCCGGTCTCGTCCCGCGTTTTCTCGGCTTGAATGCCAGCCATGCCGGTCGTCCGGCCGGGGCGGTGGAGGACCGCTGGGGGGATGCCGTCACGGTGGCCGAGCTTGATTCGCCCGCCGTCGAAGACCCTGCCCTGCATCGCCGGGTACGCCTCGTCCGCTCCGGGTTTAAGTATCCCCTGGTGCGTGTGGAGGAGCTTTTCCGCCGCGATCCCGCAACCGGTGCGGACACGCTGCTGGCCCAGGTCGCGATGGTGGCCGATCACGTTCTGCTGAAGCCCGCTCCCGATGCGAACGAGCCGGCTTTGCTGGCCGCGCTCACCGCAGCTGGCGGTTCGATCCGCTCCCGCATGCCCGCTTCCGGGCTCTGGCTCGTTACCATTCCCGCGCCGCTGGATATCTCCGGCCTCCCCGATGCGCTCGACAGGTTCCAGTCGCTCGCCGGCGTGGTCGCCTATGCCGAGCCCGACTTTGTCGTCCACGCCACGCTTATCCCGGACGATACCGGTTACGCCCAGCTCTACGGCTTGCACAACACCGGCCAGACCGGCGGCGTCGCCGATGCGGACATCGACGCGCCCGAGGCCTGGGAAATCGCGACCGGTTCGCGTGCCGTGCGTGTCGGCGTGATCGACACCGGCATCGACTACACCCATCCCGACCTCGCCGCGAACATCTGGACCAACCCCGGGGAAATTCCCGGCAACCATGTTGACGACGACGGCAACGGCTACGTGGACGACGTGCGCGGCTGGGACTTCGTCAACGAGGACAACGACCCGATGGACGACCACTACCACGGCACGCACTGCGCCGGCACCATCGGCGCGGTGGGCGACAACGGCCTCGGCGTCGTCGGCGTCAACTGGCAGGTCAGCCTCGTCGCCCTCAAGTTTCTCAGCGCGTCCGGCTCCGGCACCACTTCCGACGCCGTGGAAGCCGTCGCCTATGCCAAGAGGCTCGGCCTCGATCTCACCTCCAACTCGTGGGGTGGGGGCGGCTATTCCCAAGCCCTCCGTGATGTCATCGCCGAAGCCGGCGCGGCGGGACAACTGTTTGTCGCCGCCGCAGGCAACAGCGCGCGCGATACCGATGCTTCGCCCAACTATCCCTCCGGCTACGATCTGCCCACTATCATTGCCGTCGCCGCCACCGATCACGCTGACCAGCTCGCTTATTTTTCCAACTACGGCGTCGCCTCGGTCGATCTGGCCGCGCCTGGCGTGGGCACCTACAGCACCGCGCCGGCATCGCTCTTCCGGACCCTGAGCGGGACCTCGATGGCGGCGCCTCATGTCGCCGGAGCCGTGGCCCTGATGCGGTCGCACCGGCCGGAGGCGACAGCTTCCGAGCTCAAGTCGGCGCTCCTGGATTCCGTCGATCCGCTTCCCGCCCTGGCGGGCAAGGTCCTCTCCGGCGGACGACTCAACCTGCATCGTGCCTTGCTGGCCTTGGACGATCTCCTGATCACGCCGACCACGGGCTGGAGCGCGACCGCCCCTGTCGGGGGGCCGTTCCCGGCCACTGCCTCGACTTACACGCTCGCCAACCGTGCCGACGAGCCGCGGTCGTGGAGCGTCGCCTTGGACGTGCCCTGGGCTGCGGCCGACCTTGCGAGCGGAACCGTTCCGGCCGGCGGCACGGCCAGCATTACCATCTCGCTTGATCTGCCAGCCGCGGCGGCCCTTCCCGCCGGCATGCACACCGGCCAGGTGCTCATCACGGATACGACCACGGGACGGGTCCACCGCCGCGAGCTCCGGCTGCTGGCCACACCGCCGGCCTTGTTTGCCTTCGACTTGGCGAGCGATCCTGGCTGGCCCCGCACCGGCCAGTGGGCTTTCGGCCATCCGGCCGGGGCGGGGGGGACGACCTACGGCCATCCCGATCCCGGCGCCGGATTCACCGGCCCGAATGCCTTCGGGGTGAATCTGACCGGCGACTACTCCCTCACCCTGGGGGGGCCGCATACGCTTGTCGCCGGGCCCTTCAATCTAACGGGGTATGTCTCCACCCGGCTTCAGTTCCGCCGGTGGCTCAACAGCGATTACGAGCCCTGGGTTTCCGCGACCGTGGACTTGTCCACCGACGGGACGACCTGGCGTACCCTGTGGCGCAACGGCGCCGCCTTGATCACCGAGTCGGCCTGGAGCCTGCAGGATATCGACCTTTCGGCCTATGCCGACAACCGGCCGGCGGTTTATCTCCGGTGGACCTACAGCGTGGCGTCGTCGGCCGCCTGGTCTTTGTCCGGCTGGAACCTCGACGACATCGTCATTCTGGGAGCCCGGCTCCACCGCCTGCATTTTGCCGCGCTGCCTCCGGTGGCGGAATCCGCCGGCGGCGCGACCGCCACCCTGATGATCGAGCCCCCGTCGGAAGGCCCGCTGGCCATAAGCTTTGTCAGCGGGGATGCCACGGGTATCCCCGCGCCCGCGGCGCTTACGGTTCCCGCCGGCACCGCCTCGGTCAGCGTGCCGCTGTCCATTCTGGACAACACACGGCTCGACGGCACCCGCCTGATCGGCATCAGCGCCGAGGCGTCGGGCTACAGCTCCGAACCCCTGACGGTCACGGTGCAGGACGACGAGACGGGGGCCCTTTCGTTCGAGCTTCCGGCCGGCGCGGTAGAGGGCTCGCCGCCGGTGGCCGCACGTCTGACGGTGAGTCCTCCGTCCGACGTGCCCATCACGGTTTCGCTCGCCTCCGATCTCCCCGATGCGGCCGCCGTCCCGTCCACGGTTGTCCTGCCGGCCGGCGCTGCATCCGTCGAGTTTGCCATCACCCTCCCTGACAATGTCCGTATCGAGCCCGCCCGGGTGGCCGGCCTGAGCGCTTCGGTCGCGGGCTGGCCGGTGGCGCGGGCCGGACTCACCGTTGCGGACAACGAGTCCCGCACCCTGACCCTGAGTTTCGTTTCCGGCCTGGCCGAGGGCCGCGGCGTGGCGAACGAGGCGGGAACGGTGAAGCTGGCCGGCACCCTGGCCACACCCCTCGTCGTCAACCTCGCCAGTTCGATGCCTGAGCAGCTTTCGGTTCCCGCCACGGTGGAGATCCCTGCGGGTTCCTTCGCGGTGAAGTTCCCGGTCACGCTGGCGGACGACGCCGCGCTCGATGGCGTGAACAACGTCTCGGTCACGGCCTCGGCGGAGGCCTTCGCCGACGGCACCGTCCAGGTGCCGGTCGCCGACAACGATCCTGCCTCGTTCGTTTTCGACCCCATTCCCTCGCCCCAGTATGTCAGCCAGGCCTTCGCGGGGCGCATCGTGGCGCTCGATATCAACGGCGCCGTCGCCGAGGGCTACGTGGGAACGGCCGCGCTGTCGGCCACGCGGGGCGGACAGGCGGCCCCGTTTACCCCGGCGCAGACCACCGCGTTCGTCGCCGGGACCTGGAGCGGTGCGCTTAAAGCCCTCGACTTTGGCGAGGACTGGCAGGTCCGGGCGGCCAGCGGCGCCATCGCCGGCGTTTCCTCGACCTTCCGCGTGCTCACCCCGGTCGTGCAGGTTCTCGATCTCGCGACCAACGACATCGTTTACGACCCCGGGACCGAGCGCATCTACGCCAGCACCCCGGCGGGCACCCTTGTCCCCATCGTTCCCACGACGGGCGTGCCGGGCACGGCCATTCCCGTCTCCACGACCGCCGCCACCCTTCTGGCCCGGGCCTCCGACGGAAGCCGAATCTGGGTGGCCCACGAGAATTCCACCAAGATCCGGTCGCTGCGGCTGCCGTCTCTGACGCTCACGGACAGCTTCGCCGTGGGCTACGACAGCTTCTGGGGCAATTTCGGGACAGAAGATATCGTGGCGATGCCGGGCGCGCCCGGGACGATCGCGGTCGCCCGCACCAAGCGCGCCACCACGCCCCATGCCGGCGTGGTCATATTCGACGAAGGAATTCCGCGCCCGACCATCAGCTCCTGGAGTTCCAACCCCTCCAGCAACTCGATCGAGGCCGGTGTCACCCCCGGCCGCCTTTTCGGCTTCAACAATGAAAGCTCGTCCTTTCTCTCCACCCGCCTCGCCGTCGGGGCGAGCGGCGTCAGCCAGGTGGACAGCGCCCCGGTCGTTTCGGGCGGATTTCATTCAACCATCCACGCCGACGCAGGCTTGGTGGTCCACACCTCCGGCCTGGTCTATGACGGGGAAACTTTTCGTATTCTCGCCACGCTGCCTTATGGCGGACCGGTTCGTCCGGATGTCGCCGCGCGTCGTGTCTATGCCTTGTCCGACCAAGGTGGCGGAGTTCGCCGGCTGCGGGCCTACGATACGGACCGCTTTGCCGAAGTGGGTTCGCTCGATGTCGCTGGAGTCGCCGGAACACCGGACAACCTGATCCGCTGGGGTCCGGGCGGGCTGGCCTTTCGCACGCCCACCCAGGTTTTTATCCTCAACAGCGTCCTGGTTCCCACCGCCGATTCCGCGAATCTCCAGGTCACCCAGCTCGCCACGCCCGATCCCGCCGTCGTGGGGGCGCCTCTGAATTACTTTATTTCCGTCCGTAATCTCGGCGGAGGGCCGGCCGCGTCGGTTGAGCTGGTCGATACCCTGCCGGTCGCCGCGACCTTGGTCGGGGCGGTGGCCAGCCAGGGCTCGATCGATACGGCGTCGTCGCCGGGCAAGGTGGCGGTCCGCATCGGCACGCTCGCCGCCGGTTCCGAGACGACCATTCGCCTGCAGCTGACCCTCCCGTCGGCCGGCACCGCCCAAAATGTTGCGCTGGTGACCTCTGTCACCGGGGATCCGGACACCGCCAACAACCAATCGACCGCGAGCGTCACCGTTTCCGCCCCGGGTGCGGTCGCCCTGAAACGCCTGTTCGTCGGGGCGCGCGATCTCGCTTACGATGCGAACTCCGACCGTCTCATCGTCAGCGCCGGAAGCAGCGCCGCGGTGTTCCCGAATTCGCTGCTTCGGATCTCCCCGGCGGACGCCGCGGTGTCTTCGGCGGAGTTCGTCGGCAGCAATCCCGGCCGGGTCAGGCTCAGGGCCGATGGCACCTACGCCTATGCCGTTCTCGACGGCAGCTCCAGCATCGTCCGTGCGCCCGTCGTGCCGGGGACTTCGTCCCTGAAGAGTTTTTCCGTGGGCAACGATGGCTGGCTGCGCAATTATCCCGGCGATATCCTGCCGATCAACGATCGCCCGGACGCCTTGGTGGTGACGCATAGCCAGGCCGTCCTCGTCTATGAGGATGGAATCGCCCTGCCCAAGACGCTGTCCGACTCGAACTACGGAGGCTTCCTGATCGATTCGGCCAATCCGTGGCGGATTTACAGCCTGAGTTCCACCTACAACCGATTACAGCGCATCGACGTGCTGTCAGATGGCTTGAGCGGCGTGTCCTCCGTCCAGGGATTTTATACGTCCTACGCCAATACCCGGCAGAAAAGAGCGGGGAACCTGGTCTATACCAACAGCGGTCACGTCATCGACCCCGAGGCCGGGACGATCGTCGCCGACCTGGGCATCCAAGGCGCCTGCGAAGTGTCCTTCTACGACGAAGCCCTCTACATCCTTCAGGGCTCCACGCTGCGGTCCTTCGACCTCGTGACCCGGGCACCGATTGCCAGCCTCAACCTCGGGACGCTCAGCGGCTCGCTCGGGGACCTCGTGCGTTGCGGCGGCCGTTCCCTGGCCTTCACCACCAGCACCGGCTACCTGTACATCGTGGATGCGCCCACCGTGGTGCCCCTGCCGCCGCTGCGCGTCGTGCTGCCCGCCCGCCTGCTCGAAGGCACGGGGACGGTTCCGGGCGTCGGCCGCGTGGAGCTTTTGCAGCCGGCCGCCGCGGATCTCGCGCTTCAACTGGTGTCCTCGGATCCCGCCACCTTGGACGTCACGCGCAACGTCGTGATTCCCGCCGGGCAGCTTTCCGCCACCTTCGATGTGATGGTGACCGATGACGCCGGCCTGAACGGCACCCGCCCTGTCACGGTAAGCCCTGTAGTCTCCGCGCCCTACACGCTCAAATCGGCGACCACCCAGGTGGACGACGATGAAACCGCGGACCTGTCCCTCGCGCTGCCCTCCGGGCTGACCGAGGGATCCGGTTCCGTCCAGGCGGTGCTCTCGCTGTCCGGGGTGGCGGCCACCCCGCTGAAGGTCGCCTTGTCCTCCTCCGACACGACGGAACTCGCCGTTCCGGCGAGCGTGACGATCCCGGCCGGGGCTGCTTCGGTCGCTTTCACGCTTACCTTGCCGGATGACGATCTTCTGGACGGGCCTCAGCCAGTCACGGTCACCGCCACGGTTCCCGGTTACGGAACCGCTTTGGCCAATCCGACGGTGGCGGACAACGAAAGCCGACAGCTCGTTCTCAACCTGCCGACCACGGCCTACGAGTCTTCCACGATTTCTCTCGAGGTGCTGCTTTCGGGCAAGACCGTGGCGCCCCTCGTGATTACCTTCCAGAACGACGATCCGAGCGAGCTGACAGTTCCCGCCACCTACACCATTCCCTCCGGCCAGTCATCGGCCTACTTGTATAATATCAGGACGGTGAACGACGATCTGCTCGATGGCGCGCAGACGGTGACCGTTACGATAAGCGCCCCTGGGTTCATCTCCGGCTCGGACACCATTTCCGTGCGCGACGACGATCCCGCCTTCGTGGAGTGGGGCTCGGTTTCCGGGCCTAAAATCGCCGGCACCGCCTTCAATGCCGGATTCGCCGTCAAGACCATCGACGGGCTCACGGCCGGAACCTACAGCGGCTCCGGAGCCATCACCGCCGCCAACTCCGCCGGCGCCGCGCTGCTCAAGGATGCTCCCCGAAGCTTCTCCATTTCCGGGGGCATCGGCAGCGGATCTGTCACCGTGCTCACCGCCGGCTCCCAGACCAGGCTGATCGCCCAGGTGGCCGGCCTCGCCGCCGAGAGCGAGCCCTTCACCGTCCAAAGCGGTGCCTTTGCGCGCATCGCCGTCGCGCCGATTTTTTCGCCGCAGGACGACGCCTCGCCGCTGGTCCTCGCCCTCGCCGCGCAGGATGCGAACGGTAACCCCGTGGCCTCGTTCACCGGCTCCGCCGCCCTCTCGGTCGCCCCGCCGCCGCGCGTCACCGGCACGGGCGCCCTCAGTTGGAAAATGCCCTTCAACGGTCAGCAGTCCCGGACCCAGGTGATCTACCTCGCGGACGAACTCGGCGGCCCCGCAGACTGGGGAGCCCTTGGCATCAGCGCTTTCGGTACGTTCAGCGACGTCATTCCCCAGTTCACGATTCGGATCAAGCCGACCGCGCTCGCTGCCTACACGACCGCGTCCTGGGACGGAAGCGGATGGACCACGGTTTATCAGGGGCCCCTGCCGGCCTACAGCAACGGGTGGTACCGGTTTCCGTTTGCCCAGCCCTTCGTTTATGACGGGACCAGCAACCTGCTGGTCGATTTCTCCTACAACGCCCCGAACACCTACGGAAACTACGTCACCCGTTCCACCTCCACCGCCGCCACCCGTACGCTTTACCTGAGCGCCAGCGGCCAAGCCGATCCTCTGACGTGGAACGGAACTACTCCGACCCCGTCCCTAAGTTCCTCCGCGCTCAATCTGCGTTTTGAGTCCCTCCAGACGATTCCCGTTCTGCCCGCCACCGCGGGGCCCTTCGTCGCGGGGCAGTGGACCGGCCCTGTCTCATTCGCGTCCCCGGGCGCGAACGTGGCCCTCGTCGCCACCAGCGGTTCATCCACCGGGGCCAGCAATCTGTTTTCCGTGGCCCATGCGGCTCCCGCGCTGGCGGAGCCGGCAGTGAGTGGCGGTTCCAGCAATACCCTGGCTTGGACTCCGCGCCCGGCCTCGACTGCCACCTGGGCCCAGGCCTCCCGCGATTCTGCTTTCCCCGCCGGCGGCGACACGCTGTCTACGGACTGGCTGGGCGTTCCGACCCACACTTTCTTCCCGCTGGCGGAAGGTCCCTGGTTCTACCGCGTGCGCTCCCGGGCTTCGGTGCCGAAAACTTTTTCCTGGGTTCAGACTTCCCAGGCCGACTTCGTCACGGCCACGCATGCGGGAACCAGCGCCCAACTGGTCGCCGGCTCCGTGACCCTCTCGCGTGACCAGATCACGCGTTCGGAAAACTTCGACGCGCCCGGTTCCGCCTGGGATGCGACCCTTTTCACCGACGCGGCCGGTTCTCCCGGCCGCTCCGTACTGACTTCGGGCCAGGGCCCCGACAACCCCCTCCTTCCGATCAGCCAGGGAGGCGACTTCGAGGCGATTTTCATCGCGGGCAACGCCCTCCTCCCCTTCACGGCGGAGAACACATTTGCCGACGGCGCCATCGAGGCGGTCGTGGCTCCGGCGAGCCCGACCGCGGGCCTCGTCACCACCAGCCTGCTTCTTCGTGCCCAGCGCAGCAACGGGCTGCTGGCGCGCGGCTACGGAGCCGACCTGAAGTTCAGCGCCAGCGGGACCGCCACCGCCGGCCTCAGCTATTATTCGAACGGCAGCGCCTATTCCCTGGCTTCCGGCACCTCGTCCTTTGCCGTTTCGGCCCAGGACAATTTCCGCGTTCGTTTCTCCCTCTCGGGTTCCCAGCTGACGCTCCAGATCTGGCGTCTCACCGTGGTATCCGGTGCCGTGGTCGAGACGCCGGTCAATTTTGCCAGTGGCAGCAGCACCCTGACCGTCACGAACAGCCTGTATCCTTCCGCAGGGGTGGCCGGCCTGGCTTGTGCCCTCAGCAACGGCTCTGTCCAGCGCGGGCTTTTCGACGACATCGCGATTGTCCGCACACTCGATACATACGTCGCCTCAGGCTCCGCCACCTCTTCGCTTCTCGCGCCCGCTTCGCTTCATCGCTGGGGCAGCTTGACCCATGGAACCACGCTTCCAACTGGCACCGCCGCGGCCGTCGACGTGCTCGACGCCTCCGGCGCGGTGCTCGCCGCGGACCTTCCCTCCGGCACCGATCTGGGTGACATTCCTGCGATTGCCGGGCAGCCCTCCCTCCGCCTGCGCGCTCGCCTATCCACCGGCAATCCGGCGCTCACGCCCCGGCTCGACGACTGGAGCGTAAGCTACGATTACGCGGCGCCTGTCGTTTACGAAAGCGGCTGGAGCGCCAGCGTCGTTTCCATCCAGGACGCCACCGCCCCCTCTCTCGCCCTGACTTCCCCCCCGGTCAGCACCACCGCCGCCTATACCCTGGCGGGCACCGCGTTCGACGCCAATGGCGTCGCCGCGCTAAGCGTCAACGGTCTGCCGGTCAGCGTGTCTGCCGGGCCTGCCGGCTGGAACCGGCTGCTCAACCTGAGCCCGGGCGCCAACGTTCTCGACTTGATCGTTTCCGACGTGGCGGACCCCGCCAACACCCGCGCGGTCTCCTTCGTCGTAACCTATAACCCGCCCGCCGCCCCCTCCGACACCGACTCCGACGGTCTTCCCGATGCCTGGGAGCAGGCGCACGGCCTCGACCCCAGCTCCGGCGCCACGCCCCACGGCCGTCTCGGCGACCCCGACGGCGACGGCCTGCCCAATCTCCTCGAATACGCCTTTGGCGGCGATCCGCGGGGTGCCGATTCCGACCTGGTGCACGTCGAAAGCGCGCTCCACGAAACTACCGGCCAGCCGCATCTCCTGCTGCGCCACCGGCGCCTCATCTCGTCGGGGGCGCTTACCTATCGTGTGCTGACGTCCGCCGACCTCGCCGCCTGGGCTGAACCGGCCACACCTCCGGAACTGCTCTCTGTGGCGCCCCACGCCGATGGGGTGACCGAGACCGTCGTCTGGCGCCTCTACCCGGCGCTTGGCTCCGGTTCCCAGTTTGTCCGTATCCAAGTGGACGCGCCGTAGCCGAAGCCGGCTGACGTCGCGGCGGGAGGCAAGGCGCGCCAGCCTCCCGTCGGGCTTGTTACCGTGTTCCGCTCAGCGGCCCGGCGTGGGGCCCGGCCGCGGCTGGATAGGAGGAGTCGTACCCGCCGCCTGCTCCGTCGTCAGCTGCGTGCGCGCGCCGCAGCTTTCCAGGAGGCGTTTGATCCGGCGCGCTTCGTTGTACTGGGGGGTGAGCAGCACTACGGCGGGGGCCACGCGATACCAGGTCGCGAGCCGGCTCGCCGCTTCTCCCCAGCGGGTGCCCATGGCGGCGATGACGATCTCCTTGGAAATCCCCGGCGCAGTCTGAGGCAGCAGTACCAGCTTGTACCTCGTCGTGGAAGGCATGGCCTTCTCCTTTTCGCAAATCACCCGGATGCCCACCTTGTCCGCTCCCCAGCCGCTCAGGATCGAGCGGGCGACCAAGCGTTCCAGGTTTTCCTTTTTCACTCGCGTGTCGGCCCAGCTTACGCCCGCGGCCAGGGCAAAATCCGTCTCGTCCGAGGGATCGCCGCCCACGGCCAGCGGATCCCCGGACGCGAGGTGCATCCAGTGGC
The DNA here is from genome assembly GCA_966250295.1 of uncultured Akkermansia sp. Classification (GTDB taxonomy): domain Bacteria; phylum Verrucomicrobiota; class Verrucomicrobiia; order Opitutales; family Opitutaceae; genus IMCC26134_A. The sequence goes on along the minus strand of CBINGR010000008.1, from coordinate 94,576 downwards.
GAGGCGGGTCGTCCACCCACACGGCCACGTTCCCGACCATGTCGAGAAATCCCCAAGGATTGGGCCAGGCCATCAACGCCGGACGGCGCGACTTGCCGCCGAAGGCCAGGCGTTGCGTGCCGAGGAGGGCTTCGGCCCAGGAAAACTGCCCCGTGGCCGCATCCAGCCAGTTTTCGTCGTCGCTCATGCAGGCATGCCGCCACTCCTCGAAGGAAGGCAGCCGGTAGGTGCCGCCTCCTTTCGCACTCAAGTATTCGCAGAATTGCACCGCCACCTCGGGGCTCATCCCGGCCGCAGGCAGGTCGTCGGCGCCCTTGCCTGTCACCGCCGGCCCCAGCGCCTCGCGCAATTGGCCGACCGTGACCGGAAACACACTCATCTCGTAGGGCCGGCCGGGCACGATCATGAAACGCATCCCCAGCGGGCCGGTTCGTTCGTTCAGGCGGCGCTGAGCGGCGGCCACTCCGGGGAAAGTCGAGCCGCCGAGCACGCGCAGAGTTTCCTGGTCGCCCACTTTGCTGACCAGCCAGGTGGCGACCTCGGGCTCCGCTTCCTGCTCGATCAGGCGCCGGAGGGTGGGGCCGTGACGGATCTCGGCGAGCGCCTTGATGGGCATCGAGCCGATGCGGCGCCCCGCCAGCCAACGGATCTCGGGGGAACCCGCTTCCTCTTCCAGGCGGCTCAGGACATCCTCGTCCATGATCGGGCGCAGGGCCTCCGCACGTATCTCCTCGTGGGGCGAGCGCATCGCCACGAGGCCGCGCGATTCGTCGTCGTACAGCCGGGCGAGGGCGGCCAGGGCCACCTGCTTGGGCAGGTTGGCGGAAGCGATATCCCGGATCATCGGAACCTGTTCTATCCGGATGAGGGCGGCCAGGCGTACGTCGAGACTGCGGTCATTCCGCACGATGCGGTCCAGGATGGCTGCTTCCCGGATGCGGCTGGCAAGCCAGATGCGTTGGGGCTCCCGGGTCTCGATCTCGAGCAACTGATACAGCAGCTCCGGCGTGTTTACCCCGTCCGAAAGCAGGCGTCGCAACTCGGGATCGGCTTCAGTCCGGGAGAGGTTGACGCAGACCTTTTCCGCCTTGATGCGCCCAATGGCTTTTTCCCGGACCTGGCGGACCGGGTCTCCGCGGGCCAGGTTGGCCCAGAAGGCGTCATTGACCAGGTCCTTCAGCACTTCCAACAGGGCGAGCTTAAAGGGTTCCGACGCATCCGGGCGGTAGGCCGTAAGCAAGCGTTCGTCCGCCGTCAGGCCTCGGAGCGCCAGCACCCGAAGCTCATCCGGCAAGGCACGATCCAGCACGAGGGCCATACGGCGCCCGGAATCGGCTATCCTCGAGACCGCCGAGCGGCGTGAAGCCATGCAACGGCTGGTCCTCACCACCTCCGCCAGCGTGTCCTCATCGTCGAGACCTTGTACCGCGGCCAGCCGGACCTCTTGGGAGACGTCGGTCAGAGCGAGCCGGCGCAGTTGCGCGGGATCTTTTTTGGTCAGGGCGGCGCGCTGTCGTACTTTCCAATCGGGATCGTCCCAGGCTCGCTTTGAAAAAAGGGAAAACATGGCGTTCGTCGGGGTGGGGCGGCGAGGGGGTCAAGTGAAGGAGGAGCCAGGCTTTTGTGTCCACCGCGGTCTTGGATTGCCAGGTCCATTCTGGCTAGGCCTGGATGTAATTCCGCCTCTCCATGTTCTCATTTTTGGGGGTATTTCTGGTAAAAAAACATTGAACCTTTCAGCGTCAATGGGAGAGCGAGTAGGAATTTCCGGTAGATGGCGAGCCGACGGTCGGACGCACGCCACCGCGTTTTTTTTGAGCGGCCAGTGAGCGATAAGCAGTTCCGTTGCCGACAGCGGAACCATCGCCGGAGGGCTTTGTGCTACTCGATTCGCTCCACGATGAGCGGCTCGGGCATGGGTGCTTCGTCGCCGACGGTTACTGCATCCTCCAGCCAGGCTCGGGCCTCCGCGAGTGCCGCTTCGTCGCGGGCGTGGACCAGGCCGAGCGCCTCGCCGGCTCCGACGCGATCGCCGATTTTGGTCAGTTGGGTGAAGCCCACCGCGTGGTCCACGGTGTCCTCGGCACGGACACGTCCCGCCCCGAGTCGTAACGCGCCCAGCGCCACCGCCATGGCGTCCACTTCGCGGACGAAGCCGGCGCGGGCGGTTCGGGCCTCGGCGATGAAGGGGGCGCGCGGCAGCACGGCGGCGGGATCGTCGCAGACCCGGGGATCGCCACCCTGCGCCGCGACAATCTCGCGGAATTTTTCCAGCGCGGAGCCGTCGTGGATTGTCGACTTTAGCCTGGCCTGCGCGTCTTTGGCCGAAGCCGCCGCACCGGCCAACAGCAGCATTTCCGCGCCCAGTGCCAGGACAACTTCCATCAGGTCTGCCGACCCCGGTCCCGTTTCCCCACGCAGGCAGGCGATGCCTTCCGCGACCTCGACCGCGTTGCCCACGGCCTGGCCCAGCGGCTGGTCCATGCGGGTGATCAGGGCCCGGGTCGGGCGCCTCATCGCCTTGCCGATGGCGCACATCGCCTCGGCGAGAGCGCGCGCCTCGGGCAGAGTCTTCATGAAAGCGCCGCCTCCGAACTTCACGTCGAGCACGAGCGCGTCGATGCCCTCGGCCATTTTTTTGGACATGATCGACGCACAGATGAGCGGCAGACACTCGACCGTCGCGGTCACGTCGCGCAGCGCATAGAGTTTTTTATCGGCCGGCGCCAGGTCCCGGGTCTGGCCGATGAGCGCGCAGCCGATGCGGGCGACCTGCGCACGATATTCGTCGAGCGAGAGACCGACACGGAAGCCGGGGATGCTTTCGAGTTTGTCGAGCGTGCCGCCGGTGTGGCCGAGCCCGCGGCCCGAGATCATCGGTACGGGCACGCCGCAGGCGGCGACCATGGCGGCGAGGGGGAGGGAAACCTTGTCGCCGACGCCACCGGTGGAGTGTTTGTCCACCTTCACGCCCGGCAGGTTCGAAAGATCGGCGACCACGCCGGAACGCATCATAGCTTCGGTGAGGGCGGCGGTTTCCGCCGTGTCCATGCCGCGCAGGAAGATCGCCATGAGCAGCGCCGCGAGCTGGTAGTCGGCCCAGGTGCCCTCGGTGGCGCCGCGCACGAAGGCCGCGATTTCGCCACGCCCGAGCGCACGGCCGTCGCGCTTGCGGGCGATGATGTGCTGGGGGAAAGCGGTCGCGTCGCTCATGCGACGGATGCTGCGCCCCCGCCTCCACGCCGCAAGCGCCTCCCCATTTTGTCACCCATTTGGTGACAAAACGGTCGGAGTGGTTCTCCTGTGAAATTTTCCGTTTTCGTTCCGCTTTGTCACCAGATTGGTGACAAAATGCCGGGGTCGGTCAGGGACGTTTTAGCACGAGCGTGGCGTCTGCGGCGTGAAAAAAGGCGCCGCGCACCGGAATGCGTTCGTTCGCCACGCCGTCTTTTTTCAGGTCGGCGAGCAGGCGATCCAAACCGGCATAGCCGCGCCCATCGCCTCCGCAGAGCGGGTGCAGACGGACTTCGCCGCCAGGACGCGTTACGCGCAGCAACTCGTGGCAGGCTTCCAAATGAAAGTCCTGATCGAGCAAGGCTGCGTGCAGGAAAAGCAAGTGTCCGCACAAGGTAAGATCGAAGCTCGCGTCGGCAAAGGGCAGGCGGGGCAGGGAGGCCCCGATGTAGCGTCCATGCAGGAAACCGGTTTCGTAGTCGGCGAGAAATTCCGCCGCCGCCGAGGCACGCCCGGCGATGGCGCTTTCGAGGTCGGGAAAACTTTCCGCGGAGGGGCTCAGCAGGTGGGGCTTGGCGAGCATTTGGGCGGACACCCGCGCGTGATCGGCGCGGACCAGCGTGGCGAGCGCGTCGGGGCGGGCGCCATAGTGCGGATCCGCGGCGACGGCCCGGAGACCGAGTCGCGTGGCTTCGGCGGTGAAGGACGAGGGTCCGCCGGCAGCATCGAGCACCTGTGTGCCGGGGAGCAGTTCACGCTCGGGGCGGAGCAGGAAGATGCGGCAATACTCGGCCAGGTTGCGGCCGAAGAAATGGATTTTGGGCAGGACAAATTCGGAGGAGAGCGAGGTGTTCATGGACGGAGGCCGAAGAGGCCGAGGGAACGAGGCAGGGCGCAGGCGTGAAAAGGCCCGGCTCGCAAAGGCGAAACCGGGCCCGGCGGAAGCGATCCCGGCGGCGTTGCGCCGCATCGGTCGCTCGGGTGAGGACTCACGCCCTCACCATCGCCGGGCCTTTCGCCAGGCGCCCGACCGCGCTGCGCCGATCCGTGCAGCGGCGGAGCTGGGAATGCGTTGGTATGGAATCGGGCTGAACACGGCAGCAGCCAAGCTGCCGACCCTGCCCGAGGCAAGTCCCGCGCTTGCGCGCCGGAGCATCCGCGCCTTGGCTGCGACCAAACTTATGCCCCTTTCCGCTCCCGCCGTCGTTGTCGTCGGCAGCTACGTGCAGGACCTTACTTGGCGCTGCGCCGCGTTTCCCTGCGCCGGCCAGACCACGCTCGGCATCTTCGCCACCGGACCGGGCGGCAAAGGATCCAACCAGGCCGTCGCCGCCGGCCGCGCCGGGGCGAACACGCGCTTCGTCGGCGCGGTCGGCGCGGATGCCTTCGCCGCGGTGGCGGAGCGGTTTTACGCGGAGAACAAGATCGCCGCCCGATTCGTTCGGAAACCGAAGCACGCCACCGGCACCGCCGCCATCCTGGTGGATGACGCCGGGCAGAACGAGATCGTCGTCGCGCTCGGCGCCAACGAGGCTCTCGCCCCGCGCGATCTGCCGGCGGCACTTTTCGCAGGCGCGAAGCTCGTCGTCACCCAGTTCGAGATCAGCATGGCCACCGCCGCACACGTGCTGCGCTCCGGCCGCCGCGCAGGCGCCGTCACGGTGCTCAATCCCGCGCCGATGCGCGCCGACTTCGACCCGGCTCTGCTGGAAGACACGGATATCCTGGTCCCAAATGAAACCGAATTCGTCGCGCTGGTGAACCGGCTCGGCCTCGCGCCGAAACAATCGGCGAGGGGGGCAGTCGCTTACACCGAAGCCGCCCTCGCCGCCGAGCGGCGGGAGGTGCTCCAGGCGCTCTGCCGTCGTCTCGGTCCGCCGGTGGTCGTCGTGACCTTGGGTGAGCGCGGCTGTTTCGTGTCGCAGGCTGCCGGGGGCGTCCATTTCCCTGCGCATACAGTCAAGGTGGTCGATACCACCGGCGCGGGCGATGCTTTCGTCGGCGGTTTCGCCGCCGGCTACGTGAAACACGCCGGCGATCTGCTCGCCGCGGTCCGCCAGGGCCAGGCCGTCGCCGCGCTTTCCGTTACCAAACCCGGCACCGCGTCAAGCATGCCGACCGCGCGGGAAATGGCCGCGTTCTTGAAACAGCTCTCTTGAGCGGAACCCCGTCTATCTCCCATGAAGCTCCCCCTGCGTTCGTTTTTCGCCTTGTCCATCGTCCCCGTGGTTCTGCCGGCGAAGGTCACCCCCTCGGCCTTGTTCCAGGACCATGCCGTGCTGCAGCGCGGGAAGCCCGTGCCCGTCTGGGGCACGGCCGAGCCCGGCGAAAGAATCACCGTCTCCTTCGCCGGGCAGTCGTTTTCGACCGCGGCCGACGCGGACGGACGTTGGAGCGTCACTCTCGCGCCGCTCTCCGCGAATTCCGTGCCCGGCACACTCACGATCGCCGGCGACAACACAGTCATCCTGTCCGACATCGTGGTCGGCGAGGTCTGGCTCGCCTCCGGCCAGTCCAACATGGAATGGATCGTGAAGAACATGCACGACGCCGACCTGGAGCGCCGCACCGCGCGCTTCCCCCTGATCCGCGAGATCAAGGTGAAAAAGGTCACCGCCGACCGTCCTGCCTCCGCGTTTCAAGGCGAATGGCGCCGCGCCACGCCCGAGACGGTGGAGACCTTCAGCGCCGTGGCCTATTCCTTTGCGAAGGACATCCACCTCGCCCTCGACGTCCCGGTGGGCATCGTCAACAGCAGCTGGGGCGGCACGCCCATCGAGTCTTGGATCAGCGCCTCTGTGCTTGGCTCCGATCCGGCTTTCGCGGCGGTCCAGGAGCGCTACACCCGGTTAATCGCCGAATATCCCGCGAAAAAAGCCGCTTACGATGCCGAGCTCGCCGCATGGAACGAGGCCAAGGTCGCCGCCACCGCGCGCGGAGAACCTTTCACCAGGGTTTCGCCGCGCCCGCCCGCCGGCCCGAATTCGCCCAACAACCCCTCCGTGCTGCACAACGCCATGATCCACCCGCTCCTGCCCTTCGCACTGCGCGGCGCGATCTGGTATCAGGGCGAAAGCAACGCCAGCCGGGCGGCGGAATACGAGGCGCTCTTCACCGCCATGATCCGGGGCTGGCGCACCGATTTCGCACAAGGGGATTTTCCTTTCTTCTGGGTGCAACTGGCCGCCTACAAGGCCAGCCGCCCCGACGCCACCGAATGGGCCTTTTTGCGTGAGGCCCAGGCCAAGGCGCTCGCGCTGCCCGCCACCGGCCAGGCCCTGGCCATGGACGCCCCGGTGAGCGATTTCGGCGACATTCATCCGCGTGACAAGGCGCCGGTCGGGCGCCGTCTCGCCCGTCTCGCCCTCGCCCGCGCCTACGGCGAAAAAGACTTCGCCGATTCCGGTCCGGTATTCTCGGAGCTCGAGCCCGTCGCTTCCAACCTGGCGCCGGCCGGCCTGTCTGCGCAGTCCGGCGACACGTCCTCGCAAGCCACTCCTCCACCTCCGGCCGCGCTGCGGGTGACGTTTTCTTCCGTCAACGGCCGCCTGCGTCATCCCGCGCCCGTCCTCACTGGCTTCGAAATCGCCGGCGAGGACCGGGTATTCCAGCCGGCGGAGGCCCGCATCGACAAGAACACGGTTATCGTCCGCTCGGCCGCCGTTCCCGCACCGGTGGCCGTGCGCTACGCCTGGCGCAACCATCCCGTCGCCTGGCTCCAGGACGATCTCGGCCTGCCGGCGGCGCCCTTTCGCAGCGACACCTGGTAAACGCTTCTGCCAATGAACCTCACACCTTCCCAGCTCGCTGCCGCGCTCGATTCCACCAATCTCCGGCTCGATGCCTCGGCTGCCGACATCGTGGATCTCTGCCGCGAGGCCGCGGCCCACCGTTTCGCCTGCGTGATGATCTATCCCGCCTCCGTGCCGCTCGCCGCCGCCGAACTGGCCGGCACGGGCATCAAGGTCGGCACCGTCATTGGGTTTCCCAGCGGCCGTTTCTCGACTCTCGCCAAGGCGGCCGAGATCGAGGCCATGCACGCGGCCGGCGCGCAGGAAGTGGATATCGTCATGAACTACGCCGCTCTGCGCGACGGAGACATCGAGCTGGTCGACGCCGAGCTGCGCGCCCTCGCGCAGCGCGCCCACGGCTACGGCCAGCTCGTGAAGGTGATCGTCGAGACCTGTTACCTCGACGAGGTGCAGCGCCTCGCTGCGCTGCGTCTGTGCGAGGATGCCGGCGTGGAGTTTATCAAGACCTCGACCGGCTTCGGCAGCGCCGGCGCCAAGGCCGGGCATCTGGCCGCCTGGGCGACGGCCCGCCGCGGAGGCATCCGGCTGAAGGCTTCCGGCGGCATCAAGACGCTCGCCGACGCCCGCACGATGCTCGCCGCCGGCGCGGACCGCCTCGGCACCAGCAGCGCGGCTGCCATCCTCGCCGAGTTGAACGGGGGCGCGGCCGCTGGCGGTGGCGGATACTGAGCGCGGCCTTGCGCGCCGGCGCGCCCGCGTGGGACGCTGGCATCCGCGTGTCCGACTCCTCCTCCCTTTCCTCCGTTCCCGCTCCGGCCCTCGCCCCGCTCACCCTCGCGGAGGCGGCGAACGACGACGCGCTGCTCTCGCGTTTCCTCGATGCCATGGCATCGAAGGGGCTCGAGCTCTATCCTGAGCAGGAGGAGGCCGTGCTCGAACTGCTCGCCGGACGCCATGTCATCCTGAACACGCCCACCGGCTCGGGGAAATCCCTGGTTGCCGCCGCCGCTCATTTTTTCGCCCTCTCGCGCGGCCGGCGTTCCGTCTACACCTGCCCGATCAAGGCCTTGGTGAACGAGAAATTCCTCTCGCTCTGCCGCGACTTCGGGCCGGAGCGCGTCGGCATGATGACCGGCGACGCGACCGTGAACGCCGGCGCGCCCATTCTTTGCTGCACCGCCGAGATCCTGGCCAACCAGGTCCTCGCGCGCGGCGACGAGGCCGGCCTCGCCGTCATCATCATGGACGAGTTTCACTATTATTCCGACCAGGAGCGCGGGGTCGCCTGGCAGGTGCCGCTGGTCGCGCTGGCCCGCAGCCGCTTTCTGCTCATGTCGGCCACCCTCGGCGACACCCGTGCCATCGAGCGCGAGGTCGGGCGCCGCACCGGCGTGCCGGTCGCCGTGGTGCGCAGCGACCGCCGTCCCGTGCCGCTGAACTTCGAGTGGTCCGAGACCCCGCTGGCCGAGCGCGTGGAGCAACTTATCCTCGAGCGCCGCGCGCCTGCCTACCTCGTCCATTTCACCCAGCGCGCCGCGGCCGAGACCGCGCAAAATCTGATGAGCCTCGCCATCTGTTCGAAGGAGGAGAAGGCCGCCCTCGCCGGGGCCCTGGTCGGCGCGCGCTTCACCAGCCCTTACGGGCGCGAACTGAAACGCTGGCTGCGCCACGGCATCGGCGTGCACCACGCGGGGTTGTTGCCGCGCTACCGCATCCTCGTCGAGCAACTCGCGCAGAAGGGCCTGCTCAAGCTCATCTGCGGCACCGATACGCTCGGCGTGGGCATCAACGTGCCGCTGCGCACCGTGGTGTTCACCCAGCTCTGGAAATACGGCGGCGCGAAGGCGTCGACGCTCAGCGTGCGCGATTTCCGCCAGATCGCCGGTCGCGCCGGGCGCAAGGGTTTCGACGAGGTCGGTCACGTGGTCGTGCAGGCCCCCGAGTGGGTGATCGAAAACCTGCGGGCCGAACAAAAGGCCGCCGCCGATCCGGCGAAGAAAAAGAAGCTCGTCAAACAGTCCGCTCCCGAGGGAGCCATCGGCTGGGACCGCAAGACCCTCGAACGCCTCCAGACCGCGCCGGCCGAGCCGCTGGTCTCCCGCTTCGCCGTCTCGCACGGCATGCTGCTCCAAGTGCTTTCGCGCGATGCCGACGGCTGCCGCGAGATGCGCCGGATCATCGCCGACAGCCACGAAACCGAGGCGAAGAAAAAAGCCCATCGCCGGAGGGCCTGGCAGCTCTTCCGCGCGCTGCTCGAGCGCGGCATCGTCTCCATCGTCCCGCGACAGCCCTCCGGCCGCCGCCTGCAGGTCAATGTCGCGCTCCAGGAGGATTTTTCCCTTCACCAGGCCTTGTCCCTCTACCTGATCGACACCGTGCAGAAACTCGACCGCGAGTCCCCCGACTATGCACTCGACGTGCTCACGCTCTGCGAGGCGATCGTGGAGGATCCCGAGGTGATCTTGCGCGCCCAGGTGAGCCGCGCGAAGACCGAGGAGCTGAACCGGCTCAAGGCCGAGGGCGTGCCCTATGAGGAGCGCATGGAGAAGATCGAGGGCATCGAGCATCCGAAGCCGCTGCGCGAGTTTCTCTACGAGACCTTCAACACCTTCGCCGCCGCGCATCCGTGGGTCGGCAACGAGAACGTGCGGCCCAAGTCGATCGCGCGCGAGATGCACGAGCGCTTCCTGAGTTTTGCCGATTACGTGCGCGACTACGGGCTGGAACGCGCCGAGGGGCTCGTGCTGCGCCATCTCATGCAGGTGTGGAAGGTGCTTGCCCAGACGGTGCCGCAGGCGGCCAAGACCGAGCCGCTGCTCGAGCTGGAGACCCACCTGGAGGAGCTGGTGAGAGGCATCGACTCGAGCCTCATCGACGAGTGGGAACGCCTCCAGGCGGGCGACCTCGCCGCTGCGCCCGCGCCGGAGACGGCCGGCCTGGACGCCGGCGCGAAGAAATTCGGCTCGGGCCCGCGCGAACTCACCCGCGATCCCGCGGCGCTCCAGCGCGCCACGCGCGTGGCGATTCACCTGGTGCTGCAGGATGCCGCGGCACAGGAGTGGGAGGCGGCCGCCGCGCGCGTGCTGCCGCCCGAGGCGGCGGACGAAACCGTCGCCGCCGAGGCGAAACGCCTGGAAAAACTCTTCGCCGCGCACGCCGGGGCACGGGGGCGGTTCCGGCTCGATCCGGCGGGTCGCGCGGCGGCGAACACCCATTTCGACGAGGCGGAGCCGGGCGCGAACGAGTGGCGCATCGCGCAGGTGCTGGTCGATGCGGAGGAGGCCAACGATTGGGAGGCGCGTTTTATCCTTTCGCTGCCGGAGACCCGTACCGCCGGCCGCGTCGTGCTGCGGCTGGAGGCGGTGGCCGCGGTGGGGAGCTGAGGGTAGGGCGGGACCGCCGGGCCCGCCGCGAATTTCAAACGACTCAAACCGGCGGGCCCAGCGGTCCCGCCCTACCGAAAACCTAACCCCGGCGGATCTCCGAGCCCTGGAAGCGGATCGAGAGGCGATAGACCTTCTTCACCCGGCAGGTGATCTTGCCGGTGGCGGCTTCGAAAGTGTCGGGCACCTCGATGCGGTGCAGGTCCACGGTCGCGTGGAAGCCGCGTTCGCTGAAGACGTCGATCAGGATGGCGAGCGCCACCGGATCGTCGAGCAGCGGGTCCTCGGTGTTGACCGAAGCGATGCCGGAGATGGCGTGGCGCAGCACGATGGGCATCACCTTGCGCGCGATGAACTCCACGACCCGGGAAAGCAGCTCCGCGTGCTCAAAAGCATATTCGTCGAGGCGTTTCACCAGCTCCTGGCGGGCGTGCACGACGATGTCGTTGGCTACGGGGATGGGGCGGAGCAGGTCGTGGGTGCGCGGATCCAGCTCGAGCGAGCTCTGGTACTGGAGCTCGCGCAGGATGTTTTGCTCGACGTCGGAGAGCGGGCCCTGCGCGTTGATCAGGTGGTAGTGGAAGATCGAGCGCAGGGACTGGAGGGCATCCCAAGTCTGCTCCTTGAAGACGCGGTAGCGGCGCTTGGCGAGATCGAGGTCGTAGTCGGTGGCGCGTTCCTCGAGCAATTCGCCGAGGCCGGTGCGGCGCACGTCCTCGTTGTGGGCGCGGATCTCCAGGCCGCGTTTGAGCTGGCGCTCGACCGAGGTCTTTTCGTCCACGAACAGCACCATGATATGAATGGTGGGCTGCCGAAAATGCATGCGCAGCGGAGTGTGGAAAAACTCGCGGCGCAGGGAGTGCATTCGGTCCACGAGGAGCTTGAGGCATTCGACCTGTACCTCGGTGCGGGGGAAGCCGTCCAGGATGACGCCGTCGCGGAAAACGGGATCGAGGAGCTTGCGGAAGAGCAGGCGCATCACCTCGCGGTCGCCGACCATGTGGCCGGCGTCCTTGATGCGCTTCGCCTCGGGCGTGTCGAGCAGCGCGCTGACCACGATGGGTTCGCAGGTGAGGCCCCGGGCCTTGAGAATGAACGCGGTGTTGGTGCCTTTGCCGGCGCCGGGCGCGCCGCCGAGGAGGATGATTTCCTTGGGGAAGCGCAACTGGTCGCGGCCGAGGTCCTGTTCCAGTTCCCTCCAGACCGTGTCGAAAATCACCTGTGCGTCCTTGATTTCGAGATCGTGCAGGCGGGGCGCGGCGCCCGGAGCGGAGGCGGCGGTGGACGCGGCGAAGGCAGGCGTGGCGGAGATTTCCGAGGTGGGCTTGGCCATGGGATAAACGGCACAGAGAGAGCGAAAGGGCGCGGGGTTTCGATAGCGAAGTAAGCCGGGCCCCGGGCATTCCCGGAGAGTAGTAATCCCTAGGCTGAATGGGGTTGATTTCCTATTTCGATTTGAATCGTTTGCGCGCGGAAAAAAAAGCGGAACCTTGCGATGTCATCGACGTCATAGACCACATACCCTTGAGCACGGTTTCGGAGCCTAATCCCCAAGCGACGAAGCCAACTGCGACCGGCTCAAGGAACAAAGTTTCCGTTCTTTCGTGATCACCAAGTGAACACACCCAATTCCTGAAGCCGCGAACTTCAGGAGTGTTAGTTGAAGCTGGACCTGACGGGGCCGCCCTTGTGGTGGCCCCGTCTTGTTTTTGCGTAGATCGTCGCTCGGACGTTGCGGCGGGCGCGTCGGCCATGCTGCTTGGGGCATGACCTTTTTTCGGATGACGGCCCCGTTTTTTTGGCGGGGAGTGGCGGCGGCTTGGCTTGGTTGGATTCTGGCGGTGGGAGCGGGCGTGCGGGCGCAGATTCTGCCGGTCGTTCCGGTAACGGCGGCACCCGAGCATGCCGTCGTGCAGATCCTGACTTCCAGCCAGGTCCCCGTGTATGACGCCCCCTGGCGCTTTCAGTCGGTGCGGCGTTCCAGTGGCACGGGTTTCGTGATCGAGGGCGGACGCATCCTGACCAATGCGCACGTCATCGCCTGGGCAAAGCAGATCCTGGTTCGTCGCTACCAGGATCCCCGCCTGCTGCCGGCCCGGGTGCTGTTTGCCGGGCACGACTGCGACCTGGCGGTTTTGGAACTACAGGATCCGAAAGGCCTGGAGGATGTGGCGCCGCTGAGCTTGGGCGAGCTGCCGCCGGTGCAGTCCACCGTGGTCACCTGCGGTTACCCGGCGGGCGGCGACCAGATGTCCTTCACCCGCGGCGTGGTTTCCCGAATCGAGGTGCAGGGCTACGCGCACCCCGGCAACCGCGCCTTGCTGGCGGTGCAGACCGACGCGGCGATCAACCCTGGCAACAGCGGCGGCCCGGTGTTGCAGGACAACAAGGTCGTGGGCGTGGCTTTCCAAGGCATCCCCGGCCTGCAAAACGCGGGTTTTTTCATCCCCCCGGAGGTGGTGGCGCACTTCCTGAAAGATATCGCGGATGGGCGTTACGACGGCTTTCCGATGGCCGGGGTGACGCTGGAACCCCTGCAAAATCCGGCCTACCGCCGAGTGCTCGGTCTGCCCGACGACGGTCTCGGCGCGCGCGTCGATTCCCTGCGGGCGGACGGTCCGGCTGCGCAGGTCTTGCGACCGGACGATGTGCTGCTGGAGGCGGGAGGCGTCGCGATCGGCAGTGACGGCATGATGCTTTACCGCGGCAACCGGGTGTCGGCGTCGGTGGCTTTTCAACAACCGCAGTCCGGCGAGAAGATGATGCTGACGGTCTGGCGCGACCGCGCGCCCGTGACGCTGGAGCTGAAACCCGAGGCCTATAACGGCGACCGGCTGGCGGGGCGCCAATACGACGTGCCGCCCCGTTATTACATCCATGCCGGCCTGATTTTCACTCCCCTGAGCGCCAACTATCTGGACACCGTGGGACAGCCAGGGCGCGACTACCTCTGGAGCGGGCTGGCCAAGCTCAATTACACCTTGCACCACCTCACGACGGAGCAGCCGGCCTCGGCGCGACCGGAGCCGGTGGTGCTGGCGGGAGTGCTGCCCCATGTGGTGAACGCGGATTTCGGCACGCGCGGCCGGGCCCTGGTCAATCGCATCAACGGCGTCCGCATCGACCGGCTGGAGGACGTGATCCGGGCTTTGGCCGAAAACACCGGGCCGCGCCACGTGTTCGAATTCGACGGTCCGGAGGAGGGGCCGGTCGAGGCGCTGGACCGCGCCGCGTGCGCCGCGGCGCACGCCGAAATCCTTCGCACCTACGGCATCGTTTCCGACCAACGCCTGTGAAAGCCCCCGTGTTTCCGATGATTTTCGTTCTCTTGTTTTCGTTCTTCATACCCTCGCGTCGCGTCGCCATTGCGCTCACGGGGCTCATGGTTGTGTTGTCCGGCGCGCAGGTGGGCGCCCAGGCGCTGCCGGAGCCGGACTGGTCGCGCTCGCTGGTCAGCATCGAAGTGACCTACAAGGTCTACGACGCCTTCCAGCCCTGGAACTCGCCGACCAACGCGATCCGCAAGCACGGCGTGGTGATCGCGCCCGGCGAGGTGCTCACCACCGCGCAATCGTTGCCGGCCCATACCCTGGTACGTCTTCAGAAAGGCGGCCGCGGCCGCTGGTATGACGCCCGCGTGAAATGGTGGGACGCCCAGTCCAATCTCGCGCTGATCACCACGGACGCGCCCGCATTTTGGGCAGACCTCGAGCCGGCGACGCTGGAGGAAAAGGCCTCGCGCGGACCGGGCCTGGAGCTGATCCGCTGGCGCGAGGGAAACCTGGAGAACCGTCGCGTGGAATTCGGCCAGTTCACGGTATCGGACGGCGTGCTCGGCTTCGCTCCCCATCTGACGCTCGAGGTGAGCACCGATCTGACCGGCCTCGGCTGGTCCGAGCTCGTGGTGCGCGGCGACCGCGTGGTGGGCATGACGGCTTACTCCACCGGTCGCACCTGCGGCGTGCTGCCGGCCTCGTTTATCCGCGGGGTGTTGGATGCCTACCGGGCCGGCCATTTCGGCGGCCTGGGTTATTTCGACTTCACCTGGCAACCGGGAAACAATCCGGACCTGTTGACCGAACTTGGGCTGGAAGGCCCGCCGCGCGGCGCCGTGGTGCAGAAGGGCGGGCGGGAGAAAGATCCGGCCAAGGCGCCGCAGGCCCGTGACATCCTGCTGGAAATCGATGGCTTCGCCATCGATGGCGAGGGCGATTATCTCGATCCGGATTTCGGGCACTTGCAGCTGGAGAATCTGCCCAACCGCAGGCGTTTCGCGGGCGATACGATTCCGATCAAGCTCCGGCGCGGCGCGCAGGAGCTGACGATCGACTACACGATCCCGAAGGCTAAATTCGCCGACGAACTGGTGCCGCGCGAGATCGTCGACGCACCGCCGGCTTACGTGATGACGGGCGGCCTGGTGTTCCAGCCGCTGAGCCAGCCCTTTCTGCGAGGCTGGGGCGAAGACTGGCGGAAGTATGCGCCCTTCCGGCTCCAGTATTACCAGTTTGCGGATGCCCCGGATGGGCGCGAGTCGCTGGTGGTGCTGAGCGGCGTGCTGCCCGACGCGATCAATCTCGGCTATCAGGAGGAGTCGATGCTGGTCGTGGATCAGGTGAACGGCCACAAGGTCGCCACGCTAGCCGAACTGGTGGAGGCGCTGCGTACGTCCTCGGAAGGCGGGGTACATCGATTCGAGTTCATGCCCGGACGCGGCCTGCAGCGGCTGCTGATCGACGCGGCCACGCTCGACGAGGCGACGAAACGGATAGTGGAACATTACGGCCTGCCGGCGGCGGAGCGGCTGTAGGGTTCGGTGTAGGGCGGGGTCGCCGTACCCGCCGTAGCGTGACCAGGTTTGCGAACGGCGGGGTGCGGCGACCCCCGCCCTACAAGCAATCAGCGTTTCTTGAAGATCACCTGCGGCGCGGCCTCGAGCTGGCCGCGGGTGACACCGATCTGGTTGATCAGCTTCAGCTCGCGCCAGAGGTCGGCGCCGGAAAGATCGCCGCGAAGGAGCTTTTCGTAGGCGCGCACGGTGCGCAGCAGTTCGGCGGGCGATTCGTCCACGAACTCGATCCGGAAGCGGCGTGCGCCCAGCGCGAGGAGGCGGTCCGCAAACTCGGCCCCGGTTTGGGCACGGGGATTGAAGACGGTGTTGCGGCAGCCGGCGTCGGCCTTCAGCGGAAGGAGCGCGCCGACGCGGTCGCGCAGGGCCACCTTGTGCTTTTCGCAGGGCCGGCCGCAGTCGTGGTAGTCCCGGCCCTGGGAGAGGAAGGCGCAGAACACGCAGTGCTCCATGTGAAAAAGGGGCATGTGCTGGTGAAGGGTGATTTCGAACCAGGCCGGCGGAGCTCCTTGGAGGAGCGACTCGAGCTGGGCCAGGTTCAGGTCGTAGCTGGCGGTTACGCGCTCGAGCCTGTATTTGGAAAGGTAATACTCGGCGGAGAGGGGGTTGGCCACGTTGAGCGAAAAATCGCCGCGCAGGCGCAGCCCCGGGGCGGCGGCGGGGAAGAAACGCAAATGCTCGTGGTTGCGGACGAGGATGCCGTCGGGCGCAGCGGAGAGCACTTGCTTCAGGATCCAGTCCTCGGTGGGTTTGAAGACGCGGGGCGGCGCGAGCCAGAGGGCCGGCGCCTGCGAAGCAGGAATGTCCGATGACCAATGTCCAGTGACCAATGTGGATTCCGCCTGCCAGGCGCGGAAACGCGCCACGGCCTCGCGGTAGTGTTTCGGGTTTTCGAATTCGCAGTAGAGATCGGCGAAGGGAATGCCAGACGAGAGGAGGGCATCGAGCTGAGCGAAGTCACGGACGTAGAGAATGAGTTCAGGTTTCGGGTAGGGCGGGACCGCCGGGCCCGCCGCATCATCGGACGGACGGCCCGGCGGTCCGTCGCTACCTTCCAGAATTGTCCAGCGTTTGGGCGCGGCGCGGAGGGCATCGAGCCGGGCGGCGGCGTCGCGGCGGAGGCGGTTCAGCTCGCTGGTCGGCAGCATGAGCGCGCCTTCGAGGCGGTTTTCCACGTCGTCGAGGTGGAAAGGCGTGCCGCCGAGGCGACCCAGCTGGTCGCGGAGGCGGTCCAGGCTGAGCGGGCGCTGATCGGCGGGGGCGGCTTCGAGTGGGGTGGCGGAGCTTTCGCGGACCACGTGGCCTTGGCCGTCGTCGAGGATCAACGTAAGAGGCGCGCCGGCGTGGCCGTGGACCTCGGCGCGGATCGGACGGGTGTGGCGTATCTTGTCGCCCGCGTAGGTGGCGCGCAGCTCGCGATCGAGGGCGGGATCGTTGGTTTTCCAGACGCGTTGGCCGGGACGAATCTTTTTGAAATCGAGATCGCCGCGGCCGAAACGCAGCACGCTCTCGCCGCTGCGGGTGTCGGTGTGGAGCTGATAAATCCGGCCGCCTTCCTCGCCCGCGGCGGGGTTGCCGGCGTCGAAGACCACGCCGTCGCCGGGCTTGGCGGGAGCGACCAGCCGAAGCGCGACGTGATCGGAGCCGACGCGGGTCACCTGGCCGAGAAAAACGCCACGCTTGGTGCTGAAGCGACCGTGGGCGAGCTCCTGATTGTTGATGCCATTGAACCAGCCCGGATAAAGCCCGCGCGAGAAGGCCATGTTCAACTCGTATTTCGCCGCGGCGGGGTCGTACGGAGGTGGCGAGTGAGGAGGGACGGGTGACGAGTTGGCGGCGCCGGGCGCGGCCGCGTTTTCCCGGTTGAGCTCTGCCATGACGCGGTCGAGGGCCTGGCGGTAGGTGCGAGTGATGCTGGCGACGTACTCGGGGGATTTGAGACGGCCCTCGATCTTGAGCGAAGCGACGCCGGCACGGACGAGCTGCGGCAGAACTTCCAGGCCCGACAAGTCCTGCGGACTGAGGAGGTATTTGCGGTCGCCGAGGTCCACCGTCGCGCCGTCGGAGACGAGTTCGTAGGGAAGGCGGCAGGCCTGGGCGCATTCGCCCCGGTTGGCGGAGCGGCCGCCGAGGGATTCGCTGGTGAGGCACTGGCCGGAGTAGGCGACGCAGAGGGCGCCGTGGACAAAAACCTCGAGGGGAAGAGGCGATTCGCCGGGGGCGAGGGCGGCGCGCTGGGCGGCTTGGATATGCTCGATTTCCTTGAGGGAATTCTCACGGGCAAGGACGACCAGCTCGGCGCCGAGCTCGCGGGCGAAGCGCACGCCGGCATCGTTCGTCACGGTCATCTGGGTGGAGCCGTGAATGGGAAAATCCGGCGAGAGGCGGCGGATGAGGCGGCAGATACCGACGTCCTGGACGATGGCGGCATCCACCCCGGCGGCGATGATGGAGCGCAGGTAATCGGCGGCGTCGGCGAGTTCCTCGGTGAAGACGAGGGTGTTGAAGGTCACGTAGCCGCGCACGCCGCGCCGGTGGAGGAATTTCATCAGCTCCGGCAGGTCGGCGACGGTGAAGTTGTGCGCGCGCATGCGGGCGTTGAAGCGCTCGAGGCCAAAAAAAATGGCATCGGCGCCGTTCTCCACCGCGGCCCGGGCGCATTCCCAGTCGCCGGCGGGGGCAAGCAACTCGGGGCGCGCGAAGCGGCCGGCGGGAGCCGGGGCGGAGGACGCGGGCGCGGAGTCGGGCAGGACGGACATGCGGAGAAAATGCCTCCGGCGGGACGGTCGGCAAGTGGCTTCGCGGTGGACGCGTCCGAGGAAACGCGTAGCCTCCGGCGCCATGAAGAAAACCGTCTCCCCTCGTCCCGCCTTGGAGGAGCCGGAAGTGTTGCTGGAGCGGGTGCGGGAGGCGCTGCGGGAGAGCGAGGCGCGTTTCCAGGCCTTCATGCGGTTGTGCCCGACCCTCTGCTGGATGACCGATGCGGAGGGCAGGATGGTCTATGTGAACGAGGCTTGGTGCAAAAACATGGGCCGTCGCTCGGAAGACGTGGTGGGTTGCCTCCTGGGCGAGCTGTTCCCCCCGGCGGTGGCGGAAGAACTGGCGGCGAACAACCGGCAGGCGCTGGAAAACAACGCCTGCGTGGAGGCGGTGGAGCGGGTGCCCGCCGGCGACGGGCTGCTGCACGACTACCTCATCTACAAGTTCCCGGTGCCGGACGGCAGCGGAGGTCGGGTGATCGGGGGCATGGCGGTGGATGTCACGGAGCGAC
Source organism: uncultured Akkermansia sp. (assembly GCA_966250295.1). Taxonomy (GTDB): domain Bacteria; phylum Verrucomicrobiota; class Verrucomicrobiia; order Opitutales; family Opitutaceae; genus IMCC26134_A. The sequence goes on along the minus strand of CBINGR010000008.1, from coordinate 76,087 downwards.
AGGCGGAGGAACGGATCCAGCGCCGGGAGCAACGGCTGGCCTCGGTCGCGTTGCTGGCGGATGGGCTGGCGCACAATTTCAGCCAGGTGCTGGCACTGATCCGCGGGCACGCCGAGCTGCTCCAGGAGCGGAACGATCTGCCCGAAGGGGCGCGCCGCTCGGTCGATCGCATCGCGACCGCCGCGGCGGGGGCGGCGCAGTTGACGCGGCAACTGCTGGCCTTCAGCCGCAAGCAACCGACGGCCGCGGTGCCGTATGAGGCGGGAGCGGTGGTGCGGCGGATGGCGGAGTTGGTCGAACCGGTCTTGGGCCGCGGGGTGGCGCTGACCGTCTCGGTGCCGGAAGAGCCGCTGGTGGTGGAGGGCGATCCCTCCGCGCTGGAGCAGATCCTCTTGAACCTGGCGATGAATGCCCGCGACGCGCTCGGGGCAACGGGACGGCTGGAGCTGCGGGCCGCACCAGTGAAGGGTCCAGGCCGGAAGCGCCTGGTATGCATCGAAGTCATCGACACAGGCTGCGGTATCCCGCCGGAAAATCTGGAGCGAGTGTGGGACCCGTTTTTCACCACCAAGGAGGATGCGGGCGGCAGCGGTCTGGGGCTGGCCACCGTTTACGGACTCGTGCAGCAGCACGGGGGCCGGGTGCGGGTGAAGAGTGCGCTTGGGCGGGGCACGACCTTCACGCTCGAGCTGCCGCGGGCGGGTTGAGATTTCCCAGATAGGGCGGACCCGCTGGGCGCGCGGCGATCGCCAAGGGGAACCGTTTCCAAACCGGCGCGCCCAGCGGTCGCGCCCTACCTCACACCGGCTGAGGTTCCGCTACCGGCCGCCTTCCTTATGGATGCCGTAGACGACGTAGGCGGCGATGAGCGCCGCGATGACGTAGCCGACGACGCTGAGGGTACTGCTGGCGCCGCCTTTCGCGGCGACGATGAGGGAGCTGCCGATAACGAGGCAGCCGCTGATGAAGCCGAGGGCGATACGGTTGGCGGAGGTCTTGAGGGCGTCGTCGAGGTCGTCCAGGCCCTGATGCTGGAACTTGATGGTCAGTTCGTCGTGCTCGACGCGGCGGATGATGCGGTGGATTTCGCCCGGGAGGTCGCGCAGGCTGCCGAGAGTGCTGCGCAGCATGGCACGGGTATCGCGCAAGACCGCCCGGGGGCCGGTGCGCTCCTTTTGCAGGGCGACGAGGACGGGACGGGCGGAGCGCCGGAGGTCGAACTGCGGATCGAGCGTGCGGGCGACCTCCTCGATGGAGAGCACGGCCTTGGCCATGAGGGAGTAGTCGCTGGTGATGGAAATGCCGTTGCGGCCGAAAATGAAGAGGAGCTTCAGCATGGCACGGCCGAGGTTCACCTGGCCGATGACGCGGTTGAAGTCCTCGCGCAGGGCGAGGGTGACGTCGCGCTCCATGGCGCGGAGGTCGGCGCGTCCCGCGGGGCTCCCCAGCTCGGAAGCGATCTGGACGATGCGTTCGGCGTCCTGCTCGACGGCGGCGAGGAAGAGGTCGGCCAAGGCGTGGCGCAGACGGCGGGTGAGGTGGCCGGCCAGGCCCCAGTCGAGGAAACAGAGGCGCCCGTCGGCGGCGACAAGGACGTTGCCGGCGTGGGGATCCGCATGAAAAAAACCGGCCACGAGCACCTGGTGAAAAAGCGAGGCGGCGCCGGCGCGCGCGAGATGGTGTGCGGCTTCGGGAAGCAAGCCAGGGGCGTCCACCGGGCGGCCGACGATGCGCTGCATCACCAGCACGTGTTCGCCGGAAAGGTCCTCGACGACTTCGGGGGCGAAGACGTGTTCGGGGTTGGGGTTGGTCGCCGTGAAGTAGCGCTGGTTGCGGGCCTCGTAGGTGAAATCGAGCTCGCGCATCACGCCGGCGCTGACCTCGACGACGACTGCGGGCAGGTCGTAGGGCTGGAGCGCGGCGACGCGGGCATGAAGCTGGCCGGCGAAAAAACTGAGGAGGGCGAGGTCGGTCTCCACGACACGCCGGAGCCCGGGGCGTTGAATCTTCACCGCAACCTCGCGGCCGTCGTGCAGCTTCGCGAAATAGACCTGGGCCAGGGAGGCGGAAGCGGCGGGCGTCTCGTCGAACTCGGCGAAAACCTCGGGCAGGGGGCGGCCGAGCGATTCCTCGAGCACGGGCCGCATCGCGTCGAAGGGCAGGGGGGCGACGCTGCTGCGGAGCTTGCGCAGCTCGATGATGAGCGCGGGCGGAAGGGCATCTGGCCGCATGCTGAGCAGCTGGCCGGCCTTGATGAAGGCGGGGCCGAGCTCTTCGAGAGCGGTGCGGATGCGTTCGTAGGCGGGCAGGCGTTCGGCGGGGCGAGGAATAAAACGCTGCCAAAAGCCGGGAGGGAGCTCGAGCTGGTCGAGAAACTCGGAGAAACCGCAGCGCGCCACGACCGCGATGATCTCCTTCGCGCGGACGGCGTGGGTGACGAGGGTAAAGGGAGTCACGCGGCGGCGGGAGAGCGGGAAAGCCGGAGAGCGAAGAAGCGGGAGGGCAGGGGCCCGGAAAGCTCAAGGCTCGCCGTTGCGGGTCTGGGCGGGCGGGGGAGTGGCGGCGGATTCGAGGGCGGCGACGCGGATCTCGAGCGCGGTCAGGCGGGCAGCGACGGCGGAGTCGTGGCGGTTAAATAGCTCGGAGGCCTTCGCCGCGGTCTGCTGGCTGAGCTCCTCAAACTCACGGCGGCCGCGCTCGGCGATCTTTTCCGCGATGATCCGGGCGTCGTCGGCCTTCAGCTTGCCCTGGCGCACGTATTCATCGAGGGCGTCCTGGACTTTTTCTTTGGTGACAACGGCGGCGCCCACGCCCGCGAGGAGGGTTTTTTTGATGGTTTCGATCATGGGGGAAACGTGGCGCGCAAGCCAGGAGGCCGCAAATGGAAAGGTCAGGATTGTGTCACCGGCACGGGGCGGTTGACGGCGGCGTGGGGAGCGGCCGCACGGAGGCGGTGGGCGAGCACGAGGGTGAGCAGGAAGGCTCCGGTGGCGAGCCAGCCCACGCGGCCGTAGCCGAGGAGATGGCCGGCGGCGTCGCGGGTGATGAGCAGGCCGCCGACGAGGTTGGCCAGGGCGCTGGCGCCCTGCTGGACGGCGGAGTTCAGGCTCATGAAGCCGCCGCGGAAGCGAGGGGCGACGGAGTTGGCCACCAGGGTGCTGGCCGGGCCGAAGCGGCCGGACATGCCGACGAAAAACAGCGAGGTCACGAGCAGCACGCTCCAGAGCGGCGCGGGGCCGAGGTGCGTCACGAGCAGGGTGGCGAGGATGGCGGGTCCGGTGAGCGCGGCGAGGACATGGAACTTGTCGTGCCGGTCCGTCAGCCGGCCGATGAAAGGCGTGGAGAAAAAGGTGGCGGCGCCACCGAAGAGATAGACGAGCAGAAGGCGTTCCTCGGAAATGCCGACGTTGGCGACGAGGCTGGGCGCCATGAAGGGGATCATGCAGCCGCCGGCCGTCACCAGCGCGGCGGTGACGGCAAAGGCCCGCCAATGGACCGGCTCCGCGAGCAACCCGTTCATTTGGGCGAGCGGCGAGGCGTGGACTGTGTCCGGCGCGGGTGGGCGGCTGGGGAGAAAGTACACGATCGCGCCGAGGATGAGCACCCCGAGGCCGACCAGCAGGAAAAACGGTGCGTGCCACTCGAAGCGGGTGGCGAGCTTGATGCCGAGCGGCACGCCAGCGACGGAAGCGAGCGGAAAGGCGGACATCACGAAGGCCATGCCGCGCCCGCGTCGCTCCGGCGGCACCACGTCGGCGACCATCGCCACGACCACCGATCCGGCGAGCCCGCCGAAGACGCCGGCGGAAAGCCGCGCGAGGAGCAAGGCATGGTAGGTCGGAGCGAGGGCGCAGGCGAGGGTCGAAAGGATAAAGCCGGCGTAGAGCCAGAGCAGGGCGCGTTTACGGTCGATCCGGTCGAGAACGAAACCGCCGAGTAGACCGGCTGCGGCGGCGGCGAATCCATAAGCAGCGGTGAGCCGGCTGAATTGCGGCGGACTGAGCTCAAAGACCCGCATGAGCCCCGCGCCGAGGGGCATCACAATCATGTAGTCGAGGATGTGGGTGAACTGGACGGCCGCGAGCGTGAGCAGGATGGTGCGTTCGGAATGGGCGGCGGGCGGGACTTCGGGCATGGGCGGGGAACGCTGCGTCAAATCGACGGACGGCGCAACCCCGGCGGGCTTTGGCTGCGTCACGATCCCGCGCCGGCGGCCGTGGCGTTCGAGGAGCGTTCGCGAAAGAGGAACGCGTAGGCCAGACCGATGAAAAGCCCGAAGAAGAACGTGGTGCCGCCGAGGCTGAGGGCGCGGAAGGCCGGCGAAGCGGCGAAGCCGAGCTGGGATTCGTAGGCGGCGGCTTGCTCGGGGCTGAGCTTCGCGGCGGCGACGAGCGCGGCGCGGACATGAGCGGAATAGGCGGGATTGATGACCGCCACGTAGAGGTATTGGCCGATGCCCGTAAGGAGGGCACCGAGGGTCACGATGCCGAGCGTGTGTTTGGCGCCGGTGCCGAACGTGAATGGCTTACCCACGGCCAAGAGCCCGCGGCGGACGGAGCGCAGGCCAAAGGACAGGCTCGCCATGATGGCGATGAAGGCGGCGATGCTCTCGAAACGATGGGCGCCCTCGAGCGTCTCGGGCGCGGAGTGGAGCCCGCAGCCCCAGATGACGAGCGCGGTGGCGGTTTGGATGAGCCCGATGAGGGAGCCAAAGAGCAGGATAGTGCGCATCAGAGGGTGAATGGCCGGGCTTAAACGCCGGAAGACGGAGGCGGGGGCGGCGCGGCGGGCGGAGGCGGCGTGCCGGGAGGCGGGGAAACGATTTCGGACCCGGCGGGCGGAAGAGAGACTGGCGCGGTGGGGGCAGGGAGCGGGCGGGGCTTCGGGTGCGGGCGCGGCGGCGTGGCGGATTCTTCGTCCATGACGCGGCGTACCTCGTCCTCGACGCCCTGGGTGGCCTTTTTGAATTCCCGCATCACCCGGCCGAGGGTGCGCGCCATGTCGGGCAGCCCCTTGCCGCCGAAGAGCAGCAGGCCGATGATAGCGACCAGCACCATCTCTCCGGCTCCGAGACCTTCGAGAAAGGCGAGAGGGCGGGCGGAAAGCAGGCTGGCGTGGACGACGGTGGCAAACATGCAGGGCAACACCAGAGACGCGCGGGGCTCAGGAGGCGAGCGAGACCTCGACGATGAAACTTTGGCTCCGGCCGGGCGCGACGTGATGCAGGCCGATCTTGTGCTCGGGCGCGTTGGGCGGCCCCATCCAGGGCTCGATGCAGAAATAAGGTGCGTCGGGGGCGCCGGACCAAGTGACGAAGGCGGTGTCGGGCGCGGGCTGCATTTTTTTGTTGAGGTCGAGGCTTACCTGGATCGCGCCGGCTTTGCCGCCTCCGGCGGGTGTCAGGGTGGCGACGGGCGAAGTGAGACCGACGTGAATGGTATCGATCCACTCAGGGCGGGCCAGCGAGTCGGAGGTCGGAAAATCGGGGCCCGGAACGAGTTGTCCGGCGGGATCCTGGCGGAGGCGGCGGGTGGCGGGCACGGTCAGCCGGTAGTCACCCCGGGCGCGGCCGGGTTCCCAGGGAACGGTGAAGTAAAAATGATGGCCCGCGCTCCAGGGGATCGGACGAGTGTCCTGATTTTTAAGCACGAATTCGCAAGTCAGGGCGGCGGGGGCGAAGCGGTAGATGACGGTGAATTCGTAGGCATAGGGGTAGGCTTCGTGTGCCACGGCATCGGGCTGGAATACGGCGGCGAACCCCGAGGCGTCGGCACGGGCGAGGAGGAAGCGGCCCTGGCGGGCGAAGCCATGCATGGGCATGGGGCGGCGCACGCCGTCGGCATCGCGCCAGAAGTGGATGTCGCCGCGGTCGAAGGAGCGGGCGTTGAAGGGGAAGAGGATGGGGTTTCCTCCGCGTACGGACTGGAAACCGTCGAGGGTCGCGATTTCGGGCCAGTGGATGACGTCGCGCACGGTGCCGTCGGCATGGGCGACATTCCAGTTCATGAGGCGCGCGCCCCGGGAAGGAGCGGCGAGGAACGTAGAGGAGCCCACGCGCCAGCGGTGTAGGGTTTCGCCGAGGTAAGGAACGGTATCGAGCATGTGCGGGCAAAGGGGATGGGGCGGGGGCTGGAGCGGGGCAAAAGGTTTTTCCATCGGACTGAGCCGGTGGCGCTTGCCCGGGATGGCGCAGGGTGTTGTATGCGCACAACTCATGCAAATGGTGCGTTCATGGCTCCTGGCGGCAGTCGGCGTGCTCGGATTCTGGTTTTCGGGCTGGGCGGCGGAACCGGAGCCCGTGCCGGCGACTCCGCCGGCGGAGATTGGGGATGCGGTGGAGACGCCGGCCCAAACCGAGCCAGCGCCCCTCCCGAAGGAATCCTCCGCCCCGGAAGCGATTTCGCCTCCCGCCCCCCGGCGAGCAGCCGGGGATCGGGTACAAGTGCAGGTCATTCCGGTGCGCGACATGATTGCGAAGCCGATTTTCTACGTCCTGCGCCGCGGCCTGAAGGAGGCGCAGGCGGCCGGGGTGCGCGTGGTGGTGATCGACATGGAGACGCCCGGCGGCGAACTGGGCACGACGCTCGAGATTATGGAGGCCCTCGACAAGTTCGACGGCGAGACGCTGACCTATGTAAACAAGGAGGCCATCTCCGCCGGAGCCATCATTTCCTCGGTGACGGACGAGATTCATTTCGCGCCCGGCGGGGTGATCGGCGCCGCGGCCGCGGTGAGCGGCGGTGGCGAGGAGATTCCCGAGACGATGAAGCGGAAGATCAACAGCTACCTGAATGCAAAGGTGCGCTCTTTCAGCGCGGGTCGGGCGCGCCGGGCCGAGGTGATTCGCGCCATGATGGACGCGGACTACGAGTTCAAACTCGGCGAAACCGTGATCAAACCGAAGGGTGAGCTCCTTTCCCTCACCGCCGAGGAGGCGGCGAAACCCTACGGCGACCCTGCGCAGCCCCTGCTTTCCGCGGGCACGCACCAGACCCTGGAGGACCTGCTCGCCGCAAAATACGGAGCGGGGGGGTATACGATCAATCGCTTGGAGGTGACCTGGTCGGAAAAACTGGCCTCGGCGCTGAGCGTGGTCTCGCCCGTGCTCATGGGGCTCGGCTTGCTCTGCATTTTCGTGGAGTTGAAGACGCCCGGCTTTGGTGTGTTCGGCGTTCTCGGAGGCCTGATGCTGGCGGTCGTGTTCCTCGGGCATTACGTGGCGGGCCTGTCCGGGCATGAACCGGCGCTGGTCTTCATGCTGGGCGTGGTGCTGGTGGCGGTGGAACTTTTCCTGGTGCCGGGGACCCTGGTGGCCGGGCTGACCGGCGCGGCACTCATGCTGGGGTCGCTGGTATGGTCGATGATCGACATCTGGCCCGGGGAGATGCCTGCGCTTGACGGCGAGACTTTGTTCACGCCCCTGCTCCATGTCGTGATCGCGCTCGGCGTGGCCGTCGCCGGGGCCCTGGCGCTGGCGCGGTTTTTGCCGCGCGGCTGGTTTTGGGACAAGATGATCCTGGAGTCGGCGATTGCGGGCGATGCGGGCGCGCCGGCGGCGGGCATGGGGGCGGGAGGCCTGGACAGTTTCGGCATTCCGGAGGGCGACGGTCTGGTCGGCGCGCGCGGGCGCACGGTGTCCGCGATGCGGCCGATGGGGGAGGTCGAGGTCGCCGGGCGCCGCCATGAGGCGCGGGCTGCGCTGGGCGCGCTGGAGCGCGGCGAGGCGGTCCGCGTGATCGGGCGTTCGGGCCGGACGCTGATCGTGGAGGCGGATCGACCATGAATACGATGGTCGCGGCGCTTTTGGTGGCGGGGCTGATGCTGATCGGCTTCGAAGTCTTCGTCCCCGGCGCGATTCTGGGCGTGGCCGGCGGCCTGTTTTTGCTGAGCGGTGTCGCGCTGGCCTTCGCCAAGCACGGAATTGAGGGCGGGGGCTTGGCGCTGGCGGCGGCGTTGGCCGCGGTCGGGGGCTTGCTGTATTTCGAGTTTCGCATCCTGCCGCGCACGCGGATCGGGCGGCGGATGTTTCTGGAAAAGGCCATCGACGGCACCAGTCAGCCGCCGGTGGCGGAAACAGCCGGCGACGTGATTGGGCGCGAGGCCGTGGCCTTGACCGCGCTCGGTCCGACCGGTCTGGTGCAGGTGGATGGACGCCGCTACGAGGCGCGGTGCGAGTCCGGTTTTGCCGCGGAGGGGACTCGACTGCGCGTAACCCGGCTTGAAACGTTCCAACTGGTTGTAATCGCATCGGACTAGACCTTGGCCACATCTGGCCCTGCCTTACCCATTTTCCCAATGAACCTTATCACCGTCGGCATCATCGCGGCCTGCATCGTGGGCCTGGGTTTTCTCGCTGTTGTCTTTTCGTTTTTCAGCGTCTGGCTGCGTGCGTGGCTGGCGGGTGCCTACGTGGGCATCGTCACGCTGGTGGCCATGCGCCTCCGTCAGGTTCCCTACGGCTTGATCGTGGATGCACGCATCACCGCCAAGAAGGCCGGCATCGAACTTTCGATCGACGAGATCGAGGCGCATTACCTGGCGGGCGGCAACGTGGTGCCTACCGTGCAGGCGCTCATCGCCGCGCAAAAGGCTGGTATTGAGTTGAACTGGAACCGTGCCTGCGCGATCGACCTCGCCACCAAGGGTTCGGGCAAGAGCGTGGTTGAGGCCGTACGCACTTCGGTCGATCCCAAGGTCATCGATTGCCCCAACCCCGCCGCCGGCCGCGCCACCATCGACGGCGTGGCCAAGGACGGCATTCAGGTGAAGGTGAAGGCTCGCGTGACGGTGCGTACCAACCTGGACCGTTTTGTTGGCGGCGCGAAAGAGGACACGATCATCGCCCGCGTGGGCGAAGGCATCGTTTCGACCATCGGCTCGGCTGACACTTACAAAGTCGTTCTCGAATCGCCTGATTCCATTTCGAAAGTGGTGTTGAAGCGCGGTCTCGATGTCGGTTCCGCCTTCGAGATTCTCTCGATCGACATCGCCGATGTGGACGTGGGCGAAAACGTGGGCGCCAAGTTGCAGGAGGCTCAGGCCGAGGCGAACAAGAATATGGCTCAGGCCCAGGCTGAAATCCGCCGCGCCGCCGCGGTGGCCGCCGAACAGGAAATGAAGGCCAAGGTGCAGGAGATGCAGGCGGAGGTCGTGCGGGCCCAGGCCGAGGTGCCGCGCGCGTTGGCCGAGGCTTTCCGCTCGGGACGCCTGGGGGTCATGGACTATTACCGGATGGAAAACATTCAAGCCGACACGGGCATGCGGAAGGTGCTCGGCACCGATGAGAAGCACTAGTCTCTGCAAGCCGTGGATTGGATCTGGGATAACTTTCAGCTCATTTTGGTCGTCGCCGGCGCTATCGCCGTGTGGTTGAACAACCGCCGTCGCGAGCAGGCGGGGAAACCGGCCGATTATGACGAGGATGGCCGGCCGGACAACCGCACGCCGCGGCCCGGGCCGCTTTCTCGTGACGACACCCATCCCGACGAGGCTGAGCGGGTGCGCCGCATCCAAGAGGAAATTCGGCGCAAAATCGCGGAACGGCGCGGGCAGTCCGCGCCCCCGCCCATGCCGGCACCGGTCCTGCCGATGAACCCGCTGCGTCCCGTGTTCCGCGAGCAGCCGCCAGCTCCAGCTCCGGTCCAGCGGCCCGCACCGCCGCCGATGCCGGTCGTGCGCGAGGTGGCGACGGTTTATGATGACGAAGCTGCTCTCGAGCGGCAGCGAAGGCTGGCGGAGCAACTTGCGGAACTGGAGGCGCGGCGTCGCGAGGTTCGCCAGACGGCGGTGACGCTGGCCGAGGCCGGTCCCGTTTCCGCGGTTTCTGCCTCCGCACGCGAACGGACTCAGACCATCTTTCCGCATGTGCAGGCGGGCGTCCATGGGCTGGCGGCCGAATTGAGGAATCCGAAAGCGCTGCGACGCGCAATGGTGTTGCGGGAGGTGCTCGACCCGCCGATCGCGTTGCGGAGAATTTAGGCAGGTGCGAGCTGGCCGGCGGGCAGAGGCCGGATGGAAACGCCTTGGCCCGGGTGGGCCGGGGCGTTTGGCTGGGCCCTTCATGACCCTTTCCGACCTCGTCAATCCCACCGTTCTCAGCCAGCCGGTTTACGAGCCGGGCAAGCCCATCGAAGATGTCGCGCACGAACTCGGGCTCGATCCTGCCGGCATCATCAAGCTGGCCTCGAACGAGAACCCGTTCGGCCCGTCTCCTCTGGCCCTGGCGGCTGCGACGAAGGCGCTGGCGCAGGCGGAACTCTATCCGGACGGGGGATGCGTGGCTTTGCGCCAGAAGCTCGCGGCGCGTCATGATCTGGCGCCGGAGCAGTTCGTGGTGGGGAACGGTTCCAACGAGCTTTTGGAACTGCTCGGCCATGTGTTTTTGCGGCCGGGCGATGAGGCGGTCATGGGCACGCCAGCCTTCATCGTCTACAAGCTTGTCGCGCTGCTTTTCGGCGCGCGTCCGGTGGAAGTGCCACTGGCTGGCCACCGCCATGATCTGGCCGCGCTGGCTCGGGCGGTGACGCCTCGTACCAAGCTGGTGTTTTTGCCCAGTCCCAACAACCCGACGGGCACTGCGAATTCCGCAGAGGAAATTGCCGCCTTCGTGCGCGCGCTGCCGGATCACGTGGTTTTTGTCTTCGACGAGGCCTACGCGGAGTTTTTGGACAACCCCCCCGACCTGCGCCCGCTGATTGCGGAGGGACGCAAGATGATCTGTCTGAGGACATTCTCAAAGATATACGGCCTGGCATCCTTGCGCGTCGGTTACGGCTACGCTTCGGTCGGGCTGGCCGCCTTGCTCAACCGCGTGCGCCAGCCTTTCAATGTGAATGCGATCGGCCAGGCGGCGGCCCTGGCGGCGCTCGATGATTCCGGCTTCGTGGCGAAGACGCGTGCGGGGAACGCGGCTGGTCTGCTTCAGCTCGAAGCCGGGTTTAGGGCCCGGGGACTGGAGTGGGTGCCGAGCGTGGCCAATTTTATCCTGGTGAAGGTGGGGGATGGAGGCCGGGCCTTTGTGGAGCTACAGAAGCGCGGGGTAATCGTGCGCCCGATGAAGCCCTATGGCATGTCCGAGTGGCTGCGGGTGACGGTGGGCACCGAGGCGCAGAACACCCGGTTTCTGGCGGCGCTGGACGAGGTGTCGGCCTGAAGGCCCCGTACGGCGGACGCGACGCGACGTGGCGGTCAGGCCCTGGGGCTTCAGCTTGCCGATGGTGTCACCGCACTGGAGTTGAGCGTCTTCTGCAGCTCCTCCAGGACCGCAGCCCGGCCGGGGGTGAACATGAAGCGATCGCTGGCGAGCTTGTTGTAGGCTTCGCGCAAGAGCGCGCGCGGCGGCTTGCGCATGGCGAGGAGGGTATGGAGGTGCTTCGGGGCGGTGTCGGTCAGGCCAGCTTCGAGGTCGAGGCGGATAAGGCCGGTCAGCGCGGTCTGGTTCAACGGATCGGCGCGGACGGCACGGGAGAGCACCTGGCGTGCCTCTTCGTTGGCGCCGACGCTGACCAGGCGGTTGGAAACGGCGACGAGGTTGTCCGCGCGAACCCCGGACTGATCGAGAAAATTGGCGAGGAAGAGCTGGGCGGCCTCGACGTCGGAAAGGCCGTAGTTGGCGATGGCCTGGAGCCCGTTGAAGACGGCATAGAAGCGTTTTCCCCATTCGGGATTCTCTTTCTGCATCTGGGTCGTGGTCTCGAGCGCTTCGCGGTATTGTTTGGCGACGATATGTGCCTCGACTGTCATGAGGGCCGCGCCTTCCCAGGGCAGATCGGAGGCCTTGCAGTGGTCGTAGATGCGGCGGGCGAGGGTCGGACGGCCGGTATTGGCGGCGAAGTCGGCAAGGGCGAGCATCACGTCGCTGTTCGTCGAAAAATCGCGGAAAATATCAGCGATACCCGCCTCCACGCTGGGTTCATCTCCCGCCTTGTCGAAAAGGTAGAGCAGATCGATACGGGCGCGGGGCCTGTTCGGATAGGAGAGCTGACGGAGCAGCGCGAGGCGCCGAAGATCGTCGTCGCGACCGCTCTCGCGGAGGTAAGAGGCATACTGGGTATAGACCTGTTCGTTCTCGGGCGACGCTTCTGAAAGCTCTTCGAGACGATTGAAGGCTGCCTCGCGGTCGCCGCGCTCCCAGTCGATCCGAACGGCGAGAATCTTGCCGTCGGTGGAATCCCCTAAGCGGAATTCGCGCAAGGTGTCCTCGGCGGCGTCGTAGTTGCCCCGAAAAAATTGCGCGGTGGCCCGGGCCATGGCGGTTAGGCGCAGGCGCTCGTCGATTTTGGGCGAGAGGCCGGCCCGGGCGATCAAGTCGCCGGTGATACGCAGGAGCTCGAAATCCTCCTGGCGCTGCAGCAGGAAGCTGAAAAGGGTCTGCAGATATTCGCGGTCGTCGGAGTGTTTGTCCAGCCCTCCGACCAGAAGTTGCTGCGCCAGATCGGGACGCTTTCGGATCACCTGGAACTGGGCCAGAAGCATGCGGCCGTCGCGGTTGTCGGGCGACATGCCGAAACCCACGTTCAAGCTGTGATAGGCCCTTTGGAATTCCTCCTCTTTCAGGGCTATTTTTGCCTGCTCGATGAGGAAATCGCCGCGCGCCTTCCGATAGGCCTCCCGCTGCGTGGGGTAGAAGAGCATGTGGCTGAACTGTACCTCGGAAAAGCCGCGGCCGTATTTGACGAACAAATACGCCGTCGTCGCGAAACCGAGCCAACCCAGCAGGGGCAGAATGATGAGCGCGGCGAGGGCCGGTTTCCACGCCACCCGCACGCGTACGCCCCGGTTCGTGGAGATGACCCGGATGGGGGAAAACCTGAGCCAGCCGACGGGCTCGGTGATGGCGCGCAGGTCGGCCGCGGTCATCTTTACGCTCGTGTCAGGTCTGACGGCGGGGGCGGGCGGGACTTCGGGCATGAGGGCCATGCTAAAGCATCGGAGCGCGGAGGCTGCAAACCCGCATTGGCCGGCGAAGGACTCCGTGCGGTCTCCCCGGGGCGGCTCCTACCTCCGTTTAGGGGGGCCATCGCAAAACCGGACTGGTATTTTTCGGAGAAGCCAACAAAAGTCTTGCCGATGCTCGGCACTCGCATTGCAGATTAAATGCAAGTTCTTTCGCGATGCTTATTCTGGAATTGCCCTCTGACCCTGCCGTCTAAGTAAACTCAAGGTAATTTGGCCCAAACTAAGCTTGCCACCCCCTCTCATTTGCAGCACCTCATTCCTTCATCTTTCATCCCATCTATGACCACCAAGCGCCGTCTCGCCCTCCTGTCCTCCTTGGCCGCTACGCCTGCCTTCGCGGCACCGTTCTTGGCCATAGGTGACAACGCCGAACTTTACCTCACGGCCCGCACCGAGGCTCGTTATGAGGACAATGTGACCTTCGCCTCGGGTGGCGCGGGTGACCCGGTGATCGAAGATACCGTGTTCGAATTTGTCCCCGGAGCACAGCTCCTTTTCGGAAAGAACTCTCTGACCACGGGTTCCCTCACCTTTTTCGAACGGATCGTTCGCTACTACGATGAGAGCCGGTTTAACGACGAGTTGGCCAATGTGAGCTTCAACGCCACTTATGAGGGTGCTAAGGTCACGTTGATTGCCGACGCCTCGTTCAAGCAACTGAATCAAAACACCAGCGATGAAAACGCGCCGGACGCGCTTGTTCGTCGCGACGTCACGAACATCGGCGCTGCGGGAGAGTATGCCGCCACGGAAAAATCGAAGATTGGTTTGGGCGCCCGTTACAACAAGGTGGATTACAAAGAGTCCTTCGGTGCCGACCGCGAGATCTACATTCTCCCGCTCAACTATTACTTTGCCGTGACCCCCAAGGTCGATCTCAGCGCGGGAGTGCAATATACGGTGAACGATATCCATGCGCCCGACCAAGACAGTGAACAATTTTATTACAATGTCGGCGCCCGCGGCGATTTCACGGCCAAGCTAACGGGCTCCTTCAGCGTGGGGTATTCCACCCGGGATCCCGAGGTCGGTGACGATGATAGCACGATCGGTCTGCGTGCTGGTTTGGTCTACCTCTACTCGTTGAAGACCCAGTTTAACTTGGATCTGAGCAACGACTTCGCCTCGGCATCGAATGGTGTCGGCCAAGAGGTCGCCTCGGTTAGCTTAGGCGTCAAATCGGCTATTGCTCCTAGCCTTACTGCCACGGCCAACGTAGGATACAAACAAATCGATTATATCGTGGGAGATCGTGAAGACGACTATCTCACTGCTTTGCTGGGTCTTACCTACACGATCAACCAGTACATGAGTGTTGATGTGTATTATAGCTATCTCGACAACTCATCGGATGCGGATGAGGCTGAGTTTGAAGCCAACATCCTTTCCGTGGCTGCCAACTTCCGTTATTGAGCGAGAGTTTGGCGCTTCCTCAGTTTAAAGTGAACGGAAGAAGATTTTGGTCTTCTTCCGTTTTTTCGTTCTTATGACTACCTCACGTTTCCATTTTCTTTCGGCCTGTTTCCTCGCAGTTGTCCTGTTTGTTTCCAGCCGGCAACCGGTATCTGCCCAATCGGGCGACTCCGCCGCTTCGGCACCCTCCACTTCCAGCTCCGTGGATTATGTATTGAGGCCTTCCGATGTTTTGCAGGTAAAGATATTCCAGGAGGAAGATCTTACACGTGAGGTTTCGGTCTCTGGCGGTTACACGATTTCTCTCCCTTTGATCGGCACGGTGGATATCAAGAACCGCAGCGTTCGTCAGGTGGAGGAGGCCATACGTCAGCTTTATGACCGGGACTATATCGTTAACCCCCAGGTCAACGTCATCGTTCTCAAGTACGCCGAGCGTTCGGTCAATGTGATTGGTTCCGTCAATACCCCCCAAGCGGTTCCCTTTCCGCCTGAGCGTGGTTTGACTTTGCTCGAAGCAATCGCTCGCGCCGGTGGTTTTAGTCGATTGGCGGATCGCTCGAAAGTCGTTATTACCCGTACCGATGAAAAAGGGGTAAGCACTACGTTCACGGTGAATGCCGAAAAGCTTATTGGAGGAAAATCCGCCAATACGTGGCCGCTGCAAGTCGACGATGTCGTGTATGTCCCGGAGAATATATTCTGACACCATTTTTGATTACTGATATGGATTCGCATTCTAAACAACCTACGGGCGCGGCGCCCGCGGAGTATGGTCATGGCGGGTATGGATACGGGTACGGCTATTCCGTGCCTGGCTATGGCGAAAGCAGCGCGCAGCGTAGTCTCAATGACTATCTTTTGATTCTACGCGAGCGAGTGTGGTATGTGGTCGTCGTATTTCTTGTAGTGTTTTCTTCGGCTTTGGTTTATACTTTTAGCCAGACAAAAATATACGAATCATACGCCAGCGTCCAGGTGTTGCGCCAAGACGCGCGTGTATTGCAGGCGGAGACGGTGGTGGACAGCACGGTGCGCACGACCGAAGATTTGAACACCTTGGTCAAGGTCCTCGAGAGCGCCCTCATCATCAAGCGTGTGGCAGATCGCATCACCGGTGATGAACTGCGCCAGTTCATGGCGCCTTATGAAAAAGGACGTTGGGGCGATCCACTTACGCCTCTCGAAGTTTTGGGCCAGAATCGGCGAATCACCCCCCTTCGCCTCAGTTTGGTGGTGCAGGTCTCTTATAGACATCCGGACCCGGTGATCGCTTCCAAGATCGCCAATATGTTCGTGGACGAGTTTCTGCAGTGGAATGCCCGTGTCCGTATCGACGAGTCCATGCGCGCCGTGGAGGACTTACAAATCCGGGCCGAGCAGCAACGCCGACGGGTCGAGGAACAGGCTAACGCGTTGCAGGCCTACCGGGAGAAATACGACATGGTTTCCCTCGATCAGCGAAAAGACATCGTTACCGAAACCCTCAAGCAGTTGAGTCTGCTGGCGAATCAGACCCAGTATAAACTCAAAGAAGCTGAAACGAACTGGAAGCAGGTCCAGGACCGGATCGAATCTAAAGGAGATCTGGCCGAGTTGCCTTTTATCGCGCAAAATCCGACGATTACCCAGCTTACCCAGCAGATTGCCACGAGGAAGATTGAGATCGCGCAAATGCGGGAACGTTATCGCGACAAGCACCCTGTGATGATCCAGGCCACCAATAATCTCGCGCAGTCTGAACGCGAGTTGGAACGGGCATTGGCATCCGCTGCAGCGGCGATCAAGTCCGAATACGAAAGCGCCATCCGTAACGATTCCGAGGCTCGCAAGCAACTTGATGCGGCATCTCAGAAGACCCTGGAACTCGACCGGCTGGCCGTTCAATATCAGGCACAGGAACGGGAGTTCAAGATCAACGAAGAGATCCTTTCCCAGCTTATCGCCCGTATGCGTGAAGTGAACATGCAGGCGACCATGGAAAACAGCGGTGCCCGCAAGGTTGACGCCGCCGTTCCGTCCGCCAGCAATCGTTACGTGGAACCGAAGCTGACTTTGTACATCGGCATTGGTTTTGTCGGCGGACTTTTCATGGGCTTGGCGTTTGCGTTCTTCGTGGCCTTCATTGACGACCGGGTTAAGAGTTCCTTCGATATCGAGTCAGTCGTCGGCCTCCCCTTGCTGGGAATCATCCCCCAGATCAAAAAGATGGAGCAGCCGGACAAAGCGCAGATTGTGGTCAACAACGCCGATCGCCAGGTTGCCGAGGCCTTTCTTACCCTGCACTCCAGCCTGCGACTGCGTGACGACGCCAAGGACGCCAAAGTCATTCTCACGACCTCCACCATCCCCGGCGAGGGCAAGTCCTTTACCACCACCAATCTGGCGCTTACTTACGCGGCGCACGGGGACCGGGTGTGCATCGTGGACTGCGATCTTCGCAAGCCCAATATCCATAAATCCTTCCGTCGTGAAAACTTGAAGGGAGTCATCGACGTATGTTCCGGGGCGGCCACGTTGGACGACGTGGTCATGAAGGACGTTCATCCGAATTTGGATGTAATTCCCACGGGCGGTCGTGCCAAGAACCCCACCCAAATCCTCAATAACAAGACGTTTGAGATCATGGTTTCCGATCTTCGCAAACGCTATGATCGCGTCTTCATCGACACCCCCCCCTTGGCAGCGGTCAGCGATGCCCTTGTGGTTCTTCCCTTGGTGGACGGTTCGATCTTCACGATTTTCTTCAACAAGGTCCGCCGCAAGGCCGCCCAAGCTGCGGCCCGGCGTTTGTTGGAGTCCAACGTGACCTGTTACGGCGCCGTTCTGAACGGCTTGAATCTCGCGGTTTCCGGCTACTATTACGCTCAGTACTACGACAAGTCCTACAAGGATTACTATGTCGTTGCAGCGGATGAAGAGGAGCCGAAGGACACCAAAAAGTCCAAGCCGGTGGCGGCCTGAGTATCGGATTTTTCTGGCGAGATCGAAACTCGCTCCTGAGGGCTCACCTGTTGATCGGGTGAGCCCTCTTTCGTTGTGGTCGAACGCCCTAGGCGCTGTCGGACCTCAGACCGCCGAGCCCTGCGGGTGAGAGCTAAACCAGGCTGGGCCGCCGTCGTCCGGGCCTCTGGCCCAACCTCCACTTCGGCCGCCTTGGCCGAGCCAGGTTTTGCTCCCACGCCGGCCTGATCTATTTCGACGACAGCACCTAGGCTTCGGTCCGTTCTTCATTCGCCGGGATTCTTGCGTCGTTTTCACGAGGAGCTGAAACATGTGGGATGACGCAAGATTCGCCCGTTCCGCATCAGTTGGTATTCGGCGCAGGTTATGTCGGAGGGGCCTTGGCGAAGCGAGCCCTGGCGGCCGGATGGCGGGCGAGCGTTTTGACGCGAAATACGGAAACCGCTGCATGGCTGCGCGACGCAGGTTGCTTCGCGATAAGCGGAGAACTGGCGGACCACGCATGGTGGGACGATCCTGCTCTGGCAGGAGGTGCGAAGCGAGTGGCGGTGACCGTTGCGAGCGGAGGCGGGGGCGCAGACGGTTATCGGAGGAGTTATGTCGAAGGGCTCGGCAGCGTGGTTGCCTGGGGAAAACGCCTCCTGACCGCCGGAGGAACCGTGGGGCACCTGATTTATACCAGCAGCACCGCAGTGTACCCTCAGGGCGGGGGGAGGCGCGTCACCGAGGCGGATCCGGTGGCCGGGGAGGCCGAGACCACGCGCTTGCTGATCGAAGCGGAACGGCTTGCGGGGGAGTGGCCGGGGCCGGTCACGGTGCTTCGGCTGGCGGGAATATACGGTCCGGGACGCACCCATCTCGTCGAGCAAGTGCGGAGCGGAGAGGTGGCAGGTTGTGCGGAGACCCACCTGAACCTGATTCATCGTGACGATATTTTGAACGCCATGGAGGCAGTTTGGAATCGGGGTTGTCCAGACGGAGCGGAACGCAGGGGATGCCCACCGGAGATATTCAACCTGGCTGATGAAGGCTGCGCCACGAAGGGCGAGGTGGTCGCCTGGCTGGCGGAGCGGCTGGGCGTGGCTTTACCTCGGTTCACGGGGCTTCCGGCGGGTGGCCGGCGGGCGGTGCCCCCGGATCGTATCATCGATGCAAGCCGGGCCCGGACGCTTTTAGGATGGCTGCCGCGGCACCGCAGTTTCCGGGATGGTTATGCGGAGGTGCTGGGCGGGGAGATACAGGCTTGAAAGCGAGGGCGGCTTGCGCGGCACTCGACCCCTTCGTTTCGCAACCCAGAACTTAACCCAAGCATAACCATGGCCGGTGTCGGAAAACTCCTCAAACAAGCCCAGAAAATGCAGCGCTCCATCGAGTCGCTCCAGAGCCAGCTCGCGGCCAAGGAACTCGACTTTTCCCGAGGCGGCGGCGCCGTGCAGGTGAAGATCAACGGTGCGGGCCAGTTTCTTTCGCTCAAGATCGACGCCGAGTTCCTCAAGGAGGATGCAGCCACGGTGTCTTCCGAGATCCTCGCCGCTGTCCAGGAGGCTGCCGCAGCGGCCAAGAAATACAATGAGGAGGAGATGCAAAAGGTGACCTCGGCCTTCCAGATGCCGGGGATGTTCTGACCGGGTGCAGGACGTGTGATGTTTGATGGATGATGTGTGATGGACTGACGCCGTTCGGATATCGCGAAGCTCCTGTTCGCACACATCATCCATGGGTTCATCGCACATCAGCCACATCTCGTGACCCCTGCCTTTGAGAAACTCCAACAGGCGTTGAAGCGGTTGCCGGGTGTAGGCTACCGCTCGGCGGAGCGCATGGCTCTGCACCTCTTGGTGGAAAAACCCGAACGGCTTCCTGCCCTCATCGAGGCGCTTGGCGAAGCGGCGCGTTCCGTGCATCGCTGCGAGCGTTGCGGCAATCTCGCTGAGGGCGGGCTTTGCGCCGTGTGCGCCGATCCGCGGCGCGATCATGCCGTGGTATGCGTCGTCGAGCATGTGCCGGATTTGGTGGCCATGGAACGTTCGGGGGCCTACCGCGGGGTCTATCACGTGCTGCACGGACGGCTTTCGCCGATCAACGGAGTCGGGCCGGACGAGATTAACTGGCCCGCATTACGCGCCCGTCTGGAATCGGGCGGAGTGCACGAGCTGATCCTGGCCCTGGGCAACGATGTGGAGGGCGAGGCGACCTGCCATTTCATTACGAAGCATCTGCCGGCGGCGGACGCAGCGCAGGAGCCAGGCAGCGCCGGGGCCGCCCCGGCGATCCGTGTCTCCCGCATCGGCTTCGGCCTGCCGAGCGGCGGGGGGGTGCTCTATGCCGATGCGGTGACACTGCGCAGCGCGCTCGAGGGGCGCCGGGAATATTCCTAGTCGGTCGGCGTTTGCCTCCGGCGCGGGACACCAGAAGGGTTGCGAGGCAGAAACCATGGCGTGGGACATCCAGTTTTGGCGCGTCCGCGCGCGGACCGCCTCCGGCGCCGAAAAGGCGGCGGGGCTGGCGTGCGGGCTGGCGGGGGCCGGGCTGCTGGCCTGGGCCGCGAGATTGTGGCCGGAGTGGCGGCATAACCCCGATCTTTCGCACGGGTTTCTGGCCCTGCCGGCGGTCGTGCTTTTGTGGATACGGGCGCGGGAGGATGCGGGCGGCGCCCGAGGGATCGGAGGAGGTCCGCAGGCCGTTCTGACGGGGCTGGCGGGGGCCGGCCTGCTGGCGGTGACGCTGCTGGCGACGGTGTACGCGGTGGCCTTGGGCTGGGACGCGGTGCCGACGCTGTTCTTGCTGAGCGCGGCGGCGGCCGCGGGGCTGGCGCTGGCTGCCGCATTGGCGGGCGGGCGCGCCGTGCGCTGGATCGCGCCGGGCTGGCCCGCGCTGGTGATGCTGCTCGTCGTGTTGCTCAGTGCGCCCCTGCCACCCGGCACCTACGCGCGCCTGACCTCCGGTTTGCAGGAGGCGATAACAACCGGGGTGGTGGACACGCTGCGGCTCTTTGGGATGCCGGCGATCCGTTCGGGCAACATCATCAACCTGGGTCTCACGTCGGTGGGCGTGGAGGAAGCGTGCAGCGGGGTGCGCAGCCTGGTTTCCTGCGTGCTGGCGGGGTTGGTGCTTTCGGCGCTGATGCTTCGGTCCCCCTGGCGAAGGCTGGTGCTGGCGGGTGTGGCGGCGCCGCTGGCCCTGGCGACGAATTTCGCGCGTTCCCTCACGCTTACGCTTCTCGCGCGCAACGGGGTGGACATCGCGGGGGCCTGGCACGACGGGCTGGGTTACGCGGTGCTGGGGGTGACGACCGGACTGCTCGCGGCGATCGCCTTTGCGTTGGAGGAAACGCCGGACGGTGACGCGCCCCCGCCGGCGGGGGCCCCGGTCCCGGCCGGCTGGCGGGCGGCGGGCGTCCCGGCTCTCGCCTGCATGCTGGCGGCCGCGGCCTGGTTCAGTTACGTGGCAGCGCGTTCCGGGCAGGGCGCGCCCGAGGACGGGACGATTCCCGCGCTGGCGCGGATCGTGCCGGAGGCCGGGCCCGGCTGGACGGTGGCAACGCGCACGGATCTCGAGCGTTTCGCGGGTATCCTCCAGACCGGCCACCTGTTGGAGCGGACGTATTCAAAAACGGACGACAAAGGCCGGCTCATCCAGGTGACAGTGTACGCGGCTTGGTGGCCGGCAGGGGCGGCGTCGGTAAGCACCGTGGCTGCGCATACGCCCGAAGCCTGCTGGCCGGGAGCAGGCTGGAAGCAGGCGCCGGCCACGGATGGGCGCCGGGACCTGCCGCTGGCGGACGGACGGGTGGCCGGCGAGGCAGAGCAGCGCTCGTTCGTGCTCGGCGAATATCCGCAGCACGTGTGGTTCTGGCACCTGGTGGCGGGCATGCCGATGCGGCCCTTCGAGCCGACCTCCTGGCGTCAGCAACTGCGAGTGTTCTTTCAGCATGGGATCCGAAGGGACAAGGCACAGGCCTTCGTGCGGATTTCGAGTAATCTCGAATGGCCCGAACTGGCGCGGGATCCATTGTTGGGGGAGATCATCACAGGCTTCGCCCGGCTGGGCGTGCCGGTGCGCACGGCAGGTGGGAAATGACGCGGAAAAGCCCGTTCAGCGCAGCAGCGTGCTGGGCGGATGGCCATGGTGCTCCGCGAAGGCGCGGGAGAACTGGCCCAGGGAGGCGTAGCCGGCGGCGAGAGCGGCTTCGGTGACGTTGGCCAGGCCGGAGCGAAGCAGGGCGGCGGCATGATCGAGGCGGAGACGCCGGAGATGGACGGTGGGGCCGTGGCCGAACTCCGCGGTGAAGAGACGGCTGAGGTGGGAGGGGCTGGCGTGGGCGGCGGCGGCGAGCTCGGGCAGGCCGATGGGCTCGGAGAGATGGGAGCTCATGAAGTCGAGGGCGGCTCGGATCGAGGGATGCAGCACGCGCGAGGGGGGCCGGTTGTCCGGAACGGGATCGGCGAGGGGACCGGGAAGCAGGAGGGTGAGCAGTTCGATGAGTTTACCCGTGCCCCAGAGTGCGCGGAGGGCGGGGGCAACCGGGCATCCGCGGAGGGCGAGCAGGAGCGTTTGCATGGACGGAGTCAGTGGCGCGGGACCGTGGGCGGGAGTCCTGCCGGCGGCAGGGAGCAACGGTAAAAAGGCGCCGGGCAGAACTCCGGGCTGGAAACGCCAGGCCAGCAAGGCACCGCCGCGCAGGGAAGCAGCACGAAGCGTGAGCGGGGAGACGGGAACAAGCCAGACATGGTGGTCCGCGTCCAAATGCCAGGCGAGACCGGCGTGAAAGCAGGCGATTCGTCCCTTGAGCGAAAGCAGCAACAGATGGGCCGGCTCGGAGGGTGCGGGCAGAATCAGGCCTGCGGGAGGGAGATGGATTTCGACGAGGTGCTGGGCTGAATCCGCATCACCGGAAAGAGTGCGGGCATCCGGCGGAAACATGGCGCGAAGGAGCCTAGCCGGCCGGGACGGCAGATCTTTTGGTGCAGGTGCCTCGGTGGCGGAGTTCCTCGCAGCTGGCCTCGACACGAAGCATCATAGATTGCGGCTTGAACCCATGCTGGCGGGCGAGGGCGCCCTCGCGAAGCGGCAGGCAGGGATCGGAAAACGGAATCACCCGGTCGCAATCGGTGCAGACGATATGGCTTAGTCCGGCGGCCGGGGAGTCGGTCACGATGTAATGACGTTCGCCGCGAGTGCCGGGCACGGCGTGCAGTAGTTCGACGGCGACGAGCTGGCCGAGGATTCGGTAAACGGAGGCCTGCGAGATCGCGCGATCCACGGTCCGGGCCCGGGCGAGCAGGGTTTCCGCATCGAAGGGTATCGTGTTCGCGAAGGCCTGCTCGCAGACGATGCGACGGACGTGCGTGATGCGACTGCCTTGCGCTCGCCAGTGTTCGGCGGCTTGGGCGACGAGGATGGCCACATGAGCAGGAGAGCGGGAAGACATGATCCTGAGATGCAGTCTCAGGGGTATTGAGACTCAGGATCAAGTTTGAATTGCGCATTAGCTCCCCATTACGCTGATTCTTTCAAACCCAATTTGTCACCAATCTGGTGACAAAGGCTTCGCGCGGCTCATCTCTGGAAAATTTTATCGGCTGCCGGAATTGTCACCAGATTGGTGACAAAATAGCGAACGGGATGGGGTGCGGGCTCTTGGGAATGGGCGAAGGACCGGTTCCGGTCTCGCTTCTTTCGGGTATAAAAGAGGGCGGGACAATCGGGCGCCCAAGCGTCCGGTCGTCCCGCCCTTTCGAGGCTTGAGGGACTGCGGTTAAATCTCAGAGGTTGGCGATGATGGCGTTGGCCATGGCCTTGGTGCCTACGGAGGCCTTGCCGAAGGCGATGTCTCCGGTGCGCACGCCGTCGACGGTGACGGTCTTGCGGACGGCTGCCTCGATTTTCGCGGCGACGGCATCGAGACCAAAACTGTAGCGGAGCATAAGCGCGGCGGAGAGGACTTGGGCGCAGGGGTTGGCAATGCCCTTGCCGGCGATATCGGGAGCGGTGCCGCCGGCCGGCTCGAACAGGCCGAAGGGCAGGCCGAGGGAGTTTTTGCCGGTGCCGAGGGATGCGCTGGAGAGCATGCCGAGGGAACCGCAGATCACGGCCATCTCGTCGGAGAGGATGTCGCCGAACATGTTTTCGGTGAACAGCACGTCGAACTGGTTGGGGTCGCGCGCGAGCTGCATGGCGGCGTTGTCCACATACATGTGGCTGAGCGCGAGGTCGGGGTGGTGCTTCGCGAAGTAGGCGGTGACGACGCGGCGCCAGAGCACGGAGGTTTCGAGGACGTTGGCTTTGTCCACCGAGCAGACTTTTTTGCCGCGGGCCCGGGCCGTGACGGCTGCGACCTCGGCGATGCGCTCGATCTCGGAGGTCTTGTAAACCATGGTGTCGATGGCCTGTTCCTCGCCGTTCTCGAGCCTGGTGGTGGACTTGGGCTGGCCAAAGTAGATGCCTCCGGTGAGCTCCCGGATGCAGACGATGTCGATGCCGTTGGGAATGCGCTCGGTTTTCAGGGGCGAGGCGTCACGAAGATCCGGATACAGGAGGCCGGGACGGATATTGGCAAAGAGGTTGAAGGCCTTGCGCAGGGGCAGGAGCGCGGCGCGTTCGGGCTGTTCCTTCGGGGGAAGTTTTTCCCACTTCGGGCCACCTACGGAGCCGAAGAGGATGGCGTCGGCCGCGCGGCAGAGGGCGAGGGTGGAGTCGGGAAGGGCCTTGCCGTGGTTGTCGATGCCGGCTCCGCCGACGTCGGCGACCTGGAAATCGAGGGTCAGACCTTCCTTGTGCGCGACGAATTCGAGGACGCGGAGCGCTTCGGACATGACTTCGGGGCCGATGTAGTCACCGGGCAGGACGGCAAATTTCAAGGTGGGCATGTGAAATGGAAAAGCGTGCAGCGTGGCCCGAGGCGGACGCGGCTGGCAAGGCGGCTTTGGGGTGGGTCCGGCGGAGATCGGCGATGACGGGCGACGAGCCGAGGCTCGTCGTCGAAAGCGGCGTCGTGCCGCCGCACCCCAAGAAAACGACCGAATGGCGTGCCGGCTTCAGCCCATTTCAAGGAGCGGCAGCCGGCCCGGGTTCCCCGTAAAAGATGCCGCGGCCGCGGGTTCCGACGTATACGCGGCCGAAGACACGCGGATCGCCGATGAGCGCGCTGATGGAGTGAAAGCCGAGACCCTCGGGATTGATCCGCGTCCAGGTGCGTCCCGTGTCTGTACTGCGGAAGAGGCCCTTTTCTCCGGCCACGCGCCCGGCGAGGAAGAGCGTGGGATAAGCCTCAGCGTCGGCGGCGCGGCCGAAGCCGAGCTGCACGCCGGAGGCCTTTGCGGAAACACGCTCGAAGGTGTTTCCTGCGTTTTCGGAGCGAAACAATCCTTGATTGCTCGCGATCCAGATGTGGCCGGAGCGGCCGGGGACGGTGCGCAGCGTGCCGCCTCGGGTCTCGAGCCGGGCAGCGGCGCGAAAGTCCGCGCCATCGTTGGAACTCACATACACGCGGCCCCCGCGGGGATCGAAGGCGTAGAAGCGGCCCTCCTGTACCCGATCCGCTACGGGTTGGAGGCCGTCTGGCAGACCGGCGGATCGTTTCCAGGTCCTCCCCCGGTCGAGGGAAAACCAGGTGCCGGTCTTTTCCGGGGTCCATACGAGCGCGCCCCCGTTTGCGGAAAGTGCGATGCGGCCGTCGCCCTCGCTGCCGTCCGGAATGGTGGCGAAGGGCATCCAGGTGCGGCCGTTGTCCGCCGAAAAGGCTCCCCCGCGGTGATAGACCCGGACCGCGAGTTCGGGGCGAAGGCAAGCGCCATCCAGGCCCGTGTTGCGGCCGCGGTGAGGTTGGAAAAAACCCGAGGCGGGAGAGGCGTCGAGATCCTCGTGTCGGAAGCCATCGATATCCCACATCGCGCTGAGCAGCGGGGCGCCTTCGGCGGGGCTCACGAGTTCGTTGATCACGGTCTCCTCCACGCCTTGGGCATTTACGGTCCAGGCGGTGGATTCGCCACGATCGGCGGCGGTGAGATTGCTGGTCCCCCAAATAGTCATGCCGGTGACGTAGAGCGCGCGGTCGGAATCGAAGGGGTCGATCTCCAGATCGCCGATCCAGTGCCCAAGATCCGCCCGGGATTTGCCCCAGCGAAGGAATGGCACGCCGGCCTCGTCCCACGTGGCCCGGGGCGAGATCCGAATCCAACTGACGCCACCGTCGGTCGAGCGAAAGAGCTCGTCGCGACGGGCCCAGCGGCAGAGGGTCGACACGAGGAGGACACCGGGGCGCCGGGCGTCGAGGCCGAGGCCGGCGTAACCGAAGCGGTCCTTGGCGGAGGGCTTGAGGGGAGTGATGTCGATCCATGCGCCGGAGGCCGGATCGTGTTTCCAAACCGCGCCGTCGCTGAGACCGTTGGGGCCGGCGTCGTCGCCATAGGTGAGGTAGAGAAGGCCGTCGGGACCGAATTTGGCCTGATGCGGGCGCAGGCCGAGGGGCTGGCCGGACACGGGAGCCCAGCCGGCTCCGCCGTCATCGCTGCGCCAGAGCGGGGCGGCGGGGCTGGAGACCGCGGCATAAACCACCGGAGTGGCGGATGAGGCGCGGCCGTCGCGGGCGTCCGTTTTTTCCCTCCGAGGGGAAAAGAGCAGGGCGACGATGCCGATGTCCTTCGTGTCCGCCGGAGTGGGGAAGGATGCCACCGAGGTCCAGTTCGCCCCCCGATCGGCGGAACGCCAGAGGCCGTTTTTCCGGGTGCCAAGGAAAAGGATGGCGGGTGCGGCGGGATCGACGGCGAGGCGTTCGCCATTGGAGCGGCCCGGTTCGTTGCCGCCGAACTTGAACGGCATCGCCGTGCGTTCCCAGGTGGTTCCGCGGTCGGCGCTGCGAAGGATGACGCCGTTGCCTGACCAGTTGCTGGTGTAGGAACCAGCGGCAAGGTAGACGCGGTCCGCGTCGGTGGGATCGAGCGCGATGCTCTCGATGCCGGCCAGGGTCCAGTCGTCGCCGTCAATCCAGTCGGTCACGGGCCGCCAGCGGCGAACGAAAGTATCCCAGCGGTAGGCGCCGCCCACGTCGGTCCGTGCGTACGCCAGGCCGGCCTCGGCGGGGTGGAAGACGATTCCGGTGACGAAGCCGCCTCCCGTAACGGTGACGTTTTTCCACCGGTAGGCCACGGCGGGTGCCGGGGCGGAGGAGGCGGAAGCGGACGGCGCGAGCAACGGCAGGAAACCGAGGAAGAACGCGGCAAGGCGGGCGGGGTGGAGACTGATCATGGAGGGGGAGCGCCGCCCGGCGCATTACCAAACCGGATCGGTTTCCTCGGGATACAGGAAAAAGAGCGCTAAAGACGCCGGACGGTGGTGCGCCGAGCTTTTTCCCGGAAAAAAGTTTTGGGCTTGCAGAGAAATAGGCTTAAAATGATTTATTGATAAATCAAAGACTGCTCCCGGGTGTCAAGCCATACCTGCCGGCTCGCGGTCCGCCCGAACCCGTCCCTTGAAGCGTCTCGTCCCTCGTCCCGTGCCCTCCTTGCTCCTCGTCGCGTTTGCCGCGGCGGTGGCGTTGACCCTGCTCTGGCTCCTGTCGCCATCGCGGGCCGTGACGGCGTCCGGGCCAGGGGTGGTCGAGATCAGCTACATGGGACCGGGCGGCCCGGTATCGGGCGCGCTCGACGATGCGGTGCGGGCTTTCGAGGAGGAAAGCCGCCGGGCCCACGACGCCGATCCTTCGCGGCCGGTCTATCGGGTTGTCAGCGGGCAGAACGCTTCGCGTGGCATGACCAGCGACCCGACGCGTTTCCTTCTGAGCGTGGCCGGAGGCATGCCGCCCGACGTAATTTATTTCGACCGTTTCGCCGTGGCCGAGTGGAGCGCGCGGGGGGCCTTTCGCGACCTGAATCCCTTGATTGCCCGCGACCAGGCGGCGGGGCATCCGGACGCGATCCACCGGGAGGACTATTACGCGCCGACCTGGGACGAGGTGGTCTTCACCCATCCGGCTACCGGAGCGACGGGGCTTTACGGCATCCCGGACGCCTTCGAGTCGCGTGCGCTCATCTACAACAAGGACTGGCTGCAGCGGGCAGGCTACGTGGACGAACGCGGCGAGGCCCGTCCGCCCCGCACGTGGGAGGAGCTTTCCGACATGGCCGGGGCCTTGACCGAGCGGGACGAGGCCGGGCGCATCCGCCGGCTCGGTTTCGCGCCGCTTTCCGGTGCCGCCCTCCTTTATCAGTATGGCTGGCAAAACGGCGGTGAATTGCTCAGCCCCGACGGACGCACCGTCACGCTCAACCATCCCCGCTTCGTCGAGGCGCTCGAGTGGACCAACTCGGTCTATGCACGCATCGGCGGGGTGGAAAACGTGCTCGCCTTCGATTCCACCGCCCAGAGCGGCGAGTTGGATCCCTTCGTCTCCGGCCGGGTCGCCCTGAAATTCGATGGCATCTGGATCGCGCAGTATGGCTTTGCCCAATACGGCGACCGGGTGAACTACGGCGTCGCCCCGCCGCCTATGCCCGCCCGCGAGCTGGCTGCCGGACGCGAGCCGCTGAGCTGGATCGGCGGCTGGTGCTACGCCATCCCTTCGACCTCCCGGAACCCGGAGGCGGCTTGGGCGCTCATCCGCTACCTGGCCTCGCCCCGCGCACGGCGCATCATGGCCGAGAGCGCCCGCCTCGCGGCCGAAAGCCAGGGTCGCACCTACGTGCCCTCGCAGTCGGCACACCGCCTGGTGAACGAGGAAAACTTCGCCCGCTACATCGACGGCAACCCCGCGGTGCCGGCCAACCTCAAGGCTGCCCTGCGTGTGTTCAACGGCGTCGTTGCCCATTCCCGCTTCCGGCCCGCCACGCCGGTCGGCCAGATGCTGTTCAACGAAAGCCTCAACGCCTCCGAGGCAGCCAACCACGGCGTGCTCTCTGCCCAGGCTGCGCTCGACCGCGCCACCGCGGTCGCTCAACGCGAGCTCGATCGGGCCCTGGCCCCGCCGCGCGGCGCGCCGGTTGGCTGGCGGCACCTGGGTTGGGTCTACGGGGTGCTCGTGCTCGGCGGCGCCTGGATGCTTTATAAATGGGACACCTCGGCACCGATGCGCGCGGCCTTCGCCCGCCTGCTCGCCGTCTTCCATCTCCGCCGGGACGAGGACAAGGGCGGCGTGCTGGATGGCGCGGGCGGCGGCATGTTTCGCCGCCAGTGGCTGGGCGGTGTGCTCTGCGCTTCGCCGTGGATCGTGGGCTTCCTCGTCTTTACCGGCGGCCCGATCCTTTTCTCGATCATGGTGAGCTTCGCGGACTACGACATTCTCCGGCCCGCCACCTGGACCGGGCTCGACAACTACGCGCGCATGTTCATCGGCGACGATCTGTTCGCCGTCGCGGTGCAGAACACGCTCTTCATGATGATCGGCATTCCCCTGGGCATGGCCCTCAGCCTCGGCATCGCCCTCCTGCTCAATGTCGAGGTGCGCGGGGTCGCGCTCTGGCGCACGTTTTTTTATCTGCCCTCCATCGTGCCCGCCGTCGCCTCCAGCATCCTCTGGATCTGGATCTTCAACCCCCAGGCGGGCCTGCTCAACGACTTCATCCGAGCCTTCGGCGTCGAGGGGCCGAACTGGCTGCAGGACCCCCGTACTTCCAAGCCAGCCCTCATCCTCATGGGCCTCTGGGGCGCGGGCGGGGGTATGGTGGTCTGGATCGCCGGCTTGAAAGGTATTTCGGAGAGCTACTACGAAGCCGCCCGCATCGACGGAGCCACGACCTGGCAGCAGTTCCGCCACATCACGCTGCCGATGATTTCCCCCTACATCTTCTTCAATCTCGTCATGGGCGTCATCGGCACGCTGCAGGTCTTTTCCCAGGCCTTCATCATGACGCAGGGCGGGCCGGTGAATTCGACTCTCTTCTACGCCTACCATCTCTTCAACCACGCCTTCCGCTACCTCAACATGGGTTACGCCTCCGCTTTGGCATGGGTCCTCGTGATCGTGGTCTTTGCCCTCACGGTGGTGCAGATGAGACTTTCCAAGAAGTGGGTCCATTATGAAGGCGAATAACCGGCCTGCCGCGGATAAACCCGCCTTCGCCGGCCTCGCGCGCCGGTTTCGTTCGTGCTGGCTCTACGCGATGCTCATCGCCGGCTCGGCGGTTTTCGCGTGGCCTTTTCTCTGGATGGCCTCCGCCTCGGTGAAGGTGGAGCGTGAGCAGTTCGCCGAGGATTCCGGCCTGCTTCCGCAGCGTCCCGTACCCAGATCGGTTTCTCCCTATATTGAGGAGCGAACCCACTCCGCCTACGAGCATCCGCGCCTCGCGGAACTGCTCCCGTACGTCGAGACCGATCTCCAGAGCCGCGCCCTCGTCTGGCCCGAAGGCATCGACTCCGCGCGGGCGCGCGAGCGGCTCGCCCGCGGCGTGTTTCGTCGCGTGGCCCGCTTCGCCCGGGACGAGTGGTGGAAACTGCCCGCCCCCGAGCTGGCCGGCCGCCTTGTCGCGTTGATCACCCCTTCGATGGTCGAGGCCGAACGCGCCGCCATCGCCCGCGGCCTCGTGATCGGCCAGGTCGTGGTGCGCAGCTACGACCTCCAGGAAGAGGTGACCGTCGCGCCGGACGCCGTTGCGGCTGCCTGGACAATTTCCGGTCCTGGACGCGCCCGTTTCCTGCCCGGCGGGTCCGATCCCGCCACGGCGACCCAGGGCCGCCTGCTGGCCTACGACCTCAGCGCGGGCGGCCGCGTGGCGCTCACGACTTCCTTCGACATTGGGTTCCCTCTCGAGCGCCTGCACCGGCTGCAACTTTCCCTCCGTCCCGACGACACCTGGCACGCGCTGCAAGGTTACGTCGAGATGGGCGGGCGCCGCTACCGCGCCGAGCGCCCCGCCACCCTCGGAGACACCAACTGGATCACCCTCACCTGGCAGTTGCCCGGGCCCGACGATCTCACCAACCAGCAGAAAATCTGGGTGCTTCTCCGCGATGAAGGCTCTTCCGGTCCGGGCGCGCCTGCCTTGTCGGCTCAGAGCGACAAGTCTGCGCCCGCCCGCATCAAGTTCACCGTGGAGCTGCAACGGCGCGGCCCGCTGGCGGCCTGGTGGGCCAAGATCGCGCGCAACTACCGCATCGTCCTGGAGCACGTGCCTTTCGGTCGCTACGTCGCGACCAGCCTCTACCTTGTCATCCTGCAGGTCGTCGCGACCCTCTTCAGTTGCTCGCTGGTCGCCTACAGCTTCTCCCGCCTGCGCTGGCCCGGCCGCGGCGCCTGTTTCCTGCTCATGCTCGGTACCATGATGCTGCCGGGGCAGGTGACGATGATTCCCCACTTTCTCGTGATCCGGGAGCTCGGCTGGTACAACACCCTCCTGCCGCTTTGGGTGCCGAGCCTGTGCGCGAACGCCTTCTACGTCTTCCTGCTCTGCCAGTTCATGCGGGGCATCCCGCGCGACCTCGAGGACGCGGCGCGGATCGACGGCTGCGGCGTGCTGCGCATCTACTGGCATGTCATGCTTCCGATGGTCCGTCCCAGCCTGGCGGCCATCGGCATCTTCACGTTCATGGGCGCGTGGAACGACTTCATGGGGCCGCTCATCTACCTCCAGGACCAGCGCCTCTACCCGCTCTCCCTCGGCCTCTACGCGCTCAACGTCCAAAACATCCAGGGAAGCAACAGCATGGGCATGATGATGGCCGGCTCCCTCCTGATGACGCTGCCTGTCATCGGCCTCTTTTTCTTCGCCCAGCGCTACTTCATTCAAGGCATCGCCATGACCGGGATGAAGGGCTGAGCGCGTAGCGCAGTGACGAGTGATGAGCGAAAAGTGACCAGCCCCATCGCCCCGCCCACTCATCACTCCCCACTCTCCACTCCCGCTTTCCCTCCCTCTTCACTTGCCACTCTCCACTCACAATTCCCCCGTCCGTTTCCGCTGCGACCGCGTGTATCATGGCGGCGACTACAATCCCGACCAATGGCCCGAGGCCATCTGGGACGAGGACGTACGTTTGATGCGCCAGGCCGGCGTGAGCATCGCCACGCTACCCGTCTTCGGTTGGCAGGCGCTCAACCCCGCCGAGGGGGTCTTCACCTTCGCCTGGCTGGACCGCGTGATCGAAAAACTCGACGCCGCCGGCATCGATCTCTGCCTGGCGACCGCCACCGCCGCCCAGCCCGCCTGGCTCGATGCGAAATACCCCGACGCTCTCGCCGCCGACGAGTACGGCCGCGTGCGCCCCCACGGCAATCGCCACACTTTCTGCCCGCATTCTCCCAATCTCCGCCGTCTCGGCGCCGAACTTGTGCGCGCCCTCGCCACCCGCTACGGCAAGCACCCCCGCCTGAAGCTCTGGCACATCAACAACGAATACGGCGGCAGCTGGCCGAACTATTGTTACTGCCCGCGTTGCGCCGAGGCTTTCCGCGGCTGGCTGCGCGCGCGCCATGGTTCGCTCGAGACTCTCAATGCCCGCTGGAACACCGCCTTCTGGGGTCACGTCTACGACGACTGGGCCCAGGTCGAGCCGCCTTACGCGCACGGCGAGGGCTCCATCAACTGCCTCCGCATCGACTGGCGCCGCTTCCACACCGACAGCCTGCTCGCCTGTTATCGGAACGAGGCCGCCATCCTGCGCGAGGTCACCCCGGGCGTGCCCGTCACGACCAACCTCATGGGGCCTTTTTTCCCGCTCGATTACCGCGCCTGGGCCGCCGACCTCGACGTCGTTTCCTGGGACAGCTACCCGATGTGGAACGACCCGCCTGCGACCACGGCCTTCCGGCACGCCCTCATGCGCGGCCTGCGCGGCGGCGAACCCTTCCTGCTCCTGGAGCAAAGCCCCTCGCACCAGAACTGGGCACCGTCCTGCCGTCTGAAGCGTCCCGGCGAGCTTCGCCAGCTTTCCTATCAAGCCATGGCGCACGGCTCCGATTCCGTGATGTATTTCCAGTGGCGCCAGTCGCGCGGCGCGATCGAGAAATACCACGGCGCCGTCGTCGAGCACCACGGCCGCTCCGACTCGCGCGTGTTCCGCGAGGTCTCGACGCTCGGCGGCGAGCTTGCCTCGCTCGGCTCGGCTACTCTCGGCGGTCGCGTGTCCGCGCGTGTCGCCGTGGTCTTCGACTGGGAATCCTGGTGGGCGCTCGCCGCTTCCAGCGGCCCGCGCCGGGATCTCGATTACCTGGCGGAGGTGTTGCCCTACTACTCGGCACTCCATGCCGCGGGCATCCAGACCGATGTCGTTGGCCTGAACGACGACCTTGATCGTTACGACGTCGTGGTCACGCCCTGGACGACGATGATGACCGCGGAGCAGGCGGCCCGCCTCGAAGCCCGCGTACGCGCCGGGGCGACCCTCGTGGCCACCCACTTCACCGCCCGGGTGGATGCCCACGATCGCGTGCACGAAGGCGGCGCGCCCGGTCCGTTGCGTGCGCTCCTCGGCCTGACGGTCGAGGAATACGACGCGCTCCCCGCTGGCGCGGGCAACGGCATCCGCTACGAGCGCATGGTCGCCGATGCACTCGCCGCCGGCAGCGAGGCGCAGGTATCGTTTCTTTGCGAACGCCTCTGGCTCGACACCGCGGTGCCGATCGCGCGCTACACGGGAGATTTTTACGCCGGCGAAGCCGCGATCACGGTCAATGCCTTCGGCCTTGGCCAAGCCTATTACCTTGCGACCAAGCTCGAGGCCTCCGCCCTCGGCGTCCTACTTCGCGCGATCTGCGCCGCGCACGGCATCGCCTCGCCCCTGGCCGACGGCCTGCCGCCGCCCGAGGGCGTCGAGGTGACCGTTCGGACCGCGCCCGGCGGTGTGCCGGTGCTCTATCTCCTCAATCACGCCGCTTCCGACCGCACCGTCGCGCTGCCCTCCGGGGCACATCGCGACCTGCTCTCCGGCGCCACGCTTCGCGGCCTGGCCCCCCTTGCGCCCCGTGGCGTGCTCCTTCTCCAACCCATCGACTCGCCATGAAGTTCACCGACGGCCAATGGATGCTGCAACCCGGCGTCGCCGCCCACTATCCCGCGGAGGCCCACGATATCACGGAAGAGGCCGGACGCCTCGTTATTCACGCGCCGACGCGTCCCATCCGCCACCGGGGGGACACGCTTCAGGGCCCACTGCTCACCGTCACGCTGAGCTCGCCGATGGAAGGCGTGGTGCGCGTCCGCATCGACCATTTCACCCCTGGCAAAAAATCCGGTCCGTTTATTCCGCTCCAGGTCAAGGAGGACGCCCCCGTGCGCATCGAGAAGACCGCGAAGGAAACGATCCTTCACGCCGGCCCCCTGGCCGCCCGCGTGCGTTCGGTCAAGGGCGAGTGGTGTCTGGCGTTTGAGACCGGCGGCCGGGTGCTCACCCGCAGCGGCTGGCGCGGCATGGGCTACATCCAGCGGGACGGCCGCGAGGTCCATGTCCACGAGCAGCTTTCTTTGGGCGTCGGCGAGTGCGTCTACGGCCTGGGCGAGCGTTTCACCGCCTTCGTGAAAAACGGCCAGGTGGTGGAGAACATCAACAAGGATGGCGGCACCGCCTGCGAGCAGGCGTACAAGAGCGTGCCCTTTTATCTCACCAACCGCGGCTACGGCGTGCTGGTCAACGAGGCCGGCCCCGTCTCTTTCGAAGTCGCCTCCGAGAAGGTCGCGCGTGTGCAGTTCAGCATCCCGGGCGAGAGCCTGGAATACTTCGTCATCGCCGGCCCCTCTCCGAAGGAGGTCCTCGCGCGCCTCACCGCGCTCACCGGCCGCCCCGCGCTGCCGCCGGCGTGGTCCTTCGGTCTATGGCTCTCGACCTCGTTCACGACCAACTACGACGAGGCCACCTGCACCGAGTTCATCGAGGGCATGCGCACCCGCGACCTGCCGCTGCACGTGTTCCACTTCGACTGCTTTTGGATGCGCGAATTCGACTGGTGCAACTTCGAGTGGGACCCGCGTGTGTTTCCCGATCCCGCCGGCATGCTGCGCCGCTTCCACGAGCGCGGACTCAAGGTCTGTGTCTGGATCAATTCCTACATCGGCCAGCGCTCGAGGCTCTTTGCCGAGGGCGCGGCCAAGGGCTACTTCATCAAGCGCAACGACGGCTCCGTGTGGCAGACGGATCTCTGGCAGCCGGGCATGGCGATCGTGGACTTCACCCACCCGGGCGCCCGCGCCTGGTATGCCGGGCACCTCCGCCGCCTGCTCGAGATGGGCGTCGACGCGTTGAAGACCGACTTCGGCGAACGAATCCCGACCGAGGGCGTGGTCTACCACGACGGGGCCGACCCGGTGAAGATGCACAACCTCTACCCGCTTCTCTACAACCAGTGCGTGTTCGACCTGCTCGTGGAGACCCGCGGCGTCGGCGAGGCCGTGCTCTTCGCGCGCTCCTCCTACGCCTCCGGCCAGCGCCTGCCCGTGCACTGGGGCGGGGACTGCTGGTCCACCTTCGAATCGATGGCCGAGAGCCTACGCGGCGGCCTCTCGCTCAGCCTCTGCGGCTTCGGCTTCTGGAGCCACGACATCGGCGGTTTCGAGGGCACCGCGCCGGCCTCGATCTACAAGCGCTGGGCCGCCTTCGGCCTGCTCTCCTCGCACAGCCGCCTCCACGGCAGCTCCAGCTACCGCGTGCCCTGGGCCTACGACGACGAGGCCTGCGACGTGCTGCGTTTTTTTACCAAGCTCAAGTGCCGCCTCATGCCCTACCTTTGGGCCGCCGCCGTGCAGGCGCATCGCGAGGGCGTCCCCACGATGCGCGCGATGATGCTCGAATTCCCGGAGGATCCCGGCTGCGACACCCTCGATCGCCAGTATCTGCTCGGCGGCTCATTGCTGGTCGCGCCGGTTTTCACCGAGGAGGGCAGGGTGGACTACTACCTGCCCGCCGGACGCTGGACGCACCTGCTCACCGGTGAGGTCCGCGAGGGCGGACGCTGGTATCGCGACCTCCACGGCTACCTCTCGCTTCCGCTCTACGTGCGCCCGGGCACCCTGCTCGCCTTCGGCGTCGACGACACGCGGCCCGACTACGACCACACGCGCGGCGCGACCTTCCGCCTCTACGAATTGGCCGACGGCGCGAGCGCGAGCTGCAGCGTGCTCGACCTGGCGGGCGAGCCCGTCGCCACCGTCACCGCGCGTCGCTCCGGCGCCGCGGTGGCGTTTACGGTGGATGGAACTTTGCGCGACGCCACCTTCGCGCTCGCCGGCGGCCCATCCGCCGCGCTGGCGCCCGGTGCGACGAGTCTGGTGCTGCGAAATTAGTCAGATTTCCCGCTTCCCCGGCAGGCTTCGGCGGCGGGCGGAGTTTTTTACCGGACATGCCTCAACCCGCGCGCTTGGCAGCCGCGAGCGCGGTGCGCATACGTCGTCCATGCCGCGTCCCCCGAAAAAGAAAAAGCCGAGCCGCGCCGCCACCCTCGCCGATGTGGGGCGGGCGGCGGGCGTGTCGGCGATGGCCGCCTCCGCCGTGTTGAACGGCGCCCGCACCTCCTCGCGGATTTCGCCCGAGACCCGTGGGCGCATCCTCGAGGCTGCCGCGGCGCTCCATTACCGGCCCAACGCCGCCGCGCGCGCTCTTATCCGCCGTCGCATGAGTACGCTGGGTGTCGCGGCCGTGCTTGAGGGCGGGGAGCTCAACCACTACTTCCTCGAGGTTTTCAACGGCGTGCTCGAGACCGCCGCGCGTCATGGGCAGAACACGACCGTCTTCACCCTCCACGACTGGGAGCGCGACGCGCAGCGGGTCGCCGGCTTCTGCGATGGCCGCATCGACGGGCTTCTGCTGATCGCGCCGTTGATCGGGCCCGAGGCGGCGGCCCTTTTGCCCGCGCACACGCCGCTCGTTTCGATCCACGCCAATCACTCGCTGCCGGGCGTGGTTGACCTCGAATCCGATGAGGAAAACGGCACCTACGCGCTGGTGCGCCTGCTCATCGGCCTCGGCCACCGCCGCATCTTGCACCTCGCGGGTCCCTCCGGCCTGCTCGGTTCCTCACGCCGTCTGGCCGGCTACCGCCGGGCACTCGAGGAGGCGGGGATCGGCTTCGATCCGGCGCTGGTCCGGGTCGCGGGTTTCGACGCCGCCCAGGGCCGCGCCGCGATGGGTGCCTGGCTGGAGGAAAACGCGGGCCGGCCGCTGCCGACCGCGGTTTTCTGTGCCAACGATGCCATGGCCTTCGGCTGCATGGAGGCGCTTTCCGCCGCCGGCCTGCGTGTGCCGGACGACATCTCGGTGGCGGGCTTCGACGACACCCTGGCCGCCCGCGCCTGCGTGCCCCAGCTTTCGACCGTGCGGCAGCCGCTCCGGCAGATGGGCGGGCGCGCGGTGGAGATCCTGCTCGAACTCGCTCGCTCCGGCCCGGAGGGCACCGCCGCGATCCCGGCCTCGCCGGTGGTGTTTTCCACCGAACCGGTGCTGCGCGCCTCCGTGGCGCCGCCACGGGCCTGAGGCTGCCAGACTACCTTCCCAAAAGATCCGACCGATCAGTCTGATCCGTCAGATCGGACATTCAGGCCAGCAAGAGCGTGATCGCCAGCACGCCCAGCGTGGCGGGCTGGGAGGGGTTGGAGGAGATGCGGATCTCGCGCAGGGCGTGTTTCGGGTGCGGGTTTTCCCACTCCAGCGTATAGAGATAGCGCTCGTATTCGAAGGGGTCGCCCCCGGCGGTCACCACTAGGTGTTTCACCCCGGGCGCCTCGAACTGCGGAAAGTCGCTCCACCAGTCCTGGACGTTGGGCGATGGCGCATCCGGGGGCGGCACGCCCAGACCTTTGGCCACGAGCGGCACCGAAACGGGGCGCCGGCTCTCCAGCACAAGGTCATACCAGGCGAAGGCCGTCGGCTCGCCCGCGTAGCCGCAGCCGTGCAGGAAAAACACTGCCCGCACCTGTCGGCCCACCGGCACGACCACGCTCAGGGGCAGCGGCTGGTCCGCCTGGGTGAGCGGGCGCTGCGCGCGCAGTACGATCGCGCCGGCGCCCTCGTTTCGCCGCTCGTCGACGATATCGAAGGGCACGCCGTGGATCGCCTGCCGCCCGGCCGGCAGGTGCAGCAGGGGCAGGTGGCCGAGCCAGCCATTCTGGCGAGTGAGGGAACGGTTGGCCAGGGGACGCAGATCGAGTGGAAAAAAATCCCCGGCACGTGCCTCCTGCGTCAGCCGGTGCGGGCTCAGCCGCACGGCTTCGACTTCGCGCAGGCGCGTGGCGCGATCCTGCGACCAGGCATGCGAGGTGCGGTTGAGCAGCCCGTCCGGCGGGGCGATGGCGACGGGTGCGCCCGCCGGGGCCAGGGAGCGGACCGAGGCTCTTTCGACCAAGGCCGGTTCCAGGCGCAGCCGCTGGCGCGCGGCCAGCCGCCCGACCCGGCGCAGATGGAGGATCTGCTGGCATATTTGGTCGAGCGCGAGGTGGCCGAGCGCCCGCTGGTCGAAGCCGGCGCAGGTGATGCCGGGTCGGGCGGAACGGGCCGCCGCGCTGTCGCTCACCGCGACCACCGATAAGTCGGCCGGCACCCGCAACCCCGCGCCGCGGATCGCTTCCAACAGAGCGGGCAGGGAATCCGCGTCGTAAAGCAGGAGGGCCGTGGTCTGCGGCCATTGCTCGCGCAGGCGGGCAAAGGCCGCACCGACGGCTTCCGCGGTGTGAGCGGCGGTGTCCACCGAACGCGCGGCCGCCCCGGCGAGGCCGAGACGCAGGCAGGTTTCCGCGTAGGCATCGCGCACCACGGTCGAGCGGTGGGCCCGCCGCAACGAGCCGAGGAAGGCCAGTTCGACGTGGCCCAGGGCCGTGAGATGCCCCACCAGGCGGGCTCCGGCGGCCCGCCAGTCCTCGGCCGCCATCGCCAAGCTTTGGGGAGCCTCTTCGCAGACCACGCAGGGAATGCGCAGCCGGTCGAACTCGGCGGTCTCGGCATCCCACTCCCAGCCGCCATCGCTCAGACGCATGATGACGCCATCCACCCGTTTCGCCGCGGCCTCGCGCAGGTATCGGCGCAGGGAGTCGCGCCCGATGTAGAACAGCTCCTCCACCTGCACCCCCCGGAGCGCCGCCTCGGACGCAAGGCCAGGGAAACGCAGCGCGCGGTGGGTCAGTACGACGATGCGCGAACCGGTGAGCGTGACGCCACCGGTCGGCATCGGCGCCAGCTTGTAGCCCTCGCGGCGCAGCCGCCCGGCGGCGACGAGCTGATGAGCGGCCCGGTTGACCGCTGCCTGGCTCACCTCCCACCGCTTCGCAAGCTCGCGTTCGGGGGGCAGCCGGGTTTGGGGGTCGGCGCGCAGTTCCCGCAGCAAGGTCTCATAACCGGCGACGGCGATTTCGACCGGGCTGCGGCGAGATGAGGTCTTCATCGGGTGGGGTTTTGGGGCAATTTCGGATTTTGCGTTAAATTAAATGGGCCCGGGCCGTCGGCAAGCTCGCTTCCTAGGTAAAAATGACCTCTTCGAGCAAACTGATGCATTAATGGATCGACAAATCCGGGAGGGAGTAAGTCCCGCCGTTGACCGCAGGGAAGGGCGCGGCGACTTTGTCGACCATCCCCACGGGCCTTTCTTTTCCCCGCTTTCGAGCCGTCTCCCGAGGCCGCGTTCGTTCCCGCAAAATCCGTTCCCCGTCATGAACTTTCTTTCTTTCCGTTCGTCCCGCCTCCGGAGACCGCGCCGCGGGTTTACCCTCATCGAGCTGCTCACCGTCATCGCGATCATCGGCGTCCTGGCGGGGATCCTTATTCCGGTGATCGGCGCAGTGCGCGCGAGCGCGCAGTCGGCGAAAACCGTTTCCCACCTGAGGCAGATCCAGACCGCGAACATCGCCTATGCGAACGACAACAAGGGCTTTTACCTCGGCAATGCGCCCTTCGGCAGCGGCCAGTATAGCAATCCCTGGTTCAGCTACATGCCGTTCCTCAATTATCTGGGAATCAAAGGACAGGGGGACGGGCTGCGCGACGCATGGGAAACGGGTTACCCTGAGGTTCTGAAAACCGGCCGCCAGGTTTCGGTCGCACCAGCCCCGCGTGACGACCGTAACTTCACCATCGCCATGAATACGACGGGTTGGTCGCACAAACAAGACGGCAGCCCGGTATCGAGCAAGTGGGGCTTTTTCGGCCACTGGAACGCGGGGAAGAATCACATGAGCAAGATCCAGGCACCGGCCCGGTTTATCACTTTTTTCGAGTCGGCTAATTTTATGGCCGGCATGTATGACCGTACCAGTTGGACGGGCGACAATGGCCAGCAGTACATGTGCATGGCATTTCGCAACCGGGGCGGTCGTTGCAACGTGGTCTTTGCGGATGGGCATGTCGCGGGCCTGACGTTGGCGGACGTCAAGGACGACAATGCCGTGACCAACCGTTACTTCTGGTGGGATCCGAATTAACCTCTCAAAAGCCCGGCAGTCGCTGACGATTTTGTATCCTGCCAGCGACCCGTTCGATTCTGGGTCGCTGGCGCTATCCGGCTGGCGGGCCTGCCCTGTCTTGGCTCCGATCGCGAGAAATCTCGCCACCCCGTCCTCCCCGGCCAGGCTCCCGCCCCATGCAACACGTCGCCCTCGGCCGTTCCGGCCTCAAAGTCTCCCGGCTCTGTCTCGGCACCATGAACTTCGGGCCCCAGACCGACGAGGCGGCGAGCCGCGAGATCATGGACGCGGCCGTCGCCGCGGGTATTCAGTTCTTCGATACGGCCGACATCTACGGGTGGAAGGGCGGCGAAGGGGTGACGGAGAACATCCTCGGCCGCTGGTTTGAGCTCGGCGGCGGGCGCCGGGACCAGGTGGTGCTCGCGACCAAGGTTTACGGGGAAATGAACCGCGAGTGCGGGCGCGATCCCAACCTCGCCCGCGGACTTTCCGCGCGGAAGATCATCGCGGGCTGCGAGGGCAGTCTGCGCCGCCTGCGCACCGACCGCATCGACCTTTTCCAGATGCACCACATCGACCGCGCCTGTCCCTGGGACGAGATCTGGCAGGCCATGGAGGTGCTGGTGGCCCAGGGGAAGGTGCTCTACGTCGGCTCCTCCAACTTCGCCGGCTGGGACATCGCCACCGCGCAGCAGACCGCGACGCACCGGCACTTCGTGGGGCTCATTTCGGAGCAGAGCCTTTACAACCTCGAGAGCCGCACGGTCGAGCTGGAGGTCCTGCCCGCCAGCCGCCACTACGGGCTCGGCGTCATTCCCTGGAGCCCGCTCGCCGGCGGCCTGCTCGGCGGGGCCCTCGCCAAGGCGGCGGCCGGCCGGCGCGCCTCGCCGGATTTCGAGAAACGCGTGGCGGCGAAACGCCCGCAACTCGAGCGTTACGAGGCCCTCGCCGCCCGTCTGGGCCAGACCCCGGCCAACCTCGGGCTTGCCTGGCTGCTGCACCAGCCGGGCGTGACCGCCCCCATCATCGGGCCGCGTACGGTGGGACAACTGACCGATTCGCTGCCCGCCGCGGAGCTGAAGCTGGACGCCGACACGCTGGCCGAGCTTGACGCCATCTTTCCCGGCCCCGGCGGTTCCGCCCCCCAAGCCTACGCCTGGTGACTCTGGAACCTGTTCTGGATCGCGCGCTCTCTCTGAACGATGGAAGGCGCGGACGCAGTCAGGGCCGCGCCAGCCGTTCGAGGTCCCGGACCAACTCGCGCGCCTGGGGATAGTCGGGATCGCCGCGCAGGCAGGTCCTGGCGAGCGCGAGAGCGCGGACATGATCGCCATCCTCCAGGCAGACGACCGCGAGGTTGAAGCAGGCGACGGGATGGTTGGGCCGCAGGCGGAGGGCCTCCTCGTAGTGCGCGATGGCTTCGGCCCGCTTTCCGCGCCGGAAGAGCACCAGCGCGAGATTGCAATGGGTGGAAGCATGGCCGGGGCGGAGGGCGAGGGCTTGGCGGAGCGCTTCTTCGGCCGAGGCGAGGCGGCCGTCGCGCCCCTGCAGGGTGCCGAGATTATACCAGGCGTCCGCGTAGGTGGGACGGAGTTGGAGCGCTTGCTCGATTCGGACCTGGCCTTCCGCGGAGCGACCTGCGCCGGCCAGGGCCATGCCGAGATTGTTCAGGGCCCGGGCGTTTCCGCCGTCCTTTGCCGCTGCGTCCTCCCATACGGCCAGTGCGCTGCGAAACACGCGATTGCGCGCAACGGTGCCGGCGCCGAACGCCAGCAGCGCCGCGAGCAGAGCGGCGTTTGTCCATCGCCGGGCGCTCGCGTCGGCTGCGGCCGCGACAAGCGCGAGCGCAAAGGCCGCCGGCAGGTACATACGATGATCCGCGACCGGCGAGGTGGCGATCGGGACAAGGGTGGAGGTGGGGAGCAGGATCAGGCCGGGTAGGGCCAGAGCCGCGCCCAGGGCTGGCGAGCGTCGCCATGCGACGACAAGCGCCGAACCATAGAGCACGGCGAAGCCCAGGCCGGTCGCGAGCGCCGTTGCCGCAGCCGCCGGCCGCGGCCAGTGGTCGATGGCGAGGCGCCAGGGCGCGACGAGCAGGCTCAGGTAGTGCCACCAGGCGCCGGCCTGGAGATTCAGGTACTCCGTTGCATCCATGGCTCCGGAGCTGAAACCCACCGACTGCCGGCGCGGCCAGGCGAGCATGCAGCCCGCGAGCAGCGCCCAGGTCGAAGCGAGGGCGAGATGCCATTTCCAACGCAGGGCGGTTTCGCGCCAGGAGGCGGCGTAAAACCCGCGGTGCAGGAGGAGCACGGCGAGCGGCGCGGTGACCATCGTCTCCTTGGCCAACATGCCGAGCGCGCAGAACAGGACCGCCGCCGCCCGCCAGCGGAGCTTCGCACCGTCGGAGAGCCCGCGCGCGGCGGCGGCGAGGGTGGCGAGGTAGAGCAAGGCCATCAGGCCTTCGGCGCGTTGCACGGTGTAGGTGACCACGGAGGTGGCGAGCGGATGGGCGGCGAAGAGTAGCGCGGCCCACCCCGCGGCACGGTCGGCGCGGGCGGGGACGAGGCCGGGCCGCACCGCGAGCAGCCGCCGGGTGAGGGCGGCCAGGGTCAGGGCCGAGGCGAGGTGCGCGGCGAGGTTGAAAAGGCGGTAACCCCCGGGGGAGAAGCCGCCGAGCGCGTGGTTGAGCACGAGCGAAAGTACGACCAGCGGCCGGCCATAGGGCGTGCTGTCGGGCGGGCTGTCGTTCAGGATTCGGGTGAAGCCGGCGCCGGCGCGCAGCGCGGGGTTTTGGCGGATGCCCTCCACGTCGTCGTAGACCCAGGGCGTCGCGAAGGTGCCGGCGTAGAGCAGCCCGGTTGCGAGCAGAAGGAGCCAGAAAAACGCCCTGGCCGAGGGCCTCTCGACTTGCGTCATGATCAGACGTAATTGGGCCGGGTAGAGCGGCCGGATACAAGTGCGTTAGCGGCGTTTGGGCGCGCCGGAGCGCATTGGAAGCGGCAGCCGGGTTTCCCGCCGGCCTATTTGGGTTCCCGCGTTTTTCTAGGACGGGCTCAAAACCGGCGTTCCCCGCGAGTTTCGCGGCGGAGGAAATCGAGTACCGCCGACTCGGCTGCGCTCAGGCGGGTGGCGGCGCGGGGCAGGGCGGGGGGCGTGCGGTCGCGCGGGAGGGCCGGAACGGCGTCTGGTCTCACGGTACGGCCCCGCAGGTAGCCTTTCGTGACGGCGGGGTGGATATAGCTGCGCCGGCAGACCGCGGGCGTGTTGCCGAGGCGCGCGGCCACCGCCTCGGTCGCTCGCAACACGGTGGCCTTTCGGGGCTTCGCCTCCTGCGCGTGCTGCGCCGCGAGGAACCTGGCGGCGAGGACCGTGCCCGCCCAGGTGCGGAAATCCTTCGCCGAGAAATCCTCGCCTCCCGCCTCGCGGAGGTAGGCGTTCACGTCCGCCGAGCCGACGTTCTGCACCGTACCGTCCTCCGCGAGATATTGAAAAAGCTCCTGGCCGGGCAGGTCCCGCAGGCGCCGCACGAGCCGGGCCAGGGCCGGATCCTCCAGGTCGAGCTCGTGTCGCCGGCCGCTCTTGCCCTTGAAATGGAAGTGCACGACGCCCCTCCGTACCGAGACGTGGCGGTTGCGCAGCGTGCTCAGCCCATAGGAATGGTTGTGCCGCGCATACTCCTCGTTGCCGACGCGGATGAGCGTGGTCTCGAGCAGGCGCACCATCGCGGCGAGCACTTTTTTGCGGCCGAGGCCGGGGCGGCGCAGGTCGGCGGCCACCCGGCGGCGGATGCGCGGCAGGGCGCGGCCGAAGGCCACCAGCCGGCCGTATTTGCCGGCATCGCGGGTAGCCCGCCAGTCCTGGTGGTAGCGGTATTGTTTCCGGCCGCGCGCGTCGCGGCCCGTGGCCTGGATGTGGCCGTTGGCGAAGGGGCAGATCCATACCCCGGTCCAAGCCGGCGGGATGGCCAGCCGCCGGAGGCGGGAAATCGTATCCGGGTTCGTAATACGCCGGCCCTCCGCATCGAGGAAATGCCAGCCGGTTCCCGCGCGCCGGCGGACGAAGCCGGGCTTGCGGTCGTCCGCGTGGCGGAGCCCGGCCTCCTTCACTGCGGCGAGCGCCTCCGCGGCCAGGCGGCCGGCGCGGCCTTCCGTGGGAGGCGTCCGGCGGCTGCGCGACGAAAGGACGGCGCTCACCGGCGCTTCGCCTTGCGCAAGGCGACGGCGATCGCGATGACCACGATCAGCCCGAAAACGAACAGGATGGTCTCGATGCCCATGGCGGCAGGATGGCTCAACGCCCCGCGCTCGGGCAGCGGGGCAGGCGGGGAACGCGGGAGCGGGGCTTTCCCGCCGGTGGCGCGGGCGCCGCCCCACGCGATGCTCGGACGGACGCCCGATGGGATGGGCCCGCGCCCCCGATTAAGCTTTGGGCACGATGCCGGAGCGCCGGCCCTGCGCCGCGCCGCGGGACCCTTCCCGACCATGAACGAAGATCTGCCCATCCTTTACATCAAGCCCGGCTGCCCCTGGTGCGTCGAGGTGACGGCCTGGCTCGACGAGCATGGCATCCCCTACCGCCGGGCGGACGTCGTGGCCGACGCGGCCGCGCGGGCCGACATGGTACGCAAGTCCCGCCAGTCGAAGGCGCCCACTCTCGACTGGCACGGAAAGATCCTCGCCGACTTCGGCGTGGCCGAGCTCGTGCCCTTCCTGAGGGCGCAAAACGTCAAACTGGA
Source organism: uncultured Akkermansia sp. (assembly GCA_966250295.1). Classification (GTDB taxonomy): domain Bacteria; phylum Verrucomicrobiota; class Verrucomicrobiia; order Opitutales; family Opitutaceae; genus IMCC26134_A. Next base: position 31,714 of record CBINGR010000008.1, on the reverse strand, counting down.
GGACAGCTGACATGACACCTCGCTACATTCTCACCGCAGCCGGGCGGCAGTTTGCCGCCTATGAAAAGACCTCCGCGCCCGGGCGGCCGGCGCCTTCGTTTCGGCAGGTGGAAGCGCTGGAATTTGCGCCCGGGCGCGGTTCCTACACCGATCAGGACACGGACAAAGCCGGGCGTTTTCCCGGCGGCGTCGCCGGCGCACCGGGCGGGTCGATCGACGAGCGCCTGCCGATGCAGGAGGAGCACCGGCGGAGGGAGGCCGAATGGCTGGCGGGCTGCATCGAGCAGTTCCTGAAGAAACATCCCGGCGAGACCTGGGCCTTCGCGGCGGGCGACGGCTTGCACAACGCCGTTCTCGACCGGCTGGGCCCCGCTTCGCGCGCCAATCTCGTGGAGACGGTGCGCAAGAATCTCGTTCATTTGCCGGGGCAGCAGCTCGCCGCGCATTTTCTTTCCGCGGCGGCCTAGGGTCAAAGGCGGGGCGGGGACCGCTGCGCCCGCCGCGAATTTCAAACGACTCCAAACCGGCGGGCCAGCGGTCCCGCCCTGCCGCGATGCCGGCGACGTTTTCCCACTAAACCGGAAGCCAAGGCCCGGTCCTCCGTCTTGGCCGCGTCGGGTGACGCGGCCGGGGCCGGGCTGCTTCCCGCTCCTAAGCCATGAAATCCACCACCCATACCGAAGAGTGCATCGAGGTCTGCAACAGCCTGCTCCGCGGGGAGCTTTCCGCCGTCGAGACCTACAGCCAGACGATCAAGAAATTCGAGGGCGACCCCGCGGTCGGCACCCTCCGCCAGATCCGCGACGAACACCAGAGCTCGGCCGATCTGCTCCGCGCAAACGTGATCGAAATGGGAGGCACCCCCTCCACCGATTCCGGCGCCTGGGGGGCCTTCGCCAAGGCCTCGCAGGGCGTCGCGAAGCTTTTCGGCGAATCCTCGGCCCTGAAGGGCCTGCAACAGGGCGAGGACCACGGCCGTGAGGAATATGAGGACGCGCTGGACGACGACGACGTGTTGCCGGGTTGCAAGGAGCTCATCCGCACCGAGCTTCTGCCCCGCACGCAGCGGCACATCGCGACGCTGAAGAGCCTGGCCAAGACGCGGTAGGCAATGCGGCTTGCCTGAGCGTGTAGCGGGGGCGCCAGCGCCCCCGCGCTTGTCGCTGACGCTCCCCGCCAAGACTAACTCAGGCCGAGGCGCTGGCGCCGTAGCGCGTCTTCAACTGGTCGTAGGGGAACTTGCGACCGGGGCAGACGGTGTGGTTGATGTCCACCCAGCGATGGACCGTCACCTTGGGCACCGCGGCGCCGGGCAGCCCGTCGGCCCGAAGCCAGTCGAGGAGCGAAAAGAGCGAGGCGAGCTGTTTCCTGCCGGGCACGCGTTTCTCGAAGTTACCCACCAGGCAGATGCCGATGCCATGATCGTTCATGGCCTGGGAGCGCACGTGGCCGCCGTAAAGCTGCTTCGGCCAGCGCCCGCCGACCTCGATCTGGCCGTCGCCGGAGTCGCGGCCGTTACCGATCACGAAATGGTAGGCGAGGCCGTTTTCCATGCCGCGGCGGCGATGGGCTCCGTCGTAGGCCTTGGCGTTGCCGGCCTCGATGCCGCTGTGGTGGACGACGAGATGCGTCCAGCGCCCGGGCGTGATGCGCAGGCCCCGGCTCGCGGCAAGGACGGGCTCGAGCACGTAAGCCGGGCCGGCGGGCAGGGGAACGACGGGGGGTGTGGCCGGCCCGTCCCCAGGCCCGGGGATGAAAAGACGCTGGCCGATGCGAATGGCGGACGACGCGAGCCGGTTGCGGGTGCGTATGGCATCGACGGATACGCCATGCGCGGCCGCGATGCCGGAGAGGGTGTCGCCGCGTCGGACGACGTGGACGCGCGCATCGGCGGCGGCGAGGAGCAGCGGCGGCGGAAGCAGGACCAGCCCGCCCAGGGCGAGGGCGGCGTGGCGTAAAAAACTCCGGCGCGTGGGGCTCACAGGGCGAGGTTAACAGGGGCGTCAAGCGGCGCAGGGGGGAGCGGCGCGGCGGGGTCGGGAAGAGGCGGTGCTGCCGAAATCGAGTCCCGAACCCGGGAGAACAAATCCCCAGGCGGTGAGGCTCAGGGTTGGACTTCGTCCTCCTCGCCGTCGGGCGCGGCGTCGCCGAAGTCCTCGAGGTCCACGATCCTGGCGTCGGAGAGGGCGAAAGCGACGACACCCACGCCGGTGGTGGAGGCGACCGTGACCGCGCCGTCGAAGGAGGCCCTGGCCGAATCGAGCTTGATGGTGTGGGTTTCGCCGTTGCGGGTGACGTTTTTGAAGCCGCTCCTCCGCAGGAGGATGGCCTGCCCCTCGAAGTCTTCGAGCGTGAGAGAGGCGAGGTTGCGGGTCTCGTATTTGAGCACCGTGACGACGCCCTGGGCATTGTATTCGTAGCGGCCTTTTTCCGGGCCGTCCGCGAAGGCGAGATCGAGAAGATCGTCGGGGATACGCACGTTGACGCCGGTCTTGTGCGTGGCGACGAAGGTGTAGCTGTGGGTGCCGCGTGCGGTGCGCAGCATGACGATGGAGTAGCCCTTGATGGAAGGGATGAGCTGGCGCTTTACCAGGGTTTCGAGGATCTCCTTGTTACCGTAGCGGACGGTGTTGACCGTATCCACTTCGCGATAGGCGCCGCTGGGGAACTGGACGGTGGTCGGCGGGTTGGGGAGTGTGTAAACGGCGGAGATGGCAACCTTGGTCTGGCTGCCGAAGGTGGCGGCCCGGGCGGCAGCGGGAAGCAGCAGGCCGGCGGCGGCGAGCAGGAGGGTGGCGGTGGGCGGCGGGAAGCGCATGGTCTCAGAAACGCGACTCCCGCCGGGGGGGCAATGCGTTAATCGCCTGTGAACAGGATGCCACCGCCCAGCCGGTCGGAAGCCCCACCGGCGCGCCGGCGCTCCCGATGGTCAGGGGGAGGACTTGGCGGCGGGGGCATCCGGGGTGGTTTTGGTGGCGGCTGCCGCCTTGGCCGCCCTTTGTTCTTTGGCGAACTCCTGGCTCATGGCCTGGATTTTCGGCATGGCCTTCATCATCCGGGGCATCATGAGCTCGGTCATGCGCTGCTGGATCTGGGGTTGCTTGTCGATCATCGCCTGGCCGGCGGGCGTGGAGTAGAAATCCGATTGGGCCTTCAACTCGGCGCTCGAAAAGGTTTCGGCGTAGGCCTTGGCGACGTCCTGGCGCATCCCGGGCAGATCCATTTCCTCGAACATGGCGGCCATGATTTTTTGCTGAAACGCGGCAACCTTGGCGGCTTCGTCGGGGGGAAGGTCCTTGCCCATCATGCCGCCCATGGACTTGGCCATGGCCTTTTGTTGGACCTCGATGGCCTTGCCGATCATCTCCTCGAAGCGCATTTTTTGCAGGACGGCGTCGGCCTCGGCCACTGTAGCGTGGGCCTGTTCGTCCTTGAGCTTGGCCGCTTCCAGGCTCACTTCGCGTTTTTCGCCGTCGCGGCTGAGCAGGAGGGTCTGTTTCGTGGCATCGAAGGACTCGAGTTTCCAACCTTCGAAGCTTTCGCCGATCTTTACCCAACGGCCCGAGCCGGTGGAGTCGGCGAGGGAGAACATCGGCGCCTGGCTGTCGATGAGTACGCTGCGGAGCTGGGGCAGGCTCTCTTCGGCGCGGAGGGTCGGGGCAAGGGGGAACGCGAGACTCAGGCAGACGAGGGCGGTGGCGAGGTGGGTGCGGGATGAGGGCATGGGACTGCCTTCATGCTCCTTTGTGGCGACCGACTCAATCCCCGTGTGGCCGGGAATTTCCGGCAGGGTGGAAAACCGGACTCAGTTTTCGACCCGGAGCACGTAGAGCACGCCCTTCTCACTGCCGACGGCGAGGAAACGGTCATCCGGCGACCAAGCGAGCCGGGTGGCGGACGCGGGCATCTTTACCGTGGCGCGGAGAGGCTGGGCGCGCTCGGGACTCCAAAGCTGGAGCACGCCATCCTTGCCCGCGGAGGCGAGCAGGCCGTGGCGATTTTGGAAGGCGACGGCGACGAGGGGCGCGTCGTGGGGGAGCATGACAGGTTCGCGGCCCTCGGGTCCGGCACCGGTGCAGTCCCACACGCAGACGTCCCGGCCGCCGGTGGTGGCGAGGCGCGAGCCGGTAAAATCGAAGCTGATCTGGCGGACCTTCGATTCATAGCCGCTCATGTGAAACTCCTGGTCCTCTTCGGGCAGCCAGAGGTGGACGCTCGGGTCGACATTGCCCGAGACGAGCCAGCGGCCCTCGGGCGGGGACCAGGCGAGGGTGGCGATACCGTTGCCATAGACGTATTCGCGTTGAGCGCGATAATCGTCCGCGTCCCACAGGCAGATGCCGCCGAAACAGGCCGCGGCGAGCGCGCCGCCGAGCGGATGCCAGGCGAGGGCGGAGAGGGTCTTGGGCGCGGACTTGAACTTGTGCGCCACGGTCCCGTCGGCGCGGAGAAGGACCAGCTCGCGTCCGCTCGCCGCCGCGAGCAGCGGAACCTGGGCTCGAGGATTTGGGATTTCGGTTTTGCGGCCGGCGCCGGCCGCCCCCGCGGGCCGCCAGGCGAGATGTTCGACCCAGGCGGGGCTGAGCGCGGCGGTGGCGAGGTGCTGGCCGGCGGCGGCATCCCAGAATTTCACCGCGCCGTCCTGGCCGCCGCTGGCAAGGAGCGCGGCGGAGCCGGGGGCGAAGGCGAGGCAGTTGGCGCCGTCGGCGTGACCGGGCAGCTCGCGACGGTCTTCGCCGCTGGCGCCGGCGAAAAGGTACAGGGGGCCGGCCTGCGAGGCGGCGGCGAGATGCGCGCCGTCGGGCGACCAGGCGAGGTCGATCACGTAGTCGTCGAGGGGGGAGGCCCAGGTTTTGTGCAACTGCATGGGCGCGGAGCCTGCGGGCGCGGACGGGCCGGGCAAGCCCGCGCGGAGCGGCGGGCGGAAGCCCCGACCATCCCACCAGGAATGGGGGGCCGGCGGCGCGGCCTAGGTGAGGCAGGCCTTGAACGCTTCGGTCAGGGCCTTGCGATCCAGGTTCTTGCCGATGAAGACCAGCGTGTTTTCGCGCGCGTCCTTGCCCCAGGGGCGGTCGAATTTGGCGTCGAAGAGCATGTGCACGCCCTGAAACACGAGGCGGTTGGCGGCGCCCTTCACGGCGAGCACGCCCTTGCTGCGGTAGATGTCGCCGCCCTTTTCCTTGAGAAGCTTGCCGATCCAGTCGTTTAGCCTTTTGCCGTCGAGGTCGCCGGCATGGCGTATCCCAACGCTGGATACGTCGGCGTCGTGCGAGTGGGTGTGTTCGAAGTCCTGCTGCCAGCCGGGACGGGCGGTTTCGCCCATCACGTGGATGTGCAGGGGGTGGTGGCCGCAGGCCTCGAAGACGAGGTAAAAGCCCGGCGTAGCGATCCTGAGCCGGAAATGGGCGTGGCCGCTTTCGCCGATGTGCAGGCGCTGGAGGGTGCCGCCGGGGGGGATGGTCTCGCCGGGCTTCACGTTGTTCTCCCAGTCGGAGAAAACGAGCACGGCGGCATCGCGGGCCGCTGCAAGGTCGGCCTCGGCGAGGGATTTCACCGGCAGGATGGCGAGGTCGAGCGTGCCGGCGGGGCCGTGGTGGTGGTGACCGTGTTCGTGGTCCTCGTCGCCGTGCGCATGGTCGTGACCGTGACCACAGCAGCCCTCGTGGGCATGGCCGATGACGAGTTCGTGCTCGCCGGCGGGAAGGGCGTAGGCACCGGCCCATTCGAAGGGATAGCTGGGTTCCATGAAACGCGGGTCGAGCTCGGTGGCGCGGGAGAGGTTGAAGCCGCCGACATCGAGGATGCGATCGAGAGGGACGTCGGCGTTTTGGGCGCGGAGGAGGCGGGCGGCGCCGTTCATGCGGCGGATGCGGGCCTCGAGGGCATCGAGCTCGGCGGGGGCGACGAGATCGGTCTTGTTGAGCAGGAGGACGTCGGCGAAGCCGATCTGCTTTTTCACCTCCGGGGAGTCGTCGAGGTGTTGGAGGACGTGCCGGGCGTCCACGACGGTGACGATGGCGTCGAGGCGGAAGGCGGCGCGCATCTCGTCGTCGGTGAAGAAGGTTTGCGCGACGGGCCCGGGGTCGGCGAGCCCGGTGGTCTCGATGAGGATGCCGTCGAGGCGGTCCTTGCGCTTCATGAGGCGCCCGAGGATGCGGAGGAGATCGCCGCGCACGCTGCAGCAGATGCAGCCGTTGTTCATCTCGAAGATCTCCTCGTCGCTTTGGATGACGAGCTGGTTGTCCACTCCGACTTCGCCGAACTCGTTCTCGATGACGGCCAGCTTCCTGCCGTGGTGCCCGGTGAGGATGCGGTTGAGCAGGGTGGTCTTGCCGGCGCCGAGGAAGCCGGTGAGCACGGTGACCGGGATGGGCGCGGGCGCGGCGGCGGAGGTGGCGGCGGAGATGGGCGAGGCGGCGGGAGCGGGCATACGGGAAAGAGAGGGCTATGGCCGCAAAGAGGCCCAAAAGGAGCAAAAAGAAAAGTGGAGGCGCTCTCTGCGCGTTTCGGATTTGTCACCAATTTGGTGACAAACCGGACCAGGAATCGGAATTTTCAGAGGAAAAGTACGACGAAAGAATGTAACCTATTGGGTGACATAACCGGCTGAGCCAGGAAATGGGCGGGCGGGAGGGGGCGGTTGGGAAAAGGGGGGCGGGGGCCGAGGGCTGGCGCCGGTGCTCGGAGAGGCGAGGGGGTGGCCGCGGCGAGATTAGTTTTGAGCGGCGGACCGAATCGCGCTCTGTCAGGCACTTTTATGGAGCTTTTGCGTCCCAAACCGGATTTCGGGTTCAAGTTCGGCACGTCTCCGCGATCCGGGTCGGGGCCGGCCGTGCCGGTGCTCGAGGGGGCGGAAGAGGAAACGCTTTTCCAGGGAGCGCGCGGCATGGGACGAAGCGCCCGCTTCGAGCTTTTCGAGGATGGCGACTGGCTCTTGGGAGTGGCGGTGGAGGCCGTGCGCGAGGACCTCGGCCGCCAGACGGAGGAGATCTACCGCGACCTGCTGGGGACGGCCGCGGCGCAAGGCCGCGAGGCGGCCCGCATCTGGAACTACGTGCCGGAGATCAATGCGGCCGCGGCGGAGGGGTTGGAAAACTACCGCGTGTTCTGCCGGGGGCGCTCGCAGGCCTTCGAGGCGGCGCGCGCCGGCGTACCTTCCGCGGCGTCCGCGGTCGGCGCGGAGCCGGACCGGCTGGCGGTGCTCTTCGCCGCCGCCCGCGCGGTGCCGCGCAGCCTGGAAAATCCGGAGCAGGTGCCCGCCTACGAATACCCGCCGGAGCACGGACCGCGCTCGCCGAGCTTTTCGCGCGCGAGCCAGGTGATGGCGAACGGACGGCGCTGGACCTTCGTGTCGGGCACGGCGGCGATCAAGGGCCACACGACCGTGGCGCCGGACAGCCTCGCGGGGCAGATCGACTGCACGTTGGACAACCTGCGCCTCATCTCGGAGGCCTGCGGCCTCGGCGGGACACTGGGCGCGGGCCGGGCGCGGGAAAGGCATTTCAAGGTATATCTGCGGCACGCGGCGGATCTCACGACGGTCCGAGCGGCCCTGGCGGGGCGGCTGCTGCGGCCGGAGGACCGCGTGGCCTGGCTGCGCAGCGACATCTGCCGCGCGGCACTGAAGCTGGAGATCGAGGCGACCGTGGTGGAGTGAGGCGGATCTTTTTAAACCGCGAAGAACGCTAGAGACGGAGGGCTCGGAGGCCTGCGTTTCCATCTTTGCGGCCTTTGCGAGGTCTTCGTGCTCTTCGCGTTAAAAATCTGAAGGTTCGGCCGTCCTCAGACCAGTTGCGCGTCGTCGGGGATGACCGCGCGGTAGCCGCGGGCGGCGGCACCTTCGAGCACGAGGCGGATCGCCTCGACGCGAACGGCCGGCGCGAGGAATGCGCCCTCGTGCATGAGCACGATCGCACCGGGGCGGAGACGGCGCAGCACGCGGGCGGCGACGGTCTGCGGGTCGCGCGCGAAACTGTCGCGGCTCCGGATGCTCCAGCCGATGCAAACAAGGGAGCGGGCGGCGAGGGCGCGGGCGAGCAAGAGATGCTTGATGCCCATCGGGGCCCGGAAACGGCACGGGCGGGGCGCACCGGCGGCGGCGAGGACCGGGAAGGGACGGTCGAGCTCGGCGGCGAGACGGGCGGGCGTCGCCGCCCAGAGGCCCGTCACCGGGTGCGTTTGCGTGTGGTGGCCGATCCCATGGCCGTGGCGGACGATTTCGGCGACGAGCGCGGGATGGCGGGCGGCACGTTCGCCGATGAGAAAGAAGGTCGCGCGGGTCTCGTGCCGGGCGAGGAGCGCCAGCAGTTTCGGGGTGTCTTCGGGATCGGGACCGTCGTCGATCGTGAGCCAGAACTCGGAGCGGGCCGTGCGGAAACGGGTGAAGACGCGCACCAGTTCCTGCGAGCCCGGCATGAACAGGTGCCAGAGGAGAAGCGCGTCCGCGGCCAGGAACAGGGCCAGGCAGCCGCCGAAGGGCACGCCCGAGCTCCACAGCAGGAGGGAGCAGGCCTTGATGACGAGGAAGGCAACGAAAAGCGGGCGCGGCGCGGGGTGGCGGGCTTCACGGCAGGGGGCCGCGATAAAGTTGACCGAGGCGGCCAGGGCGCCCAACGCGGCCCCGAAGAGCGCGTCGAGCGCGACGTGCTGGCGGGTGGCGATGGTCGAATGGACGATGAGGAGAGCCCACAGCAGGTTGAGCAGGCGGGCGGTCCGGCCTCCGCCGAGCGAGGGCAGGATTCGTTCGAACCAAAGGGCGGTGAAGACGGCGAAGGCCGCATGCAGGGAGGGGCAGGCATTGCCGCCGACGTCGGCCTGTTTGAGAAACTGGAAGGAGGGGTGGAGCCGCCAGTCGATATCGGGGGCGGGGATGGTCGTGGGGCAAAAATAAAAAAACGCATAGCCGGCGAGGCTGAGGCCGAGGCAGCCGAGCGCGAAGCTCCAGAGCTGGCGGCGGTCGACCAGCATCGAGGGCACGAGCGAGATGTAGAGCCAGAGCGAGGCGTAGGGCAGCAGTGCCCAGGGCTGGAAAACGACGAGGCGGTCGAGCCAGGTGAGCGGCATGGTCGCCAGCGGATAGGCGGGATGCCGGATCAGCGCGAAATAGACCACGAAGAAGGCGCTCATGCCCGCGGTGGTGCCGAGTCCTTTGAGCCACCAGTCCGAGCAAAAGCGCCGGAAAAGCGCGGCTGGCGTGAACGAGGGCGGGTGTTGAGTGACGTCGGCGTCGGTCATCGCTGGAGCAGGGCGCGCAGGGCGGCGGAGTCGGGTTTGCCGCGGACGGTGAGGGGGAAGGCCCGGATGGGCACGAGGCGGCGGGGGATCTTCCATGGCGCGAGATGGGCGCGGAGGAGGGCGCGAAGCGCGGCGGCGTCAAGGGAGGTGGCGAGCACGGCGGCGAGCTGCTCCGGGTCCTCGGGATGCGGGGCCACGAAGGCGTCGGCGATTCCGGGCAGGCCGCGGAGGGAGGCCTCGAGGTCGCCGAGGTCGAGACGGCGGCCGCCGAGCTTGACCATGCGGCCGGCGCGGCCAAGCAGGACGAGGCGTCCGTCCGGCTCCACGCGGGCGCGATCGGCGGGGATGAAACCGGCGGAGCGAAGCACGGCGGGGCTCCGCACGCGGATGCGGTTTCCCGGTAACTGGTCTATGGATACGCCGTCCAACGGGACACCGACGCCGGGGCCGGCGAGGGTGTCGTCGCCGGTGCGGTCGTACGCGATGCCGCCGGTCTCGCTGGAGCCGTAAAAACCGCGCGGCTTGAGGCCGTACTTTCGGAAGAACGCGGTCGCGACCGCGGGAGGCAGCGGGGAGCCGGCCGAAATGACGATGCGCAGGCTCGCGAAAGCGTTCGCGGACAGGTCGGCCTCCGCGAGGGCGCGGAGGAGGGCGGGCACGGCGGGGAAGACGGTGGGCCGGTGCGCGGCGATGGTGGCGGCGAGCGAGTGCGGCAGGGGCGTGTCGGCGCAGACGATGGTGCTGCCCTGGGCAAGGAGCGGGACGACGAGGTTGCCGAGGCCGTAGGAGTGGCCGAAGGGAACGACGGCGAGATTCCGATCGTCCGGGCGTATGCCCATGCTCGCGCAGACCTGGCGGCCGTCGGCGAGCATTTGCGCGTGGGAAAAGGGCAGGGCGCGGGGCGTGCCGGTGCTGCCGGAGGTGAGCTTGACCAGCGCGGGGACCGGGGCGCGGCGGCGGAGCGGCGCGTGAAAAGGCTCGAGGCGGCCATCCGCGAAATGGAAGGCGGCGCCGGCGGCGAGGGCGATGGCGCGCTGGCTGGCGGCAGGCTCGGACTGATCGAGCAACACCGGGGTGGCGCCGGCGCGGAGCAGGCCGAGGAAGGCGGCGAGCCAGGCGGGACCGTTGGGGAGGGCGAAGGCGATGCGCTGGCGCGAGACGGCAGGGGGCAAGGCCGCGGCGAAGGCGGCGGCGGAGGCCTCGATTTCCGCCCGTCTGTGCACGCGGCCGGTGGAGCCCTCGACGAGCGCGGGCGCGCCCGGCGCGGCGGCGAGCGTGGCAGCCCAGGCGGACAGGAGGGAGGGCGCTAAGGCGGGCTCAGGCATGACGGCGCAGGGAGAAGAGATCCGTCTCCACGAAGGCGAGGGCGAAGATGACGATGAGCGTCACGGTGGAGCCGAGGGCGGAGACGGCAGGAATGGCGCTGAGCGTGAGGATGGCGAAAGAAGCGGCGGTGGTGACGGCGGAGAGGCGGATGGAGGCGAGGGCGCCGGAACTGCCGTCGTCGGCGTGGGCGAAGTGGGCGTAGTCGTCGGCCAGGCAGACACCGAGGAGAGCGCCCAGCACGTGGAAGAGGCTGAAAGGCTCGCCGCGCAAGGCGAGCAGGCCGAAGGCGAGGGCGGTGGCGAGAAGGGGCAACGCCGCGGTGCGCAGGCCGAGGCGCGGGCCGTGGAGCGCGCAGGAGATGAGCACGAGAACGAGGATGCCGGCGAGGCTCAGGCGCCCGGCGGCGGAGCGGTAGCGGGCGAAGAGCTGGTTCAGGCCCTCGATGCCGTCGAGGGAGACCGTGCCTTCGGCCGCGGGGATGGGAAAGGCGCGGCGGGCGCTGGAGAGAAACCAAGCGCCCTCGGCGTCGCGGCGGGCGAGCAGGCCGAGCGGCCCGGGGAGGGCGGCCAGGGTGTCGCCCAGCAGCGTTTCGTAAGGTAGCGGGGCCCGGGCCAGCCAGTCGGCGAGGTCGGCTTGGAAGGGAGCGAAGGCCTCCGGCTCGAACCCGGCGGCTTCGGCGGCGGCCTGGAAGGCGGGGAGAAACGCGCCGAGCTCGGCGCGGGTGGCGGGGGAGACCGCGCCGGCGTGGTCGGCGGGCAGGGGAAGGAGGGCGGCGATGCCGGAGACGGGGGCGCCGGGCGGGGCGGCCGCGGCGAGTTTTTCCCAGCGGATGCGAGCCTCGGCGAAGGTGGCGCCGCGGGTGAGGAAGGTGGCGCCAGCCTCGTTCTCGCCGAAGGCGGCGCGGATGGCGGCATCTTCCGCACGGAGGTCGGGCGAGGGGTATTCCAGGGTGCGGAGGTCGTCGTGCCAGCGCAGACGCGAGAGCCCAAAAGCGGAGAGCGCGGCGAGGACGAGGAGGAGCCGCCCGCGGGCGCGGGGGGGGAGGGCCGCGCGCAGCCGCCAGGCGCGGGGCGCGAGGTCGAGGGCCGGGAAGAGGGCGAGGTAGAGCAGGGTGGCGCCGAGGCCGCAGACGATGCCGGCGGCGACGTAGACCCCGAGTTGCCGGACGAGCGGAAGCTCGGAGAAGACGAGGGCGAAAAAGCCCGCCATGGTGGTGCCGGCCCCGCCGAGAAGCGGAAGGGCGAGGCGACGGACGCGCGCGGCGTAGGTCTCGGCTTCCCGGCGGGCGAGGATGAGGTGAAAGGCGTAGTCTACGGCGACTCCGGAGAGGAGCGAGCCGAGCACGAAGACGAGGACGTGGACGCGGGCGAAAACGAGCGTGGTGACGGCGACGGCGCCACCGGTGGCGAGCAGGACGGGCGGAAGGAGGTGCAGGAGCCCGGGAAGACGGCGGACGAAGACGGCGGAAAGAAGGAGGACGGCGGCCAGGGCGAGGAGATTGAGGCGGGAAATCTCGGCTCGGGTCGAAGCCTTGGCGGCCGCGGCGAAGCGGGCGACGCCGGCGAAGCGGACCGAGAGGCCGGGAAGCTCGGCGCGGGCGGCGGCCGCGGCAGCGGCGAGGGCGTCGAATACGGGCTGCTGGCCGGCCTCGGTGAGCGGGCCGTCGCGGGTCTCGGCCCACACGAGCGCACGGGTAACGGGAAGCCCGGGCGTGGGCGCGAGGTCGGAGGCACGGGCCGCGAGCGTGGGGAGGAGGAGGAGCGGATCGGAGGGGAGCAAGTCGGCGGTCGCGGCGCCCTCGGGGGAGGCGAGGTGGGCGTCGACCGCGGCGACGGCGCGGGCGGCGAGCCAGGCCGGAAAAGAGGGAGGAATCCCCGGGCCTGAAGCCTGGGCGGCAGAGGGGCCGAACTCCGTGTCGTAGGCACGGCGCTGCCCGGCCAGCCAGCCGGGCAGGAGAAGGTCGAAGCGGCGCGCGTGGAGGAGGCGGCCGAGCTGGTGCTGCCAGGACCGGTCGGCAAGGGGAAAGGCGGCGGCGAAGGCGGGCGAGGCGCCGAGGGTGGCGGCGTGGGTGCGGGCGGCGGCGGCGAGCGCGGCGGGCGCGGTGCCGGCGGGGGCATCGAGGACGACGGCGACGACGCGGGCCTGGCGCTCCCGGACGAGGGAAAGCGCGAGGCGCGCCTCGGGGTCGCGCTCGCCGGCGGGAAGGAGCTCGGTGATGTCGGTGGTGAAGCGCTCGCGCGGGTCGAGCGAAAGCAGCCAGGCGCCGCAGGCGGCGGCGAAGAGGAGGAGGGCGAGGAGCGGGAGGCGGGTTCTGGCCACGATAAACAGGGCGGACGAGGCGCTGCCTCGTTCAGCGGAAAAAGCGGGCGAGTTCCCCCGGGCCGAAGACGGGATCGAGCACGGGCGGATCGAGCGCGATCTCGGTTTTCAGGTTCGGGGTTTTCGCGAGGCGGATGAAGGCCAGGCGGGCGGCGTTTCCGGAGAGGACGAGCTCGCGGTAGGCGGCATCGGAATCGGGCCGGCGGACAAAGGTGAAGGTCCAGCCGCCGTCCGGCGTTTCCGCGGCGGAGAGGGCGTAGGATTTTTCCAGGGTGGCGAGGTCGAAGGCGAAAAGCGCGTGGAGCAGCCGGAGGTCGGGCCCGGCTTCGGGCGGCGCGCTCTGTCCGGCGCCGTCGCCGCGGCGGAGGAGCAGGCCCTTCTCGTCGAGGATCACCACCGGCGCGCCGGGCTGGTCGTAGGCGAGGCTGAGGCCGCGGGCGCGGTCGATGCGCACGGTGCCGGTGACGACCACGGGCCGCTTCTTGAGCGGGGTGAAGCGGCTCTCGGAGAACCCGGCGGAGAGCGTGCGCGGGGCGGCGAGGGCGGCCAGCCGGGCGCGGGCGGTCTCGGAGAGCGCGGCGGCGTAGGGCTCCGCGGCGGAGAGGCGCGGCGCGCCCAGGAGGGCGAGGAGGAGCAGGAGGCGGGCGATCATCGGCGTGTCGTGATTGCGCGGATACGACGCCGGGCGGCGAGGACGGTGGGAAGGGCGAAAAGCAGGAGGAGGAGAAGGCGGGCGTGGAGCCAGACCATGCGGACGTTGTCGCGGACGTAATGAAAGTGCGAGATGCCGCCGTCGGCCTTGGCGATGTAGCGGCAGGGAGCGGGGAGGTTGACGGGGGGCGTGCCGGCCCAGAAGAGGCGGACTGCGATCTCCGGATCGAAATCGTAGCGGCGGGCGGAGCGGATGGAGGCGAGGATGTCGCGGGTCGGGACGAGCGGATAGATGCGGAAACCGAAGAGCGGATCGCCGATGCCGCGGCCGAGGCATTCGAGGCGGACGAGGCCGATGCTGAGCTTGCGGCCGTAGAGGCGCTCGAGCGGCACCTCCGGGCCGAAGATCGGGAGGCCGAGGATCATGGCCTCCGGCCGGGCGGCGGAGGCGGCCATGAAGGGCACGATGTGGTCGATTGGGTGCTGGCCATCGGCGTCGAGGACGAGCGCGTGGGTGAAGTTTTCCGCGAGGGCGGCGGCGAAGCCGTGGAGGACGGCCGCGCCCTTGCCGGAGTTGCGCGCCAGGTGGAAGACGCGCAAGGCGGCCGGTCCGGCCTCGGCGGCGAGGGCATCGAGCGGGGCGTCGGAGCCATCGGTGGAGCCGTCCACCACGACCCAGACGGGAGTCCAGGCGGCGAGGGCCTCGCGCACGGTGCGGAGGAGACGCGGCCCGGTATTGTAGGTCGGAATGAGGACGAGGTGGGTGGCGGAGGCGGTCATGCGCTCGGGGCCGGCAGGGCCGGGCTTCAGAACAGGAAGGGGATGAAGTTCCGCGTCCGGCCCATGTAGGCAAGGTAGGCGGGGCCAAAATAGCGGAGGCACTCGGCCTCGTCGCGCTTGGCGGTGAGGTGGAGGCAGAGGCTGGCGACGGCGGTCAGGACGATGCCCGGCGGGGAGGCCGGGTCCTTCAGGAAGGCCCCCCAGGCGAGGAAGAGGAGCGAGGCGTAGAGAGGGTGGCGGACGTGGCGGTAGAGGCCGGTGGTGACGAGCGCGGACGTTTTTTCGAAGCCGAAGAGCCCGGCCTCGTCGCGGGCGGCGCTGGGCTTGCCGACGAGGCGAAGGAGGCGGAAGCCCTCGACCGCGAAGCCGATCGAGGCGAGGAGGAGCAACCAGGAGGCGAGCTGGCGGGGGCGGAAGGGATCGACGTGCCAGACGGGCAGGTTGAGCAGGATCAGCGCGAGCATGGAGACCCAGGCGAAAAAGCGGGTGAAGCCATGGGAACGCGGCCGGAGCAGGGCGGCGCGGGAGAGCCAGGCGAGGAGGGCGGCGCCGAGGACGAAGATGGCGAGACGGAGGAGGATTGGGAGACTCATGGCGCGGAAGGGGGCGGCGGCCGGCGGAGAAGCTCCGCGACGCGGTCCGCGACGAGGGTGGCGGGCAGGTCGGCGCCGGCCGGGATTTCCCCGCCGAGGGTGAACTCGAAGCGGCCGGGGAGGGGCGGGAGTTTCCACCAGGGATGGCCCTTGCGCGCCATGAGCGGGCTGGAGCTTACGTGGATCAGCCGCAGGGGGGCGCGGGCGCGGCGGGCGATGAGGGCGAAACCGGGACGGAGCGGGTTCAGGTCTGTGCCCGGGACGGTGCGGGTGCCCTCGGGGAACACGAGGAGCGAGCAGCCGGCGGCGACGCGCCCCGCGGCCCGGCGGACTCCATCCACGCCGGCGTCGCCGGAGACGTAGCCGCAAAGCAGGGCGGCGGGACCGATGGCCGGGTTGCGAAGGAGGGCGGGCTTGAAGATGCAGACGGTGTCGGGGAGGCGGGCGAGGAGGAAGGGCGCGTCCACCAGGCTGGGGTGGTTGGCGACATAGACGACGCCGGGCGGGAGCGGGAGGTCGAAGCCGTGGAAGACCACCTCCACGACGCCGGAGAGGTGCATCCAGCGCAGCCAGGCGTCGAACAGCCCGCGGGCGGCGGCGCGGGCCCGGGGCCCGAAGCGCTCGCGGCGCGCGCAGAGCAGGAGGGGGGCGCAGGCGAGGTTGAGCGCCAGGCCGCCCAGGCCGAAGAACAGCCACGAGAGATAGTAGGCGAGCGGGAGCCAGAGGCGGCGCAGGGGCTTCATGGCTCGGCCGGGGCCGCGGGGTTGAGCGGAAGGTAGTTGAACCACCAATACGGATTGCGGAGGAGGAGGGACTCGACGAGGTCGAGGAAGCCCTGGAAGTGGACGCGGGCGCGGGCCAGATTCTCGGCACGCGGGAGAGCGGGATCGGGCGTCCAGCGGGCGGTGCCGTGGACCACGGACTCGCCGGGCGCGCCGGGCACGCCGACGCAGAGCAGGACGGGGCGCCCGAAGATGAGGGCGAGGTGGTAGATGGTGAAGGGGAAGAGGCGGCGGGCGCCGAGGAAACGGAAGGGCTCGGCGCGGGAGCTGAACTCGAGGCGGTCGCACTTCAGGGCGAGCGAGCCCCCCCCGGCGAGGGCGTCTTTGAGCGCGAGGAGGAGGTTGTCGCCGTCGTTCACCCAGACGAAGGAGAGCCAGGGGGCGGCGGCGCGGGCGAGTTGGTCGACGTCGTGGGAGTTGTTCACCCGGAGCCGCACCATGGTGAAGCGGCGCCGCTCCTGGCGGGCGACGAGGAAGCCCATGAGGTCGGAGTGGCCGACGTGGAAGGTGCCGATCAGCGCGTCCTCGGTGGAGTCGAGAAAACGGCGCACGTCGTGCGCATCGGGGGCGAGCACGGCGCGGTGGGGGAGGCCGTCGGCGACGCGGAGCTTGAGCATCAGCATCTCCTGGAACTCGAAGAAATGGCGGAACACCTCGGCGGGGCGTGGCTCGCGGCCGAGGATGACGCGCAGGTAATCGCGGGAGTGGCGGCGCTGCCGGGGCATGAGCGTCAGCGCGGTCCAGGTGCCGAGGGCGCGGGCGGGCCGGAAAAGGGCTTCGGGGACCACGCGGGAGGCGAGGCGGAGGAAACGGTAACCCCAGCCCGGTCCGGGGGTGCGCGCGGGCTGGGGAGGGGACAGGGCCGGCGCGTTCATGTCCACTCGAGCGTGAGCCGGCGGCCGGGCGAGACGTCGGCGTCGAAGGGGCGCCGGGCGTGCAGGAGATCGAAAAAGGCGGGCAGGGGCAGCGGGACGAAGGCGGAGGACGGAGCGTCGGAGGGCGCGAGGCGCACGAGGCCGAGCGCGCCGGCGGGGAACGGGGAAAGGGCGAGGGCGAAGGCAAAGGTGCGATCGCTGGCGCGCCCATGCGCGGCGAGCCAGCCGCCGCGCTCCTCGCCGCCGCAGAGGAGCACGCGCGGGGCGTCGCAGAGGAGGGCGGCGAGCAGGGCCTGGACGGGAAGATTTTCGATGCCGGTCAGGGGCAGGAACTCGCGGACCGGCTGCTGGAGAAGGATCAGGTTCTGCTGGACGGAACTCGGGTGGATCGAGGTCTGGAAAAGGGTGGGGCTCGGGGTTGGGAAGCTATCGAGGTAGGCTTCGAGCGCGCGGGTCTCGGCGTGGACGGAGGCGTAGACGATGGCATCGTCCTCGCCGGGCCGAAGGGGACCGAGGGTGGCGCCGAGCGCGAGCCCGAGCTGGGTCATGCGGCGGGTGGCGTTTTTGGGAAACTGGTCCTTGAGCCGCTCGCGGGTGTCCGCCGCGGACTCGAGGCCGGCGTCGTCGGTGCGGAGGGCGGTTATCCAACGTTCAAGCATGGTGGACGAGACAGGCGGCGTGGGCGCCGCCGAAGGCGTTGCTGGTGCAGAGGACGCCGTCGAAGCCGCCGGTAGCGAAAGGGGCGAGGGCGACCTCCGGGGTGAAGGCGGACGCGGCGGAGCCGACGGTGCCGGGAGCGCGGCCGGCGCGGAGGGCGGAGAGGGCCAGGGCGAGCTCGACGAGGCCGCAACTGCCGAGGGTATGGCCGAGGGAGCCTTTCCACGAGACGAGCGGAGCTCCGGGAAAACGCTGCGCGAACACGGCGGCCTCCAGGCGGCCGGCCTCCAGCGTGCCGGTGCCGTGGCCCTTGAGCCAGAGGCGGCGGCCGGCGGCGGCGGGAAGGAGGGGAGCGAGGCAGGCCGCGAAGCCGGCGCCGTCGGCGCGGTTGGCGGTGAAGTGGTGCATCTCGTTGTACACGGCCTGGCCGGAAAGCACGAAATCGCCTCGGTCGCGGGTGAGCACGGCGAAAGCGGCGCCGTCCCCGAGGCCGATGGAGCCGGAGGCGCGGTCCTGGTAGGGAGCGGGCAGATCGGCGTTGAGGATTTTCAGGGCGTGGAAGCCGCCGGCGACGAAGGGACTGATGAAGTCGAAGGAAAAGACGAGGGCCGCATCCGCCAGGCCGGCGGCGAGGACACGGGAGGCCTGCAGGAGGCCGAGGTGGGCGGAGACGCAGGCGTGGGAGAAGGTCGTCAGGTCCGGGCCCCAGCCGCGAGTGGCGGCGAGCTGCCCGACGCAGGCTTCGGGAGTGCCGTAGGCGAGGTGGCCGTCATCGCCGTGGCGGCAACGGGCGTGCAGGTGGCCCACGCCGAAGTTGCTGCCGGTCACGAAGACGGGCCGGCGCGGACCGCCCCAGTTTTCGCCGGGAATGCGCGCGGCGAGGGCATCCAGGAAAGGAAGCCAGGAGGGCGGCAGCGTCTCGTCGTAGGTCCGGCCGGGGCAGAGCGCGAGCGGCACCGCGTCGCCGCCTTCGCGGCCGTGCACCGGGACCGGGTTCAGGGCGCGGCGGCCGGCGAGGAGGGCGGCGAGGGTGGCGGACTCGTCCCCGAAAGCGGTCAGCGCCCCGCAGGCGGCGATGCGGACCGGGAAGAGGGCGGCTGCGGACATGGCGGAAGGCGCAGACGGAAAGGCCCGGACCACGTCAGGCGGCGGGCAATCGGGCCGGATCGGCGTGGGCGCGGATATAGGCGGCGAGGGTGCCGACGGAGGAGAGCGCCTGCCGGGATTCCTCGCTGCTGCTGATCTTGATGCCGAACTGCTTCTCGAGGGAAACGACCAGCTCCAGGGCATCGATCGAATCGAGGCTGAGGGCACCGCCGATAAGAGGTTCGTCATCGCCGATGTTTTCCGCGTTCACGTCCTCGATCTTGAGGGTGTCCACGATGAGATGCTTCAGCTTGGAAAGGAGGGGATCGGCCATGGGGCGACGGTGCTAAAGCGGTGGTGATCGGAGCAAGTCCCTTATTGACCCATAAAATCGTCGGTCGGACTGGCGGCCCGGTGATTTGCGACTCTCCGGGCCTGCGAAGCGGACTCCAGGCGGCGAGCGCACTTGCCAAGGCGGGGAAGGCGTCGATTGGCTGGCATGCCGGGGCGGACGCTCCGGTATCGTGCTTCAACTCACCGACATTTGTTACCGTTACCGGCCGGATTCGCCCTGGGCGCTCGACCGGGTGTCGTTTCATCTGCAACGGGGGGAAGTCTTCGGGTTGCTAGGCCCGAATGGGGCAGGAAAGTCCACCCTGATGTCCCTGGTCGGTGGCTTGCGCCGCCCGCAGGCGGGGGAGATCCGGCGCGCGCCGGAGGTGGAAGCGCGGGGCGGTTTCGCCTGGGTACCGCAGGAAAATGCGTTTTATCCGATGCTGAGCTGCCGGGAGAACCTGGAGTTTTTCGCCGGCGTGTTGGGTCTGGAAGGAACCGTAAGGGAAGAACGGATACGGACCGCGGCGGAGGCGGGCGGGCTGACGCAGGTGCTGGCGAAGCGCGCGGGCGAGTGCTCGGGTGGCCTGCGCCGGCGGCTCAACCTCGCGATCGGCCTGGTGGGGGATCCGCAACTTCTGCTCTTGGACGAGCCGACGACCGGCGTGGATCCGCAGTCGCGGGATTTTTTGCTCGAGGCGGTGCGGGCGCTGCGCCGGCAGGGGAAAACCGTCATCTACACCTCGCACTACATGGAGGAAGTGCAGCGGGTGAGCGACCGCGTGGGTATCCTGGACCATGGCCGGATGCTGTGCTGCGGGCCGCTCGCGGACCTTCTGGCCACGGCGGCCGGCGCGCCGGTGCTGCAGGTGCGGACGCGGCGCGCGCCGGACGCGGCGGAGCGGGCGGCGCTGGCGGAAGAGTACGGGTTGGCGGGGGAAGACGCCGACGGCTGGCTGAACTTCGCCACGGCGTCGGACGGGCAACCGGGCACGGAGCGTGTGCTGGCGGCCCTGCGCCGCCTGGGCTTGGAGGTGGTGGCCCTGCAGATGGGCTGCCGGAACCTCGAGGATTTGTTTCTGCGCCTCACCCACCGCTCGCTGCGCGACGATTGAACCCTTGAACGGCCATGATCCGGATCCAGATTTTTAACCACAGATCACACAGAGTAACACGGATGATCGGAACCGAAGGTTTTATCTCTGCCCATCTGTGGAATCTGTGGTCAAACCTTCGGATTTTTAACACGAAGACGCGAAGACCGATCCCCAGGCCGCAAAGGATGAACGCTCCGGATCTTCGCGACCTTTGCGTCCTTTTGCGTCTTCGCGTCGAAACTGTTTTTGCCTGGGAGAGCGGGCGGTCGTGAGCATGATTTTCGCGATCATCCAAAAGGAGCTGCGGGCGATGGCGCGGGATATCCACGGCCTGCTCGTGCTCTTTGTGATGCCCTCGGCCTTTATCCTGATCATGTCGCTCGCGCTGCGGGACCTGTTCCTGCCTTCGGCGGCGGGTGGCTTGCGCTGGCAGGCCTGGGACGGTGACGCCACGGCGGAGTCGGCGGCCTTTCTCGCCCGCCTTCCGGCGCCCGGCGGAGCACGCACGGCGTCGAAGGCGGAAGTGGAGCGAGCGTTGGCGGAAGGGAAAATCCAGGCCGCGCTGCGGATCGAGCCGGGCTTCGCGCGAGGGCTGGCGGAGGAGAACAAAGCGCGGGCCCTGGCGGTGGTGGAGGCGGAGCCGGGCACGCCGGCGGCGCTGGTGGCGGTGTTCCGCATGGAAGCGGAGCGGGCCCTTGCGCTCGGGCGGGTGACGGCATTGCTCAAGGAACTGGGAGAGGGCTCGGCGGGCGGGCCCGACCAGGATGCGGAGGCGCTGGCGAAAGGCGCGCGGCTGGAGTTTCGGTATCGCGGCGAGGCGGCGTTGGGCGGTCTTACGGCGGTGCAGCAGAGCGTGCCGGCCTGGCTGGTGTTCGCGATGTTCTTCGTGGTGATCCCGATTTCGACCATCTTCATCGCGGAGAAACAGCAGGGCACCCTGCCGCGCCTGCGGAGCCTGCGGGTGTCGCCGGGCCTGCTGCTCGCGGGCAAGGTGGCGCCCTTTTACGCGATCAATATCGTACAAACCGCGCTGATGCTGGCGGTGGGGCGCTGGGTGGTGCCGCTGCTGGGAGGGGACGCACTGCGGCTCAACGTGGACTGGCTGGCGCTGGGCGCGGTGGCCTCGGCGACGAGCCTGGCGGCGATCGGTTTCGCCCTGGCGGTGGCGGCAGTGGCGCGCACGAACGAGCAGGCGACGACGATCGGCGGCGTGGCGAACATCCTCTTCGGCGCGCTGGGCGGAGTGATGGTGCCGAAGCTGATGATGCCGCCGGCCATGCAGCCCGCGACCTGGGCCTCGCCGATGGCCTGGGGCCTGGAGGGATTTTTGGCAGTGTTCCTGAAGGGAGCGGGCGTCGGCGACATCCTGCCCTCGCTCGGGCTGCTGTTGGGTTTTGCGGCGCTGTGCCTGGGCGTGGCCTGGTGGCGGCTGAGGGAATAAGGGCGGCAAAGGTCGAAAAGTTGGAGGTTGCGTGCGGCGGCCGGAGGCTGCGGTGAACTTCATATCTTCACGTCAGCGGTTTGGCGGGTTGCCACCGCTATCCGCCGTCGTAGTTTTGAGCCATGAGCACCGTTCAAGAAATCCAGGCTGCCATTCTGCATTTGCCTCCCGAAGACCGTGAATCTCTTCGGCAATGGTTGGACGGCACCGAAGAGGAGACCCCTGAAATGCTTGCGGCCATCGACGAAGGTTTGCGCTCGTTGCGGGAAAAAGGCCTCACCCCCTTGGAAAAAGTCCGGCAAAATATCGCCTCATGGGCTACCAAGTCGGCCTGACCGAGGCGGCTCAAGCCGACATGGAAGGAGTGGTGCGCTTTCTGGCAGAGAAGAGTTCCGAGGCGGCTGAGCGTATCGGTAATGAGTTACTCGACGCGGCCCTGAGCTTGACCCTGTTCCCCGGCGCGGTGTCGCCGTACGGCGGCGGCCCGGTCTGCGCAAGCTCACACACCGCCACTACCTGATCTTTTATCAGATAAATGACGCTGACCGATGGGTCGAAGTCGTTCGCATTTGGGATGGCCGTCAAAACCCTGCGGCGCTACGTCTGCCCTGAACGTGTCAAACCGGCACTCTGCGATTTGCCTCAGGCTGCCTCATACCGCTTTAAGCAAGGCCCGGAAGAAGACCCGCTCGCGTTGCGATAAACCGAGCAGCAGGTCATGAAGCAAACGCAGGTTCAGCTCGCTGCGGCCTTTGTTGACGCGGGCAGCCTGCAGCGCGAATTCGCGCCATTCGTCGCCGATGGCGGTGAGCTCGGCGGAGAGGCGGTGGAGCTCGGGCAGTTTTAGCCGGTCGCCGGCTTCCTGGAGGAAGGCGGCGTAGAGGAAACGGAAACCCGCGCCGCCGGTGCCGATCTCCTCCTGCATGCGCACGATGTGGCCGACGAAACGTTTGGCGTGTTCGGGGTCCTTGTCGGCGGGCAGCTTCAGGACCCGCCGGGCCAGCATGGCGATACCCGCGCAGCCGATGAAGGGCATGAAGGAATGGAGCATGACGTGGCAGTTGCGCCGGATGGCGGGACGCAGGAACGGGTCGAGGTCGATCGGAGGCAGGGGAGCGTCGAAGTAGTAGATGAGGCCCTTGGGGGCGAGAGCGCCGCGGACGAAGCGAGAGCGCTGGAGGTCGCGGGCGGCGCAGCGGGTGGGCTGGGCGAAGACCGGGTCGCTGACGAGGTAGTCGTCGCCCTCGCGGCCGTAGACGAGGAGGTTGTGCGCGTTGAAATGGAAGCGCATGTTGACCGGAAAATAGGGCAGGAAAAACACCGAGCCCTGGAGGCCGACGACGGTGCCGCGGTCGAGCAATTCGTCGAGCCGGCGGCGGCCTGCCTCGGGATCGCGGAAAGTCTCGAAGCGGAGCGGCAGCTGGAGGCGGCGCTTCAGGTCTTTGAGAATGTGGCGGGGCAGCATCCGGTAGCCGATGAGCGGGAGGCCGTTGATCTTGACCAGCGGGATGTAGGCGAAGGCCAGGGCGGCGCTCAGGCCGAAGGACATGGCTTCGCTGACCGGGAGGCCGCCGTGGCGGAGGAGCGAGGTGATGACACCGCTCTCGCAGTGCGCGGACTGGAGGTGGGCGAAGGCCGGTACGGGCGGGGCGGAATCGGAGAGAGCGGGGGTGGACACGGGGCGGATCAGTCGAGGGTTTTGAGCCGCTCCGGGGAAAGGTCCATGGCTTCGGCGTAGCGGGCGAGAAGAGCAGGCGAGAGCCGTGCGAAGGTGTCGGGGCGCAGGTGGCGGCGCACGCGCCAGAGCCATAGGCCGGTGGCCTGGGCGAGGGTCGGCGGGTCGAGACGCTGGCGGTACATGTGGTATTCCAAGGGGCTGGCTTCGCCGCGGCGGGCGCGGGCGAGCGCGTCGGCGGCGAGACCCTCGAACCAGGCCACGGCGGCCTCGGTGACGGTGACCTCGGCCTCGGCTCCGCCGGACTGGGCGATGCGGTAGCGGCCGTCGGCATCCACGACATAGACGGCCTTGTGGCCGCCCTCGAAGAGCGGGCAACTGCGGCTGGGAACTTCGTCGGGGCGCATGGGGACCTAAAGCTGTTGGAACGGAATCGCAGCCGTTTCCCGGGTAGGGCGCGACCGCTGGGCGCGCCGGTTCGGGAGCGTTTCCCTTCCGTGATCGCGGCGGTCCCGGCGGTCCCGCCCTACCCCTGAAAGCATCGGAAAGTGGCTGCCCATTAGACGACGGTGAGGTGCATGAAGGCGCTGCCGAAGCGGCCGGACTCGGGAACAAAGCAGAGCAGGCGCTGGCCGGGCCGCAGGCGAGAGTCGCGAAAGAGCTCGTCGAGCATGACGTAGATGGCGGCCGAGCCGGTATTGCCGCGGCGGGCGAGATTGGTGAACCAGCGCTCCGCAGGGACGGGCAGGCCCACGCGGGCGAGTCCCGAGGCGATGGGAGCACGGAAATATTCGGAAGACATGTGGGGCAGAAACCAGTCGATCTCCTCCGCGCGCAAGCCGCGCCGCGCGAGGATGCGGGCGAGCGGTTTTTCCAGGCACTGCTCGACGACGCGGGCGTTGAGCAGGCGGACATCCTGCTTGACCGCGAGGATGGAGCGCCGGCCAAGCTCCTCCTGGCTGAAGGAGGTCCAGCCGGCGAGGCGGCCGTCGGCAGTTTTTTCGGCGCCGGAGTACATGCAGGCCGGCATCTCGTGGGCCTGGGAGGAGAAATCCATCCAGTCGATCCGGAGGCTGGGACCGGAAGCGGCGGGCGCGGTGCGGAGGAGCAGGGCGCCGGCCGCGTCGGAGAGCATCCAGCGGAGGAAATCCTTTTCGAAGGCGAGTTCGGGCGAGGCGGCGAGGGCATCGACCTGCGCATCGGTTTCGGCCGCGTAGCAGGCGGCGCGGAGACGGAGCGAGGCGGTTTCGGATCCGGTGGCGACGGCGGTGGCGTGTTCGCCGGAGCGGAGGGCGAGCCAGGCGTATTTGAGGGCGTTCATGCCGGCCATGCAGATGCCGGCCATACAAAGCACCTCGCAGGGCGCGCCGCCGAGCTCGCCGTGGACCATGACGCCGTGGTTGGGGAGGAGCTGGTCGGGCGAGGAGGTGCCGGTGCAGAGGCAGTCGAGCTCGGCGAGGCGGAAGTCGTCGGCGAGCAGGCCGCGCACCGCCTCGGCGGTGAGCTGGGCGTTGGTGTAGCGCGCCTCGCCGGTGGCGGGATCGATGACGTAGTGGCGGCTCTGGATACCGTTGTTGCGAAGCGTGATCCGGCGGGCGCGGGAGGGTTTCGGGCCGGCCATGCCGAGGACATGTTCCACCTGGTCGTTGGCGACCGGGGCCAGCGGCAGAAAGGCGGAGGTGCGGGTGATAAAAACGTCCTTACTCATCGAAGAGCGGCGTGCGGGAGGCGTCGGAGCCGGAAGGCAGGGCGAAGTGTTCCTGGAGGGAATGGATCGAGTTTTTGAAAAAAGGGCGGAGGGCGGTCTTGGCTAGCAACGAGAGCGGCACGACGGTCAGGATCAGCGCGAGGAGAAAGACCAGATAGAGGGCGAGAGCGGCGCGGCGCAACGGGGCGCCGGGCGGACCGGCGGCACGGAGGAGGGCGCCCCAGGCGCGGAAGGAGCGCAGGCCGACCCGTTCGCTGGAAAGAAGCCCCGCGTCGACCCGGCAGGCGCCGAGGCCGTGGAGCATCGGCCCGGAAAGGCTTTCCTCGCCGGCGCGCAAGGCCCGGCGGAGGGCGAGGCCGAAGCGACGGCAGGCGCGGATGTCGCGCTCGGAGACGCCGGCGGGCGGGAAGGGGCCGAAGGCATCCCTGCGGCCGGTGAGCATCCAGCGCGGAGTGGTGACGAAGCTCGCGCAGGCGCTGCCCTGGTCCACCAAGGCGACATGGTCGCGGTGCAGCGCGCCGAGGGCGAGCAAGTGCTCCTTCACCCGCTCCTGGGCCATCACCCACATGTTGCGGCAGGCCGTGACGGTGACGACGGGCCGTCCGCGCAGCAGCCGGCCGGCGGCGGGGTGCCGGAAAAACGCGGTGAGCGCGGGCGGCGGCGAAAGGAACCAGACCGGGTAGCCGAGGATCACGAGGTCGAAGTCCGCGGCGGGATCGAGCGTGAGCGGGCGGAGCGGCGGCGGCAGGCCGGCCACCGTCTCGGGAAAAGTGTCGAGGAAACGCCAGAAGGGCCAGGGGAAGGGCGCGGCGGGCTCGGTCTGCAGGCGTTCGCGGCGGACGGCGAATTCCTCCGGCGCCTCGAGCAGCGGCCCCAGCAGCCGGTCCAGCACGGCGGTGAGCTGGCCGGTCTGGGAAAACTCGAGCACGAGGACGTTTTTTTTCACGCGGCGCGAAGAAGGCGGAATTCAGGCGGCGGCGCGGAGGAGGAGGGTGACGTTGCTGCCGCCGAAGCCGCTGCTGTTCTTGAGGACGAGGCGGGCTCGGCGCGCGAGGGCGGCGCGCGGGAGCTCGAGGCCTTCACAAGCAGGATCGGGGTGGGCGAGGGTGGGGTTGCCGGGGATGAAGCCCTCGCGGAGCGCGAGGGCGCAGAAACCGGTCTCCATCGCGCCGGCGAGCGAGAGGCCATGGCCGGTGAGGCCCTTGGTGCTGCTCACGACCGGCCGGGCGCCGGCTTCGGTGAACACGGCGCGCAGGGCGAGGGCCTCGGCGCGGTCGCCGACCGGCGTGGAGGTGGCGTGGGCGTGGACGTAGTCGATGTCCGCAGGCGCGAGACCGGCGTCGCGGAGCGCGCGGAGCATCGATTCGCGCAGGCCCCGGCCCTCGGGGTGCGAGGTCGCGACGGAGTGGCCGTCGGAGGCCTGGCCCCAGCCGATGAGCTCGGCGTATACCCGGGCGGAGCGGCGGGCGGCGAGTTCGGGGGATTCGAGGATGAGGACGGTGGCGCCGCCGGTGCCGACGAAGCCGTCCCGGCCGGCGTCGAAGGGGCGCGAGGCGGTGGCGGGATCGGGATTCGTGGAGAGCGCGCGCATGGGCGCGAAGGGCAGCACGGTGTCGGCGTTCAGCTCCTCGGCGCCGACCACGATCATGCGCTCCTGGCGGCCAAGGCGGATTTCGTCGAGGGCGTAACCGAGGGCGTGGGTGGACGAAGCGCAGGCGGAGACGAAGCCGGTGACGGCGCCGGTGATGCCGTAGTGGGCCGCGAGGTTGAAATTGAGCGTGCCCGCGATGGAGGAGACGACGCCGAGGGGATTGCCGCGCTCGTAACGGGAGGCGCGGGCCTGGGCGAGATTGTGGTGGAGGAGAAAGGCGGAGCCGGCCGAGGCGCAAAAGAGTCCCGTCGCGCCATCGCGGAGCTCGGCGCGGGCCAGGCCGGCGTCGGCCAGGGCCTGCTCGAAGGCGTGGAAGGCGTAGACGCCGTGGGGCGCGAGGCCGCGTACCGTCTCACGCGGAAGCTCGACACCGGCGGGCCAGGTCCAGTCGCGGTAGTGGGGCGAGTCGACGGAGAAGCCACGCACCGGCGCGGCGACTTTCACCGGGATGGCGGGGTTGTCGAAAAAGGCGTGCGCGACGATGCCGGAGCGGCCCTCGCGAAGGCTTTGCGCGATGGAGGGGGCGTCGTTGCCGAGGGGCGTGACGAAGCCGAGACCGGTGATGCAGGCGGAGCGTCGCACGAGGATCACGCGGCGACCTTGGTCCGGACGTAGGCGCGAAGGCTGGCGACGGTGTCGAGGGTCTTCAGCTCCTCGTTCGAGATGGAGACCTGATAGAGGTCCTCGACGAAGAAGACGATCTCGGCGAGGGCGAGCGAGTCGTAGCCGAGGTCGGCGATGAGCTGCGCGGAGTCGGGCAGGGGCTGGGACGCGGCGCCCGGTTCGCGGCGGGGCCGGTGGTAGGCGACGATCGCCAGCACGACGGCATCGAGCGCTGCGGGATCGCGCTGCTCGAGCCAGCGGGCGTGGGCTTCCTGCACGTCGGGCGGGAAGGAGGCGAGGGGGGAGGGGGAGCTCATTCTGCGGAAGTGGCGCAAGGAGAGACGGCGGCGGCGGGGCGCGGTCAAGCGTCCGGGCGCGTTCGGGCGGCGTGGCGCGGCGACCGCCCGGGTGGGTTTCGCGCGCCGTCCGGCGAAAAAGGCGAGGAAGAAACTGGCGGGCGGGTCCGGGGCGCGCAAAGTGGCGGCACGCATCTCTCCTCCTTCCCGTCCATGACCTTGTCCGAGAAACGCCAAGCCCTGATCGACGATCTGACGACCCTGCCCGACGCGGAGGAGCGCTTTGTTTACCTGCTCTCCAAGGCGAAGAAATGGCCGGCGATGGACCCGGCGTTGAAGACGGAGGCGCGGCTGCTGCCTGGCTGCGTGTCGCGGCTGTGGCTATACCCGGAATTTCGCGACGGGCGCTGCTGGTTCCAGATGGACGCGGAGGCGTTGATTTCGAAGGGGATCGCGGCGGTGGTGTGCGGTTTCTACAATGGCGAGACGCCGGCGGACATCATCGCGACCGAGCCGGATTTCCTGGCCGAGGCGGGGCTGGCGCAGGTCTTGTCGGCCAACCGCAGCAATGCGCTCGCGAGCCTGCGCAAGCGGATCAAGGCCTATGCCGAGGCCTGCGCGTCGGGCGCGGTGGCGGGCTCGGTGTAGCCCCCCGTGCGGACCGGGAACCGAACGGGTCGCGGGCGCTCCCCGCTGCTACACCGGAAGAGTCGCGCCCGGCCGACGCCGAGGCTCAATGCGGCCCATCCGGCGGAGTGGCGCCGGAGACGTGCGAGCCCTTCTTTTCGCCGGGCGTCTCGGGATGAGCGGGGCGGATGCTACCGTGGCCATTGGTGGCGGGACCGGAGGGAGAGAAAGGAGCCTGGGTACGGCCGGTGCCATTGGCCGAGCCCGCCTGGGAACGGCGGGCCGCGCGCCAGCTGTCACGGTGTTTGCGAATCCAGTCGAGCAGCGCGCGTTCGAAGCCGATGTCGTAGCCCAAGCGTTCGGATTCGAGCCACTTGTGACGCAGGATTTCCTCTCGTTCAGCGAGAAACTCCTGGTAGAGACTGGATTGTTTCACGAATTCGCGCGCGCCGGTGGCAGAGTGCGAAGTGTGCGCTGGAGACGACATGGCGGTGGGAGCGGGGCGGGCAATGCCCGAAAAGGGAATGGGGCAAGCTACGGTCCAGGACGGGCCTGTCAATGCCCGCGCCCGACCGCGTGCGGATGAAGAAATTACGCAGGGGATTACGCGCACGAATAGGCGGCGGGAGGGGCAAAAACGGGTTGCGGGCGCGGGGGGGCAGGCCAAGGTTCGCCGTTTTCCGTCTCGCGCCCCGCGCGCCGGGGCGCCGCTTCCCTCTCCCTTGTTCAACCCACCAACCCACGCATCCCATGGCTCTCGCCGTCGGTTCCAAAGCCCCTGATTTCACCCTCAAGTCGAAGAACGCCGAAGGTCTGCGCGACGTCACGCTTTCCGCCAACTTCGGGCAGAAGCAGACGGTCCTGCTCTTCTTCCCTCTCGCTTTCACCGGCGTCTGCACGACCGAGATGTGCGACATCACCTCCGGCCTCTCCGCCTACACCGGCCTCGGCGCCGACGTGATCGCGATCAGCGTGGACAGCCCCTTCGCCCAGGAGGCCTGGGCCAAGGCGAACGGCATCAAGCTGACGATCGTCTCGGACCTCAACAAGCAGGTCACGAAGGCTTACGACGTGCTTTTCCCGGGGCTCGCCGGCATCGGCGACACGTCGGCCCGCGCCGCCTTCGTCATCGGCAAGGACGGCGTGATCAAATACGCCGAGCAGACTGCGACGCCGAAGGATCTGCCCGACTTCGCGGCAGTCAAGGCCGCCCTCGCCGGATAATCCTGCCCGGGCCGGCCCGGCGGCCGCCCGCCTTGTGCATCCGAATCCCATTTCCGACCTTCACCGACCACGATGAGCCTTCCGAACCCGTTCAACACCCTCCAGCAGTTCACCGCCAACGGCGGCACGCACTCCTTTTACTCGCTGCCCGCCCTCGAAAAGGCCGGCTTCAAGATTTCCCGCCTGCCGGTCTCGATCCGCCTGGTGCTCGAGTCCCTCCTGCGCAACTGCGACGGCAAGCGCGTGGCCGAGTCCGCCGTGCGCGATCTCGCCGGCTGGCAGGCCAAGGCGCCGCGCACCGAGGAGATCCCCTTCGTCGTCGCCCGCATCGTGCTGCAGGATTTCACCGGCGTGCCCCTCCTTGTCGACCTTGCGGCGATGCGTTCGGCCGTGACCAAGCTGGGCAAGAATCCGAAGATCATCGAGCCCCTCGTCCCGGTGGACCTGGTGGTGGACCACTCGGTGCAGGTGGACTTCGCCGGCTCGGCCGACGCGCTCCAGAAGAACCTCGAGCTCGAGTTCTCCCGCAACCGCGAGCGCTACCAGTTCCTGAAGTGGGGCATGCAGGCCTTCGACACCTTCAAGGTCGTGCCCCCCGGCATCGGCATCGTGCACCAGGTCAACCTGGAATACCTCGCCAAGGGCGTGCTCAAGGACGAGAACGGTATTTATTATCCGGATACGCTGGTCGGCACCGACTCGCACACCACGATGATCAATGGCATCGGCATCGTCGGCTGGGGCGTGGGCGGCATCGAAGCCGAGGCCGGCATGCTCGGCCAGCCGGTCTATTTCCTCACCCCCGACGTCGTCGGCGTGCACCTCACCGGTGCGCTCCGCGAGGGCGTGACCGCGACCGACCTGGCGCTGACCATCACCCAGATGCTCCGCAAGGCCAAGGTGGTGGGCAAGTTCGTCGAGTTCTACGGCCCCGGCGCCGCCGCCCTGCCCGTGGTGGACCGCGCCACCATCGCCAACATGGCACCGGAATACGGCGCCACGATGGGCTTCTTCCCCATCGATGCCGAGTCGTCCGCCTACCTGCGCGCCACCGGCCGCGACGAGGCCGACGTCGCGCTCTACGAGGCCTATTACCAGGCCCAGCAGCTCTGGGGCATCCCCGGCAAGGGCGAGATCGACTACTCGACCCACCTGGACCTCGACCTCTCGACCGTGGTGCCCTCCGTCGCCGGCCC
Organism: uncultured Akkermansia sp.; assembly: GCA_966250295.1. Taxonomy (GTDB): domain Bacteria; phylum Verrucomicrobiota; class Verrucomicrobiia; order Opitutales; family Opitutaceae; genus IMCC26134_A. The sequence continues at coordinate 1,560 of CBINGR010000008.1, read as the reverse complement.
GAAGCGCCCGCAGGACCGCATCGAGCTCGACTCGCTCAAGCCGGAGTTCACCAGCGCCTTTTTGCGGCCCGTCGCCGAAAACGGCTTCGGCAAGAAGCTGGAGGAGTTCGTCGGCACCTCCGCCACCGTGGACGGCAGCGAGATGCGCCACGGGTCGGTCCTGATCGCCGCGATCACCAGCTGCACCAACACCTCCAATCCGAGCGTCATGCTCGCCGCCGGCTTGCTCGCCAAGAAGGCGGTCGAGAAGGGGCTTACGGTCAACCCGCTGGTCAAATCCTCCCTCGCCCCCGGTTCGCGCGTCGTCACCGACTACCTCGACAAGACCGGCCTCACGCCCTACCTCGACCGGCTCGGCTTCCAGACCGTCGGCTACGGCTGCACCACCTGTATCGGCAACTCCGGTCCGCTCGCCCCCGCCATCGAGGAGGCCGTGGTGAAGAACGACCTCGTCGCCGCCTCCGTGCTCTCCGGCAACCGTAACTTCGAGGCCCGCGTTCACCAGAACATCAAGGCGAACTTCCTCATGTCGCCCCCGCTGGTCGTGGCCTTCGCCCTCGCCGGTCGCGTGGACATCAACATGGCGACCGATCCCATCGGCACCGGCAAGGACGGCGCGCCCGTGTTCCTGAAGGACATCTGGCCCTCGCTGCAGGACGTCCGCGACCAGCTGCAGGCTGCGCTCAAGCCCGAGGTCTTCCGCAAGCTCTACACCGACTTCGCCGCGCAGAACCCGAAGTGGAACGAGATCCCCTCGACCACGGGCAACGTGTACTCTTTCGACCCGTCCTCGACCTACATCCAGGAGCCGCCCTTCTTCGCGAACTTCTCGCTCACTCCGGGCGCCATCCAGCCCATCAGCGGCGCCAAGGCCCTCGGCATCTTCGGAGACTCGGTCACGACCGACCACATCTCGCCCGCCGGCGCGATCAAGAAGACCTCCCCCGCCGGTCGCTACCTCATGGAGAACGGCGTCGCCTTCGAGGACTTCAACTCCTACGGCAGCCGCCGCGGCAACGACCGCGTGATGACCCGCGGCACCTTCGCCAACGTGCGCATCAAGAACCTCATGCTCGGGGGCGAGGAGGGCGGCAACACGATCTACCAGCCCACGGGCGAGAAGATGGCGATCTACGACGCCGCCGTGAAGCACATCGCCAACGGCACGCCGCTGATCGTGATCGCCGGCCAGGAATACGGCACCGGCTCCTCCCGCGACTGGGCCGCCAAGGGCACCAACCTGCTCGGCGTGAAGGTGGTGGTGGCGCAGAGCTTCGAGCGCATCCACCGCTCCAACCTCGTCGGCATGGGCGTGCTGCCGCTCCAGTTCAAGGAAGGCACCACCGCGCAGACCCTGCATCTCGACGGCACCGAGACCTACGACGTGCTCGGGCTCGGCGCCTCGCTGAAGCCCCAGCAGGACCTCACCCTGAAGATCACCCGCAAGGACGGCCGCGTGGAGAACATCTCCGTGCGCTGCCGCATCGATACGCCCATCGAGATCGATTATTACCAGCACGGCGGCATCCTGCCCTACGTGCTGCGCCAGATCGTGGCGAA
>CBINGR010000007.1:0-121164 GCA_966250295.1 uncultured Akkermansia sp. | reverse complement strand
GACCACCCGCAGGGCTTCAGCAGAGCGCTGGATTATTTCGAAGACAGCGCCTAGAAGGAGAGGGCCGTGGACGAGCGACCGTACCGATCTGCCGTAAGCTCAGCCGGTCGGTGGTTCTCTCTCTCGCCTGAAGCCGTCCGAGCTTGGTAGTTAAAATTGCCCAGCGGCGCGGCGGTTCGCTGCTGTGCATCGGTCAGGTGACCCTTTTGTTGGCCAAAAACAAAACAACAACGGAATTCCTCCCCCCAGCACGCAAATAGCCGAATCCAAGATGCACCACCAAAACGGCAGCCCCACCAGAATATCAATCAACCAAGAAACGGGGGCGCCGATGACAAAGATCAGGCTGATGGTAATTGCAAGCGGCTGATACCGTGCGACATCACTGGCCACAATCCAGATCAGCACCGCCAGAGCCAGCAGCAGGACGCCGGCGCCGCGCAGCAGATAACGAAACAACATCGAGTCCGGCACATGGCCAACTCCGCACCAGACCAGCACAGAGTCGATCCAGCTCTCGGGAAGAAAAACGGTGAGACTGTTGAGCGCGATGAACGCCGCCAGCACACGCAAACTGAGAGCTACGAAATGAGGGGAAGCCAACGGTTTCATAGAGAACAGGCTCTAACGTCGAAGGTGAGCCACGGAGGTAGATGGCGCAGGTCGTGCGAAGCATGAACTGTGACGGATGTGGGCATTGGCTCTGGCGCCTTGTTAGCGACGGACGCGGCCCGAACGGCCGCGGAAAAGCGGCAAGAAATTGCGGGGACGCCAAGCCAAGGCGCCGATAATGCCAATGGATAGCTGTTCATAAGTTACTCACCACCAAAATAAATTTTGAAGTTTCTTAGAAGAAGACTCAGGTTTCATCTTTCTGGAATAAACGTTTTATGAAGTTCCAAGCCATTTCTGGCAGCACGCTGAGTGCACCGAGTAGCAGGCTGAAAATCGGAATGAAAATAAGATTCACGACGAATCTAGCATAGCCGGTTATTTCGACTCCCTGATACACCACATTACTGGGCGCACCTGTAAATAGGCTTGTGATATACCCCAGCGTGAAAACGGCGAGGCATAACCAAAAGACGATGCGAAAGCGTCTCCTTGGGGCGAAAGCGGATTTCGGGCTTGTTTTCATGATTCTGCCTAACGTCGAAGAAGAGCCGCGGAGGTAAATGGCGCGAGCCCTGCGTTAGTCCCGCGCTGCGGGGATGACATTTACCGGAATTGTCTCCATTGCTTTGTCAGGCTCGGTTTTCATTTTTCAAATGTTCTGAAAGACGTTTCGCCCCATGTTCAAGAACTGCCCAGTGGTGGTCGGCGACCGCCAATGGGACCGTGAATAATTCTTTTCCATTTCGAAACGGGACGCCCTCGTAAACATGCATGTATCCGTCCCCTCCTTCTTCAGCAATGTAGTCACCGACAAATACGAAAATTTTTCCACCGGAATGCATCTCAGCGCTGAATCCTCCTCTGGCTTGGCTTACGTGCTTCAAATAACACCCGGGGAAAAGCTCTTTCAGAAGCCGCTCGAATTGTAACTTTCGCTGACTCTCCCGCTTTGATATTGTGACGAATATGAAGATTAGTCCTGCCGCAACGATCACACCCACAAGGACGATGTTGTAGAAAGCGGTGTCCATATTTCTGCCTAACGTCGAAGATGGGCCATGGAGGTAAATGGCGCGGTCCGCGTTCCGTGCTGCGGGATGACGTTTACTGGAATTGGCTCCATCGATTTGTTAGCGACGGATGCGGTCAGCGGCCGAGGAAAAGCGGCAAGAAACTGCGGGGACGCCAAGCCAAGGTGCCGATAATGCCGATGGATAGTTATTTGTAAGTTGCTTATCACCAACATAAAATTTTGAATTTTTTTGAAGGCTCAGTTTTCTTCAGCATGCTTTTGAGTCACAAGTCTGTATATTTAAAATAAAGATAACCATCTTCATATGTAGCCCATAGTATGGCCCCAATCGCATCACTGTCCTCGCGACGCTTCAAAAGCCCGTAGTAAACTCCGCTTCGCTTTGGATACCACCAGGCCTTCACTTCATCCTCTTGTAAATTTACGTCCTGTGCGCCCCCTTCGCCGAGGCATGCCGCCTCTACGAATTTAGCAAATTCGGTCGGACTTACTTTAGCTTTCAGGAAGAATGAATAGTCGATACCTGCGGGAATTGTCTGCGAGCGGACCTCTTGAGCTCCGTCTGGCAACATGTCGAGGTATGGGTTCTCACGAGTTGCCATGCGGGAGCATCCAGCAAGCATCACAATGAAGGCAACACTGGCGCGCATTCTATTTCTCATGTATGCCTAACGCCCAAGATGAGCCATGGAGGTAAATGGCGCGGTGCCTGCGTAAGCAGGGACTGCGGGGCGCCAAGCCAAGGTGTCGATAATGCCGATGGATAGCTATTCATAAGTTACTCATCACCAACACAAATTTTGAAGTTTCTTAGAAGGCGCTTTTTCTCTTTTCATATTTCTTCTCCCTGATCCATCCCATAAGGCAGAATACACACGCGATCCCGACGGCGATATCGCCTTCGTGCCTCCGGATCTCGGATATTCTATGATTCTTTTCAATAAACTTCCTCAGGAGTTCTGTATACTGAGCTTCTTCGGCCTTTTTGAGGAAGTAGCTCTCGCGAACAATGCGAAGGTCCCAATTCTGAGGTTCACGGTTCAATCTGACGGCGAGTCCTTCTTCGCGGGACGTGGCGAACGTGACGACCTGCCCCAAGCCGATCCACAGCAGTCCGACGACGAGGATAAGGATATAGGTGATCTTCATTTCTTTTGCCTAACATCCAAGAAGAGCCGCGTAGATAAATGGCGCGGGTCCTGCGCTAGTCCCGCGCTGCGGGATGACATTTATCGGAGTTTGCTCCATCGCTTTGTTAGGTTTCATTTCTAATCAGTTTCAATATCTCGACTCCAATTTTCTCAAATTCAGTGGCCCGGTCGAGCTTTAGAGCTTCCTCAAAGTGCGGAATAAATCCCTTGTTTGGCCCTGCAGTTCCACCGTTCCGGGTCGGAATAATAGTAAATCCATCTGTATCCTGTGTCACCACAAGCAGCGAGGCTCCTCTCATGAAACTAGCCTCGTTTTTCACGTCGGCGGCAGTGTAGCGCTCTCGGGCAAGTGCAGGATAGTCGGCTCTTCCCGGTGTAGCAATATTGCCCTCAACGGCAAGCGCGTCTCTCAGTGCCGCTCCGACATCTCGGGCATTTGGCTCCACTTTCTTGTAGGGCGCCGATGAAAGATAGAAGCCGGCATCGGTCCGCCGACAGGGATAGATTAGCAAAACGTGGTCCCTTGAATAGATTTCAATGCGTCTCATGATTTCTGCCTAGCGTCAAAGATGAGCCATGGAGGTAAATGGCGCGAGCCCTGTGTCAGCAGGGATCGTGACATTTACCGGAGTTGGCTGCATCGCTTTGTTAGGCGCAGTTTTCTTTATCATTAAATACCTGAAGACTTTTCTTGGTTGCAACCAAGGCTTTTGCTTTCGACGGGCTCATGTATCCCAAATCGTTCCATATAATCTCAGCGCCGTCCTCAAGCTCTTCATAGATTGGCAGGAGATCAGCAATACCCAAGAATTTCCACCGCCCACCTTCCGTCTTTCTCGGATTCCCTTCTGCACCTAATCTTTTCGCTTTCTCGTAAGCCTCTTCTCTCGTCTTCGCTTGGATAATTCGCGTATTCTCCCAAACGAGGCATTTCTTCTTTTTGGATTTCGGGTCAGGAATCCACTGTTCCAGCTCCCGATAAACCCACCAGCCAAACGGGCTGCGATTCCGAAAGGGGATTTCTGGTTTGTTCGGCATGATTTGTTTCTGCCTAACGACCAAGCTCAGCGACCGCCGCCGGAAACGCCCGGTCGGCTGCAACAATCGCTGACAGATTACCCGAACCGTCAAACTGCCCAGCGGGGCGGCGGTTCGCTGCAGCGCTCTTGTTAGGCATCCTTCTCTCCTCCCTCTGGTCCATAAAAAGCAACCCAGACAACGAAATCGGATGAGAAGTCCTCAAAACGGTGAACTTCTCCTGCGGCGACGAAAATAAACGAACCCGCCTCGACTGCATGACGCTGCTCTCCATCAAAAAATAATCCCTTGCCGCGGGTGACAAAATAAACCTCATCTTTGGTGTGCGGCTTCTGTGGGTCATGCCCGACTGGAGTGTAAAGCTCAACCACGAGTGAGCCGTGCGAAAAAACGGGAACGGCGAGATTACCGGGAGGTGGTTGCCCTTTGGTCAACGCCTCAGCTAGGCCGACGTGAATAACTCGTGCTGACTTCTTCATGGCGTGCGTTGCCTAACGTCAAAGATGAGCGAGACGGATACTTGGCGCAGGGCGTGCGCAAGCACGAACTGTGACAAGTATCCGGCTTCGCTCCATCGCATTGTTAGGCTTCTCAGTTTTCATCTTTCTGATGAGATTATGGCCGTCCCCATTCGAGGCTTCGAATAACATGACGGCCTTCTTGATTCGAAACCACGACGGTTACCGCTTCGGAAAACGTGCTGCCACTTAGAGCAACGTAAACCCAACCCAAATCCGACTCTTCCCTATCGGGCCAATCTTCCATTTCGGTGACAGGTAGTGAATCGGTGATCTCGTCTTCCGCGTATTCAATCATGTCTCGCATCTCCTGCTCTAGGTCGGACGGTAATAGCGTCGAGCGGAGATCGGCCGACAGCATCGAATGTGCAGCTTGCCAGTTCTTCGCCACAATGTGGCGACCAAATTCAGACGCGACTTTCTCGTGGGTTTTCATAATTCTGCCGAACGCCCAAGATGTGCGAGACGGATGCTTGGCGCAGAGCATGCGTCAGCATGATCTGTGACAAGTATCCGGCTTCGTTCCATCGCTTTGTTAGGCTCAGTTTTCATTTCTGACCGTCTTCTTTTTCGCGGTAAAAGATAGACCATACGCGACCGCCGCAGAAACAGCCAGCATCATGGGATATCCGAAATAAATCGAAACCAAGGCACTTCCCCAATGGGTGCCGCTTTGATGCGTGGCCGCATCAATCACATTCGCTAGCGTGTATGGTGCACCGAGCACCAATAAGCCGATAACCAACGCGCGTTTGAATCTCCTATGTCGGTCCGAATCCCATTTTGTCGCTCGAAACCACCGGAACGCGAGATGGACAGTGATGCACAGCGGTAAACTGAGGATAACCGCTGAGAGCAGTCCGAAGCTGATTTTGCCCGCGTGCATTTCTGATTCTGCCTAACGCCCAAGATGAGCGAGACGGATGCTTGGCGCGGAGCGTGCGTCAGCACGATCCGTGACAAGTATCCGGCTTCGCTCCATCGCATTGTTAGGCTCTGGTTTCATTCTGTTTCTCTTTCAGTAATTCGGCCGGATCAATCTTCTGCGGTTCCTCGTCCTTGGTCCATTCCAAGATGATCTCGTAAGGTTCGGAATCCCCTGGCGCCGTGAACTCATGGGCTACTACCCAACCGCGATTCACTAACGCATCAGCCACGCACTTGGCGTGAGCCTTAAAGAGTCGAGGGCGCGGTTTCATGATTCTGCCTAACGTCAAAGATGAGCCATGAAGGTAAATGGCGCAGGTCGTGCGTAAGCACGAACTGTGACATTTACCGGAATTGGCTCCATCGCCTTGTTAGGCTCTGTTTTCATCTGATTTTAAGTGTGTGTAGAAGAGAGGCCGCCTCATCCGCCTCTAAATCTTCCTCTCCACGCTTGCAGGTGTAGGTGATAAAAAGCATCACGCTTCCGCAGCCTAACATCCACTTACGCCAATACGCGTCGGAGTGCCAATCGGTATACTCGGCCACAAAACCCGGAAATGAGCCGCATGCGGTCCGCGAGCACTCGCTATCCTCGGGAAGATTCTTGGCTAACTCCGCCGCAAGTTCCGAATCAGAAACGCCGCCAGAACTCTTCCGGGCGCTGCTAATGTGCATCGCCCCCACTCCTTCCGGCTGCGTCAACTCGATACAACCGTCTGCATCGATGGCACGCCAAGGTTGACGCGTGGAGAGTGTCCAACTCATGCCCTCAAAAGGCGAACTCATTGTTTTTATTTCTGCCTAACGCTTAAGATGAGCCACGGAGGTAGATGGCGCGGTTCCGGCGCAAGCCGGAACCGTGACAGCTACCGGAGTTGGCTCCATCGCATGGTTAGGCTCCGTCTTCTTTCATTCGTTTGAGGCTTTTGACGGTAGCGAATCTAAATTCGCCGAACAACTTCCATTCCGGCTCATCGAAAACAAACACGCGAGGATCTTCTTTGTATCCAGTGAGAACAATAACAGGGTCAAACTTTGGCCCGGTATGGCCGAGGGAAATCTCGATTCGCATAGGCTTCTGTGTAGAAAGAGGATCAGCCCAAGAAAAAAGGATCTGATTGCCGGTCATATCGACAAGATTAAGGCCATGTCCTAAATCTTCCAGCTTCGTGCTAGTGTGGCGAAACCGAATATCAAGGGCTTCGGCTGCTGAGTCTACCACTGCCCTGATGAGCTGTTGGAGTATGATGAAATTGGACCTGTTCGATTCGGGATTCATTTGTTTGGTTTTCTGCCTAACGCTCAAGATCAGCCACGGAGGTAGATGGCGCGGCTCGTGCGACAGCACGAGGCGTGACAGCTACCGGAGTTGGCTGCATCGCCTGGTTAGGCTTCGTATATTTTAGAAGACGCTGGGGCATCGATGCCAAGGGATCGATTCTGATTCGGGTCCTCATGGTTCGATTTCTTCTTTTTCCGGCTCCGTCGGCAAGTCGATAAATCGGAGCCGCTTCCTTTTCTCGCGCTTCGCCCCAAGCGGACAGCTCAAGGGGTCGCATGCGAACTATAATGATGCGTTTAGCGGTGATTCTATTCGGTTCGGTCACTTCTCTCGATTCCGCTTTATATTCGAGGCGGTCCCGGAGGGCTGCCATGGAGAGCTTCGATACCGTGGACTCGAAATTGGGTCGATATGCCTAATGCCCAAGATGAGCCGCGGAGGTAAACGGCGCGGGTCCTGCGTCAGCAGGAACCGTGACGTTTACCGGAGTTGGCTCCATCGCATGGTTAGGCTCAGGTTTCATTTCAGCCTGATTGTCTTTGTATGCCGCAGAGTCACCGATTCAGCCGACTTCCACGCATGAACATATCCAGATATAGGCAGCCCGTAAGCGGCAACGCTGAGCCATCCGTATGTATCATATCCGGTCGTAAGGCCACGCTCCTCCAAGTAATAATCTACACATTGGGAGAAGAGATGATCCTCCGCCTTTATTCCTTCATTTTTGAAGTAAAGACTCCGAAATTCTTCATCTCCTATTAAATTAAGGTCTAGAGTCTTTCCCTCGAAGCGAAACTGTAGCTCAAACGTATTTTGTGGCAGGGCACCATCGCCAGTATGATGAAGGGACTCTTGGAAAGCTAGCGGCCGAAGATCCGTAGTGAAGAGGCGGCTGTTGCCTGAGGCATTCCCTCTTTGGGGGCTTGCGGGAGTGTAAAATGGATCAATCTCGTTTTCCGGCTTAGCGACTCCCGTGATGATGCGCGTCGCGTCAAAACCTGTCGGATGGATATAGGGATCTAGGCCGGAAGCGAAGGTTCGCTCGATTACTGGCAGATATCCGCTGTAATTAAAGGGCTGCAATAGCATGGTATTTTTGCCTAACGTGCGCTTCGTCGCTCCCCCGGGTAAATCACTACTCGTTGCGCATAGAGCAGGCTTATGTGGAGATGCTGCGTCGCTATCTGGCGTATATCGGTCCCTCTGAACCGTCGGTGGAAAACGTCAGGACCTTTTTGGAGCATCTCGCGGTGGAACGGAAAGTGGCGGCGAGCACGCAAAACCAAGCGCTTTCGGCGATCTTATATTTTTTCAAACGGGTGCTGGGCCGCGAACTGGGCGAACTGGGAGACACGCTTCGCGCGGCGCGGGGCAGACGTTTGCCCGAGGTGTTGAGCCGGGAGGAGGTGAAGCGCCTGCTGGCCCAGATCGATGGCACGCCCGGGCTGATGGTGCGTTTGCTCTACGGCTCAGGTTTGCGCTTGATGGAATGCCTGCGGCTGCGGGTGAAGGAAGTGAATTTCGAGCGGAATGTACTTCTGGTGCGCTCGGGCAAAGGCGACAAGGATCGGATGGTGATGCTGGCGGCGTCCTTGCAGCCGGAATTAAGTATGCATCTGGAGCGTCTGCGTATTCGATGGGAACAGGACCGGGCGGAGGAACTCGGCGGGGTTTGGTTGCCTGATGCCTTGGAGCGGAAATATCCCAACGCAGGCAAAGAGTGGGGCTGGCAATGGGTGTTCCCGGCGCGTTCTCCATCTTTGGATCCTCGTTCGGGCCGGCGGCGGCATCACCTGAGTGACAATGCCTTGCATAAGACCGTCAAGATGGCCGCGGAGCGTGCGGGCATCGGAAAACCCGTGAGTTGCCACACGCTCCGGCATTCTTTCGCGACCCATCTGCTGGAAGCAGGGACCGACATTCGCACGGTGCAGGATCTGCTCGGTCACGAGAGTGTGTAGACCACGCAGATTTATACTCACGTGATGAGCAAGCCCGGCCTCGGTGTGCGTTCGCCACTGGACGGATGACTTGCAGGTGAAGAGTGATGGGTGACGGGTGACGAGCGCGGCGGCAGCGGCGCGCCAGGGTGTGCCGTCGAAAGCGGCAGCAGGCTGCCGCAGTCCAAGGTCGGAGGGACCGGAATGTTACAACAACACCAGGTCGTCGCGGTGGACGACTTCGAGGCGTTTGCGGGAGGGGAAGAGGGGCTTCACCTGCTCGCTGCTGAGACCGGCGATCCGGGCGATTTCGACGTCGCTGAAGGTGGTCTCGCCGCGGGCGATCACGGTGTCGTCGGGCGCGACTATATTAACGATCTCGCCGGCCGCGAAACGACCGCGGGCGCCGGTCACACCGATGGCGAGCAGGCTGCGGCCCTGGTCGCGGAGCACGGGGACGGCGTTGGCATTGATCAGCACGCTGCCGGTGGGGCGCTGGTAGTGGGCGATCCAGCGCTTGCGCGACTCCAGGGGCACGCCGGAGGGAACGAAGTAGGTGCCGGGATTGTCGCCGCGGAGCAGGCGGGCGAGGATGTCGGGCTCGGCGCCGCTGGCGATGAAGACTCCGCACCCGGCACGCAGGGCGATCTTGGCCGCGGTGATCTTGGAAATCATGCCGCCCGTGGCGGTGACATCGGTGGTGCCGCCGGCCATGGCCTCGATTTCGGGCGTGATCTTCTCGACCACGGGGAGGATCTTGCCCGTGCCCTTCATATCGATGAGGCCGGGGGCGGTGGAGAGGATGACGAGCTGCTCGGCGTCGACCAAGCCGGCGACGAGGGCGGAGAGGGTATCGTTGTCGCCGAACTTGATCTCGGCGGCGCTGACGGTGTCGTTTTCGTTGATAACCGGCACGACGCCGTAGCGGATGAGCTCCTCGAGGCAGGCTCGCACGCCGAGGTGGCGGGCGCGGGAACGGAGGTCCTCGTGGGTGAGCAGCACCTGCGCGACGGTGCTGCCGTGGGGATCGAAGGCCCGCTGCCAGGTCTGCATGAGCAGGCTTTGCCCGATGGCGGCGCAGGCCTGCTTCCGGGGGACCTCGGCGGGCTTTTTCAGCAGGCCGAGGCGGCCCATGCCGAGACCGACCGCGCCGGAGGAGACGACGATGACCTCCACGCCGGCGGCGCGCAGACCGGCGATGCCGGAGGCGAGCGCGCCGATGCGCTCCGTATTCAACTGGCCGATACCGTGCGTGAGCACGCCGGTGCCGAGTTTGACCACGAGGCGGCGGGGGAGGGAGGCGGCGGACATGAGGGAAATGACCAATGGCTAATGTCCAATGACCAATAGGCGGAGGCGCGGAGCGTAGGGCGGGATCGCCGCATCCCGCCGCGATGGCGGATGGCGCAACGGACGGCGGGGTGCGGCGACCCCGCCCTACACGGGACCTCAGCCGACGGTGAGGAGGTCTTTTTCCTTCGCGGCGAGGTGCTTGTTGATATCCTCGATGCTCTTGTCGGTGTGATTTTGGATTTCCTTTTCCGTGCGCTTGGCGTCGTCCTCGGGGAGCTTGGCCTTCTTGACGGACTCGAGGACGTCGCGGCGAATGTTGCGGATCTGCACGCGGCCTTCCTCGGCGAGGCGTTGGGCGACCTTCACGAACTCCTGGCGGCGCTCGCGGCTCATGTCGGCGAGGGGCACGCGGACGACGTTGCCGTCCACTGCGGGGTTGAAGCCGAGGTTGGCGAGTTGGATGCCCTTGGCGATGGCTTGGGTGAGGCTGCGGTCCCAGGGGGTGATGACGATCATGCGGGGATCGGGCGTGCTGATGGCGGCGCAGTCCTTGATGCGGGACATGGCGCCGTAGGCCTCGACCTGGATACCCTCGACCATGGAGGGGGAGGCCTTGCCGGTGTGGATGTTGGCAAACTCGTGGAGGGTGTGGTCCACGGCTTTTTTCATGCGGGTCTGGGCGTCGGCGAGGAAGGGGGAAGACATGGGCGCGATGAGTTAAGGTGAGTTAAACCCATGAGTATCCGGCAGCGCGTGCGGGCTTGTCGAGAGCGCGCTGCGGGCGGGGCGGGGAGGCCCCGATCCATCGGACCGCGGATAGCGCAGATGATCGCGGATAGCAGGCAGGCCCGTCTGGGGCGCGTGGGTTGCCGGATTGCTAATGCCGCGAGGGGGAGGGGGCGAACTGGAGGGAGCTGTCGTTGATGTTGGCGGCGGCGCCCTTGTACTGGCGAAGGGTCAGCATCTCGGCCCCGGCGAGGAGGACCGGGCCATAACCATGGGCGGCGTGGACGCTGACGGGACGGTAAAAGTAGAACATGGGGTCGAAGCCCATGCCGGTGCCGACGCAGGTGTTTTCCACCTGGCCCCGGGCGTTGACCTGCCGGGCGACGGCGTTCCAGCCGACGGAGACCATCGGGCCGTAAGCGAGGGGGTCGAGCCAGCCGCGGTTGATGCCGCGCGCGATGGCGTAGACGAACATGGCGGAGGCGGAGGTCTCGGGATAGGAATCGGGCCGATCGAGCAACTGGTACCAGAGGCCGGCGTGGCCCTGCACGCGGGCGAGGCCGGCGGCGTGGGCGCGGAACTGGGCGAGCACGGCAGCGCGGCCGCGATGGGCTTCCGGCAGTTCGGAAAGGAGCTCCGCCATCGCGACGAGGGCCCAGCCGTTGGCGCGAGCCCAGTGAAAGGCGGGGTGGGGATCCATTTCCTGGACCCAGCCGTGGCGATAAAGGCCAATTTCGGGGACGAACATTCGGGCGGAAAATTGCCGAACCTGTTTTACCGCGTCGTCGAAATAGCGGCGCTGGCCGGTGAGCGCGCCCATCTGGGCGAGGGCCGGCACGCTCATATAGAGATCGTCGAGCCAGAGCGTGTCGTGCAGTGGGCGGTCGCGCGCGAGGGTGCCGTCGGGGAGGCGTTTTTGGCCGGTGGAGATCCAGCGAAGGTAATTGTCGATCCAGGGGCGCAGGGCGTCGGGCTCGAGGCCGGCGCGGGAAGCCTTGATCAAGGCCACCGCCATGGAGCCGGCGTCGTCGAGGCTGCGGGGGGCGAGCATGCCTCGCAGCGCGCGGCCCCGGCGCGGGCCGGAGGCGCCGGCGGAAGCGGAGGGCAGGGGCGGACGGGTCTTGAGGTAAGCGGCGACGGCGGCGATGGCGTGGAGCCGCCGGGCGGCGTAATCGCGGTAGCGCGCGTCGCCGGTGGCCTCGGCGGCGAGCAACATGCCCGCATAGGTGACTCCCCACTCGTAGCCGAAAATCGAAAACTCCCCGGGTTCGAAGCCCACCTCGCCGGAAAGGGCGGCGAGATCGGCGACAGGCTGGCGGGTGTCGCGGTCGACGATGCGGAGGGGGCTGGCGGTCTCCAGATAATCGAGAACGCGCGCGAGCACGGCCTCGATCTCGGCCGGCGTGGCGGGAGCGTAGGGGATCGGGTAAGCCGCGGGGATGCGGCCGCTGTTGATCTCGAGCGGCTCGGGGGCCTTGGTGCGGGCGCCCGGCGCGGCCTCGGCCGCCGGGGTCTGGGCCGGGAGCGAGGCGGCGAAGGCCAGGGTAAGAAGAGAAAGGCAGCGGCAGGGCAGGCGCATGGCGGGTTCAGGGGGCGGCAGCCGCGGGGAATTCGACCACCGGGCGGGGCGGGAGCGGGGCGGCTTCGTCGAGGTAGAAGCTGGGGTGCGGAGGCTGGTTGTAGGCGGTGTTTTGCCAGGCGACGGCCACGCGGTATTGCGGGTCGTGCATGAAGGTGACCAAGCGGTGTCCGGTCGGAATGGTACTGGTGTAGATGCGCAGCTCGCGGCCGTCGCGGGTGGGCCAGACGACTTCCTCGCGCCAGTCGCCCCAGAGGTCGGCGCTGAGGGCGGGGTTGGCCTTGGTGCCATTCACGGAGGTGCAGGCGTGGGCGATGAGCAGCGGGTCCACGGATCCGGTCCGCCAGTTCCACTTCACGATGCGGTTCTGGTCGAGGAGCTCGGTGAGCAGGTCGCCGTCCCAGTAGACGCCGAAATTGCAGGGCAGGCCGCGCGGGCGGCGCTCGAGGAATTTTTTCCCGGCGGCATCGTAAATGCCATCCATGCCGGCGCCGGCAGCCCAGGATTCGGCCCCGGGAAAACGCGGGTCGATGTTGAAGGTGTTACCGCGGCCGGGGCCCTCGCCCTTGTCGCCGCCCTCCACGGCGGCGCGGACGGCGGGGATGGTGAAGATGGGCTCGCCGCTGCGGGCGTCGCGCAGGCTGAGACCCTGTTTGTCGAAGCGTTCCTGGATGTCGCCGATTTCGAGGCCGGGGCGGTCGGGGACGAAGTCACCGACGTGAAGGGCGTCGCCGTGGCCCCAGCCGGTGGTGTGGAGGCCGGTGCCGTCGTCATCCACGACCATGGCGCCGTAGACGATTTCCTGGCGGCCGTCGCCATCGACGTCGGCGACGGAGAGGTTATGGTTTCCCTGGCCGCGCCAGGGGTTGGTGTGGTCGGACGGACCGAGCTTGTCGCTGTCGAAGACCCAGCGCGAGCTGAGCTGGCCGCCGCGCCAGTCCCAGGCGGCAATGACGGTGCGCGTGTAGATGCCGCGACAGAGCAGGAGACTGGGCAGGTGGCCGTCGAGGTAGGCGATGCCGGCGAGGAAGCAGTCGGAGCGGTGTGCGTAGTCGTCGCCCCAGACGGCTTTCATCTGTTCGGCGGTGGGGTTGTCGGTCCCGGGGTGGCGGCGGGGGATGTAGCCGGCGGTGGCGAGGGCGGCGCCGGTGCGGCCATCGAAGACGGTGAGGTATTCCGGGCCTTGGGCGATGCGGCCTTCCAGGCGGCCCTGTCCGCGCCAGTCGGCGGCGGGATCGCCGATGACCTTGCCGGTGCCGTCCACGGTGCCATCGGCGGTCCGGCAGGCGAGTTCGGCGCGGCCGTCACCGTCGAAGTCGGCGACCATAAACATCGTGTAGTGCGCGCCCTCGCGGATGTTTCTGCCCAGGTTGATGGTCCAGAGAGGTCCCGCCGAGGCGGGATCGATCTTGTAGGCCTGGAGGATCGTCTCGCCCGTGAGGCCGCCATGGGCGTTGTTGCGGGGCTGTTGCTCCTGCTTGAGGATGATTTCGTAAGCGCCGTCGCCATCGAGATCGCCGAGGGAGGCGTCGTTCGGCGTGTAGCCCGCGGGCGTGTGCAGCGGGATGGAAACGTAAGGCAGCGGGGGCGGATTGGCGAGGAAGGCGAAGGTAGGGCTGGGCTCGCCCTCGACGCCGTCGATGACCGGGCGGACGAAGTAGCTCGTTTCGCCCGAGAGGCTGGGCGAAGGGTCGAGCGACCAAGTGGGACCGGTGAGCGGTTCGGCGTTGAGTTTGACCGTGACCGGGCCGCTTGCCTGGGTCGCGCCGAGGCGGTCGGGCGAGGTGGCCGTGGCGGCGGTGCTGCGATAAAGATTGAAGGCGGTGGCTTCGGGGTCGGAGGCGAGAAGGCGCCAGCTGACGAAGACCTGGCCGTCGGGTTGATGGACGGCGACGACGCCCCGCGAAAGGCGCTCGACGACGGGCGCGGCGGCGAGCGAGACGGAGGCGAGAAGCGAGAGCGCGGCCAGCAGGGACTGCCCGGGAGAGGCGGGAGGGGAAGTCATGGGGTAGGCGCGGTGGAGACGCAAAGTCTGCCCCGAAGGTGACGGCCTGCCCTTCCCCGGATTATCGACCAGTCAGATTATGAAGGGAGTGAGGGAGTGGGAGAGCGAGGGAATGAGGGAGTGGGGGAAGGGCGGATGGCGCCGTTTGGTTTGAGGTAGGGCGCGACCGCTGGGCGCGCCGGTTTGGGAGGCGTAGCCAGAGTGAATTCGCGGCGGGCCCAGCGGTCCCGCCCTACCGTTTCACCCGAAGCGGCTCAGCCGAGGCTGAGCCGGGCGAGGTGCCGCCCTCCAAAGCTGCTCAGGCGTGGACGAGAGTGCCGACCTGCTCGCCGCGGATGGCGCGATTGATGACATCCGGTGCGTGGAGGTCGAACACGAGGATGGGCATATTGTTGTCGAGGCAGAGGCTGAAGGCCGTGCTGTCCATGACGTTGAGACGCTGCTTGAGGCAATCGATGAAGCTGAGGCTGTCGTAACGGACGGCGTCGGCGTGTTTTTTCGGGTCCTTGTTGTAGATGCCGTCGACCTTGGTGGCCTTCATGATGATGTCGGCGCGGATTTCGGAGGCGCGGAGGGCGGCGGTGGTGTCGGTCGAGAAATAGGGATTGCCGGTGCCGGCGGCGAAGATGACGACGCGGCCCTTTTCGAGGTGGCGGACGGCGCGGCGAAGGATGAAGGGTTCGGCCACCTGGTTCATGGGGATGGCGGACTGGACGCGGCAGCTGACGCCCATTTTTTCCAGGCAATCCATGATGGCGAGGGAGTTGATGACGGTGGCGAGCATGCCCATGTAGTCGCCGGTGGTGCGGTCCACTCCGCGCTGGGAGCCGGTGAGGCCGCGGAAGATGTTGCCGCCGCCAATAACGACGCAGACCTCGACACCGGTGTCGTGGGCGATTTTCACCTGGCGGGAGATATCCTCGAGGATCTGCGGGTCGATGGGATCGGAGCCTTTGCCACGAAGCACTTCGCCGCTGAGTTTCAGGACGATGCGTTTGTATTTCACGGTGGAGGGCGTGGCCGGACGGTCGCTCATGCGGCGAGAGGAAGCGGGTGGGGCGGGGGCTGGTCAAGCGCAGGGGAGGCGGACTGCGCGGGTTGGTAAAAAGTTCGATTTGGAAATGCCACCGGCGTGCGGTGACGGGGTGTTCTGGCGGAAAAAAGGCCGCCCGTTAAACGGGCGGCCCAGGAAGAGAGCGCAGCAGCCGGGCGGTGCGGCTCAGGCGGAACGACGGCGCCGACGGGCGACAGTCAGACCGAAGACAAGGGCTCCGGCCAGCGCGGCGACGGAGGCGGGCTCGGGGACGTTGGACAGGCTCAGATTGTCGAGCGAGCCCAGGGTGCCGCCGACAGCGCGGAGGTCGCCATAGAAACCGATTTGGGCACCCACCAGCGGGCTCGAAATGAAGGTGACGGTCTGGCTGATCACCTCCACGGCGCTGTTGTTGACATACCCAAGGACAAATTCGTTCGCGGTGTTTCTCCGGATGAAGAGCTTGCTGACGGTGGTTTCGTCGGCGGTCAAAACGCCCGTGGCGGTAACGGGGGCGGTCGTGTCCGCGAAGGTGCTGCGGACGGAGTTTTGGCTGGGACGCACATAAACGGCAGCCCAGGCAAAGGCGTCACGCGTGTCGGTGTCGCCGGAAGAGGCGGCAGTGGGAGTGGTCGCCGAGACCGCGATGCCAAAGTCCATCTGGGAGGCCTGGGTGGCGAAGCTGACGTCCACGGTCAGGGTCTCACCGACGAAGAGAGTGTAGTCGCTCCGGAGAAACAGAACCTGTTCGGCCTGGTTCACCGTTCCCGCGTAGGAAGCGACGAGGCTGCCGGAGGATGCGGAAAAGGAAACGTTCGCTTCCGCGAAACCGTTATCCAGTACACGGGTCAGGGTGTACTCGGACACGTTGAGATCGCTAAAATCGTCGATAACCACTTGGGCATTAAGCGCAAATGGGGCGGCCAGGATGGCGGCGAGAGGGAGTATGCGTGAAGCTTTCATGGGTGGTGGAGTAAACCATTCGCCACTTCAGGAATGATTTCCTGATGCGACGCACGCGAGGGTCGCCAAGGGGGCCAGTCCTTTGCAACGAGCGGAAAGGAATAACGTAAACCGAACTGCACCGGCCCCGCCTTTGCCGAGGCCGGGCCGGTTTGGGCGCGCCGGTGGCGTCCCTGACTTCAGCGATCGTTTAGCTACGGTTGTGGCTCTTTGCGATGTGGTCTGCCACGGCGGGCTCGGCGCCGAGGGTGCCGCGGAGCTGGGCGAGGTAAGCGGGGGAGGCGGCGGCGCGGGCCTGGGCGATGACGCGGTCGAGGCGGGCGGGGATTTCCAGCCGAACGGATACATCGGCGTAGTTGGCGCGCTTGAGGAATTTTTCCAGGTAGCGGGCCTGGGCATCCCAGGCCGCGGCGTCGATCCGGCGCTTGGCTTCGAGGCGGCCGGCGTACCAGTCGCTCCGGAGCATCTCGTCGCGGTCGAAGAGACGGCGGACCTCGGGCGAGGCGAGGCCGTGGCCGTTCCAGGTGCCGTCGCGCATGATGTGGAGGAGGGCCTGCAGCGGCGGGCAGGCCTCGTTCACCGAGCCGTCGGCGAAGTAGTGTTCGGCGGCGGCCTTCATGGCGCTGACGATGTTATCCATGCCATCGGCGAAGACCGCCGGGTCCGTGAGCTCGGGCTTGAGGTGCTCCTCGTCGAAGACGGTGGAGGGGTTGCCCAGGACGCGGCCGAGGAAGGTCTGGGCGAAACGCGCGGTGATGCGGTAGCCGAGGCGCGAGGCGAGGACGGGTTTGCCGTCGTGCTCGAAGTCCCCGCATTTCTCGAGGTAGCCGTGCTCGATGAGGTAGGCCGGGCTGCGCTCCTCGGGCGTCATGCGGCACCAGATTTCCGGGACGAGGAGGGAGACGTCGTGGTCGACGCGGAGCTTCGGGCCGACCCAGCCGGCGGCGGTGGAGAAGGCGGGGAGGCCGGTGAGCAGAAAGGAGACGAGGGCGGCGTTCAGGTCATAGACCGGAGGGAGGGCGTTGAAGGGCCCTTTGGTGAGGGCGCCCTCGGAGCCGGCGCCGGTGGTGGACGGAGATTTGCCGGTGAGGCTGGCGATGAGGTCCATGAAAGCCTCGGGCAGTTCCTGGTAATGGATGGGGTTGAACACGCAGAGCGCGCGCACGCCTTTCTCGGGCGGATTGAGCCGGCGGCCCATGAGGATGGCGCCGACGGGGAAGGTGACCGGAGCGCCGGCCGGGATGCGGCGGTAGAGGCGGGCCCCGATGCGGGCGAGAGCGGTGGAGCGGGGATCGAGGAGGTCGGGACGGACCTGGAGGTAGCGGGGGTTCTTGGTGGGCTTGCCGTCCACGATGCGGGGGTGCGAGGGCAGAACGACGTAGCCGGAGTCCGCCGACGCGGCGAAGTCGCGGACGAGTTTTTTCACCGGCTCGGTATAGGCGTCGAAGCCGAGGGTATCCTCGAGGAGGTCGTTGGCGGCGGCGCGGGGCAGGGGCTCGTAATTGGAGAAGAAGGTGTTGCCGCCGGCGAAGTCCCGCTCGGCGTGCTTGTCGTAGCCGCGGACGACGGCGTCGTCGGGGCGCTGGAAAAGGCGGGTCTCGCAGTTATGGACGATCTTCACCGAGGCGCCGGCGGGAGTGGAGGCCGGCAGGCCTTGCACGGCGGAGGCGGGGGCTACGGCGGAGGCGGTGATATCGTCCTCGGCCTGGATCTTCACCGCGGGCAGGAAGTCGCTGCGGAGGGAGAAGGTGCGCCAGCCGCCGTCGGAGGCGTAGCCGACGCGGAGGAACTGGGTGGTGGCCCGGACGCCGTGGTATTTGAGCTCGTTGCCGGGCCGGCCGTTGATCGAGTCGACCGAGAAATGGCGGCGCCAGTCGTCGCCGTCGCCGGGCTTGTGGACGCGTTTGACGAGGAGAACCAGGTCGCGGATATAGCGCGGGATGGTGCCGAGCCAGGCGTTGTAGGCGTCGGTGTAGTCGGGGCTGCGGGAGAGCAGCTTGACGACGGAGCCGAGGGAGCGCCTCGGGGAAAGGATGGGACGGCCCTGGCCGGGGGGTTTGTTGAGGGCGGGGTCGCGGTAGCGTTCGGAATAGTCGCGGCAGAGGATGGATTCGACGAGATCGAGGTCACGGGCGGCGTCGGAGACGAAGACGGGGCCGGAAAAGGTCGCGTCGGCGATGGACTTGGAGATCTCGGATTTGCCGCCGCCGGAGACGGTGCAGGGCTTGTGGCAGAGGAGGCCCTCGGCGGTGGTGCCGCGCAGGCGCCAGCGGGCGGCGGCGTCGGGACGGACCATCTCGACCTTGTAGCCGGAGGGGAGGACGTAGGTGGTGCCGGGCAGGAGCTTGAGGACGTGGGCGGGCTTTTCGACGGGACCCCAGGCGATGCGCTGGGCGCGGAGATCGAAGCGGGCGTCGGCCGGGACGTAGCAGATATTTGAATACTCGCGGTCGCGGGCCCAGCCGCCGGGCTGGGGTTCGGCGCGGTCGCCGAGAAGGGCGAGCGCCTCCTCGAAGGCGTGGTCCACCACGGGCATGAAGGAGGAGAGCTGGAAATCCTCGCCGAGATCGTAGCTGGGGAAGGCGAGGGCGCCGCCGGCGTGCTCCTCCTCGGCGAGGCCGAGGAGGTTGGCGGCGAAGGAGATCTGGGTCTTCACCTCCTTCTTGCAGTAGCCGAAGTAGTTGTCGGAGATGACGGTGACGACGACGCCGGAGGCGTCGCGCGCGGTGATCTTGAAGGCGACGCCGTCGTTGTAGGCCTCGTCTTCCTTTTTCCAACACATGCCATCGCGGCGCTGGCGCGGGGTGGCGTCGGCCCAGGCGGGGAGGCCGAGTTCCTTCTTGGTGAGGCCGTTGAGGTGAGGGGCGAGGATGATGCAGCCGGTGTGGCCGGTCCAGGATTCGGGATCGAGGGCGGCGTCGTGGGCCGGCAAGGAGGGGTCGCCGGCGTTGCCGAAGATGTTTTCGACGAAGTCGAGGTTGGCGACGAGGGCGCCGGGGATGAAGAAACGCGTCTCCATGCGGCGGGCGGGGGTGAAACCCGGAACCGCGGGCACGACGACGGGGCGCAGGTAGAGAGAGACGAACGTGCAGGCCGGGAAGGATTCGCGGGCGGTGAAGGGGAGGGCGAGCAGCTCGGCGGGGGGATTGAGGGCGCGGGCGAGGAGGGCGGCGAAGACCGGCGCCGGCACGGCCTTCTTGTCGTCGGGAATCGGGAGCCCGCCCTCGGCGACGTGGAAGATGCCCTGGGTGGTGCGGCGGTCGGACCGGGGGTTGTGGAGGATGCCGTTGTGGAGGCGGGTGGAGGTGAGGATGGTGCTCTTGTGCTCGTTGGCGCCGGGCGGGAGGGAGAGCGCGCGGGCGAGACCGGGGCGGTCGAGGACCAGGGTCGCGGAGGGAAGGTGGGGGACGCGGCCGTGCTCCTCGAGGGTGGCGTAGAGGAAGTTCTGGATGCGCTGGTCGGCGGGGCAGAGATGCTTGGACAGGAGGCGGTCCTTTTCGCGGCCGAGGGCGACGAAGTGCTCCACGAGGCGGGCGAAGGACGCGGGGTCGCCGGCGTTTTCCCCGGCGGAGTCGGGCAGGGCGACGGCGGGCTGGCCGAGTTCGCGAAGCTTCAGATTGAGGTAGGCGAGCAACCGCGGGTCGCGGGGATCGGGCAGGGCAGGCAGCAGGGCGGCGGCGTGCTGGGCTTCGTCGTGCATGGTGTGGGTGTCGGCGCGTGATGCGGGTGGTGTGATGAGAGAGGCGCGCGGGGAAGGCCAAAGCTAGGGACGTGCCGGAGGCGCGGGCAAGTCGCGGAAGGCGGGCGGCGCGAGAAGGCCAAAAAACGCGGAGGATCCTTCAGTGGACCGGCAGGCGCAGCAGGCTGCGCCTGGGGGCGCCGGTTTTTCGGCCGGCACCCCGGTCCCCGGCAGCCCGCAGGCTACGGCATTGCAGGATCTGGCATTCCCCGGGGGGCAAGAGGCTCCGCCGAACCGTTGCCGCGCCGAGGGGTTGCGAAGGTTTTGCGCGGCCGGAGGTTGCGGGCGGGCGGGTTTTCGGCGAAATGGGCCCATGGCTTTTGCCACGGACAACCTGCTGCCGACGATCCAACTGGCGATCACCCCGGTGATCCTGATCACGGGCATCGGCTCGCTGCTGATGACCATGACCAACCGAATGGGCCGCGTGGTGGACCGCACGCGCATCCTGGCCGGCCAGGCGCACGCGGCGCAGGACAATCCGACGGAGCGGGAGCACATCGAGGCGCAGTTGCGCATCATGTACCGGCGGGCGGGGCTGGTGCGGCGGGCGGTCACCTGCGCGGCTTTGAGCATGATGTGCTCGGGCCTGCTGGTGGTGACGATTTTCGCGGATGTGCTGATGGAAAGCCGGCTGGCGGCCTTCATCATGGCGCTGTTTTCGCTCAGCATCGCCTTCCTGCTGGCGGGGCTGTCGTTTTTCCTGCGCGACATCCTGCTCTCGCTTTCGGCTCTGGGGATCGAGGTGGAGCGGGCCTTGAAACACGAATGACGGGCGGCGTCAGGAGGCCTCGGCGAGGCGTTTCGCGGGATCCTTCCCGAACCTGACGATGCCGGTGGCGGGTTCGGTTAACGGGAAAACCAGGCGCGGGGCTTGTCGCCGGCTGGCGCCGGCGCTTGGGTGGGCGGCATGATCCATCCGGGACTGGTTTCCATCACGTTTCGCAAACTCTCGCCCGCCGAGATCGTCGCCCTGGTGCGCAAGGCCGGGCTGCGCGGGATCGAGTGGGGCGGCGACGTCCACGTGCCGCATGGCGACATCGGCCGGGCGCGCGAGGTGCGGGCGCTGACCGCGGAGGCGGGGCTGGCGGTGGCGGCCTACGGGAGCTATTACCGGGCGGGTTGGAGCGAACTGAACGGCCTGCCCTTCCGGCAGGTGCTCGATTCGGCGGTCGAGCTCGGGGCGCCCACGATCCGGGTCTGGCCGGGCGGCAAGGCTTCGGCCGACATGGGCGAGACGGAGCGCCGGGCGGTGGTTGAGGACTTGCTGCGCATCGCGGCCCTGGCGGCGCAGGTCGGCGTGACGGTTTCCACCGAGTTCCACAGCGGCACGCTGACGGACACGAACGAGTCGGCGGCCCGGCTCCTGGAGGAGGCGGGCCATGCGAACCTGTTCACCTACTGGCAACCGCATAACGGCGAGGAGACGGCGGAGTGCGTGGCGGGGCTGCGCGCGGTGCTGCCGCGGGTGAGCAACGTGCACGTGTTCCATTGGTGGCCGACGGCGGCGGAGCGGCATCCGCTGGCGGCGGGCGAGGCGCGCTGGGCGGAGTTCTGGCGGGAACTGAAAACCCTGCCCGGCGAACGCCACGCGATGCTGGAATTCGTGGAGGGCGACACGGCGGAGGCTTTTCTGCGCGACGCGGGCACGCTGGAGCGCTGGCTGGGCCCGGGGCGTTGACCGCGCCTACCCCGGGCTGGGTAGCGGGGTGGGTAGCGGGCGGTAGGGGAGGGGTGGGGGAAACCGCATCATTCACGCCTCGACAGGCCCCCGAAGGGATTGGTGTGCTTTTACATTCGCCTTTCAGTTATGGATTTTTCGCGCGTCCGATTCCGGCTTCGCGCCGCCCTGCCGGCGGCGACGGCGGCGTTTTTGCCGGCAACGGCGCGCGCCGCGCCGGACGGTACGGCAACGAGCTGGCTCCAGGACTGGCCGGGGATGGCCCTGGCCGGCTGCGCGGTGGCGGCCGCCACGTGGCTGCTGGTGAGCCGGCGGCATCGCCGCCGCGAGCAGGCCTTCGCTGTATCTGCCCGGGAACTACAGTTTCTCTTCGACAGCGCGCCGGTGGCGATCCTGGTGACGGACATGCGCGCGCAGGTGGCCTGGCTGGAGGCCAGGCGGAAGGAGGGGGTCACGGACATCGTCGCGCACCTGCAGGCGAACCCGGAGATGGTGCGCGAGCGCTTCGCGATGACGGAGGTGGTGGCGGCCAACGGCACCGCCTTGGCGCTGGCCGGCCTGCGCGACCTGGACGAGGTCCGGCAAAACCTGCGGCGTTTCGCGCCGGATTTCGGCGCGTCGTTCGCGGCCGAACTCACGGCCCTGTGGGAAGGCAGGCGGGAGCTGGTGCACAACGTGACCTTTCACCGGCACGACGGCCACGTGGTGCACGCGATCATGCACTGGTCGGTGCCGATGGAGGCGGGCCGGCCCGACTACGGGCGGGTGATGTCGGTCTTCACGGACGTGAGCGACCTGCGGCGCACCCAGGCGCGGCTGCGGCAGAGCGAGGATCGTTGGCAACTGGCGGTGCAGGGGATCAACGCGGGCATTTGGGAGATAGACTTCGGCACGGGCCGTTTTTTCGTCTCCGAGCGCAGCCGGGAGATGCTGGGCTACGCCGCGGGCGATCTCGAGGACTCGCGCGCGGGCTGGGATGCGTTGGTGCACCCGGAGGACCGCGCCGCGGCGGCGCGGGCGATGGAGCTGCATCTCGCGCGCAAGACGGCGAACTACCGCGTGGAGCACCGGCTGCTGTGCCGGGACGGACGCTACCGCTGGATCCTGGCGCGCGGGCTGGCGCAGTTCGACGAGGCGGGAAACCCGGTCCGCTTCGTCGGCACGCATTCGGATTTTCACGCGCGCAAGACGGCGGAGGACGAGCTGGCGAGCGAGCGCGAGCGGCTCCGGGTGACCCTGCGCGCGATGGTGGAGGCCGTGATCACGACCGACCGCCACGGCGTGGTGAACTACCTGAACGAGGCGGCGGAGCAGCTGACCGGCTGGGCCGAGGGCGCGGCGATCGGCCGGACGCTTTCGGAGGTCTGCCCGCTCCAGCACGAGCGCACGCGCGAGCCGCTGCCGCCGCCGCACCGGCGGGCCCTCACCGACGCCCTCGTGGTGGAACTGCCTTCCTCGACCGCGCTGGTGCACCGCCAGGGGGTGCGCCGCCTGGTCGAGGGACGCTGCGCGCCGATCCGCGACATCGCCAGCCAGCCGGCGGGCGTCGTGCTGGTGCTGCGCGACGTCACCGAACGCGCCAGACTGGAGGCCGAGATGCTCCGCGCAACCAAGCTGGAGTCGGTGGGCGTGCTGGCGGGCGGCATCGCGCACGATTTCAACAACCTTCTCACGGTGGTGATGGGCAACGTGACGCTCGCGATGCTCGACACCCAGAACACCGGCGTGAACGCGCGCTGGCTTTCCGAGGCGGAAAAAGGGCTGCTGCGCGCGCGTGATCTCACGCAGCAACTGCTGACCTTCGCAAAAGGCGGCGACCCGATCCGCTCGGCGGTGGACCTGGCGGAGGTGGTGCGCGAGACGGCGCGCTTCTCGCTGCACGGCTCGAAGGTGAAGGGCGAGTTCGAGATCGAGGCCGACCTGTGGGCGGCGGACGTGGACAAGGGCCAGATCGGCCAGGTGGTGCAGAACCTGGTGCTCAACGCCGTGCAGGCGATGTCGGAGGGCGGCGTGATCTGGATCAACCTGTCCAACGACGGCGCGCCTCCGGTGCGCACGGGCCTGACGGGCGCGGCGGTGAGGCTTTCCGTGAGCGACACCGGCGCGGGCATACGGCCGGAACACCTTTCCCGGATCTTCGACCCTTATTTCACGACCAAGCAGGAAGGCAGCGGGCTGGGCCTGGCGACGGTGTACGCGGTGGTGAAGAAACACGGCGGCTACATCGAGGTGGAGTCCGAAGTGGGGCGCGGCACGCGTTTCCGAATCTGGCTTCCGGCGACCCGCGAGTCGGTGCGGCGCAAGGCGCTCACCACGGTGCCCTTCGGCCCGAGCGCGAAAGCGATGAACGGGCGGGTTCTGCTCATGGACGACGAGCCGGGCATCCGAGAGATGGCGGCGCAGCTCCTGAAGCGCATCGGTTTCGAGGTGGAAACGACGGCGGACGGCGCGGCGGCGGTGGAAGCCTATCGCGAGGCGATCTCGACCGGCCGGCGCTTCGACTTGGTGATCATGGATCTCACGGTGCCGGGCGGCATGGGCGGCCTGCCCGCCATGCGCAAGCTGCAGGAGATCGATTCGAACGTGCGCGCGATCGTGAGCAGCGGCTATTCGAGCGACCCCGTGTTGAGCGACCACCGGGCCTACGGTTTCGCGGGCATGATCCCGAAGCCCTATCGAATCACGGACTTCGCCAAGGTGATCCGGCAGGTGCTCGAGGGCGTGGGCTGAGCGGTCCCGCCGGATGACGATATTGTCATCCGGCGGTAACGATCGCCGGCTCGCCGTCCGCCGGCGGCGGGCTTTGGAATCGCGCGCAGAATGATCCGCAAGGCGAAGCCGCCCCGGGCCGGAAGACGGCCGGGATGTATCCGAATTTTAGCGACCGGAGCGGCCGTGGCCGCGGCCGTCCTGGCCGCGGGCTGCGCGTCCGTGGCGCCCGAGGCGCAGGCCGGGGTGGACCAGCTCCTGGCCGGCTGCGGTTCCGCCCCGGCGGTTTCCCTCTCGGAGCGGCCGGACTCGCTCCGCTCGCAGGCGGCGATCGCGGCGCTGCTGGCGGAGCCTCTGACCCCGGAGCGGGCGGCCCGGGCCGCGCTGATCGGCAACCGCCGCCTGCGGGTGACGCTGGCCGCGGCCAGTTTCGCGGAGGCCGACCTGTGGCAGGCGGCGCGGCTGCCCAACCCGGATTTTTCGGCGACCATGCGCTGGCCCGCCGGCGGAGGGCCGGGCACGGGCACGCTGGCGGCGGGGTTCGACCTGCTCGATGGATTGCTGATTCCGTTGAGAAAACGCCTGGCGGGCGAGGCCCTGAATGCGGCGGAGCGCCGCGCGGCCCACGAGGCCCTGGGGCTGGTCGCCCAGGTCGAGACGGCCTGCCTCGTCCTCGCGGCGCGGGAGGAGTGGCGCGCCCGTCTGGCCGTGCTGCACCGGGAGGACGAGGCGAGGAGCGGGCGGTTGGCCGCGCGCGGCGGGCATCCGCTCGCGGCGGCGCAGGCCCGGGCCCAGGCGGCGGAGACCGGGGCGGAGCTGGCCCAGGTGGACGCGCAGCTCGCGCTGGAGCGGGAGAGGTTGAACCAGCTCATGGGTCTGGACGGACCGCCTTCTCGCTGGCGACTGGCGGGCCCGGCGGCACCGGTGCCGCCGGATGTCCCGGATGCACGCACGGCAGAGATGGCAGCGCTGGCCACCCGGCTCGATCTTGCGGCGGATCGCGTGGACGCGGCGCTGATGCGCCAGGCCTGCGAGTTGAAACGGCGCACCCGGCTGCTGCCGCTCGGCGTGAAGCTGGGGGTGGAAAGCGAAAAGGAGTCCTCGGGCCAGCGGCTGACGGGCCCCACGGTGCAGCTCGGGGTGCCGCTTTTCGACCAGGGCCAGGCGGAATTGCTGCGGCTGGAAACCGCGCTGGCGCAGGCGGAGGACCGGGTGGCGGCGCGGGAGACGGACATACGTGCGGAGGTACGCGGAGCGGCGGCGCTGGTCGGGGCCAGCCGCCGCCTGGCCTTCACGCGGCGAGGCGACTGCCTGGCCCAGGCCCGGCGCTTGTGGGCGGAAAGCAACCGGAATGTCGGCACGGGACCTCTGGCGCTCCGCTGGGCAAGGCGCGAGCTGGTCACGGCCGAGCGCCAGGAGATCGAGGCGAGGCGCGACTACTGGCTGGCGAGGGTGTCGCTGGCCCGCGCGATCGGCGGCAACCCGGGAATGGCCGCGGCGCGGACCCGGCCGGCGACCGGCGCCGCGGCCGGAGCGGACGCCGGCAGATTGCGGCCGGCTTCCTGAGGGCCCCCGCCGCCGCTCAGACGGGGAGAAGGGGATTTGCGGGGTGGGCGACGGATTTGCCCATGCGGATAGTCAGCGTTTCCCGCGCGGCGACGCGGCGGGCGACGGCGGCGGAGGCATTGGCCACGACAAAGGTCAACGGCGCTTCCGGCGCCGGCTCGATGCCGGAGACTGCCGGCGCGGGCGCGCCGACCGGGGCCGCCGCCGTTTCGGCGGCCGGCGGCGAGGCGGTCGGGATGAGGGCGGCGGAAGCCGGGGCAGCCGGCGCGGATAGGGAAGCGGAGCCCGGCGCCGTCTCGGCGGCCGGGACTCGCTGGGTGTTGAGGTAGGCCTGCCAGTCGAGCTGGTTCTTTTGCACGAGATGGCGGCGGGCCAGGCGTCGGAGCGCGGCGACGACGACCGTCTCGCCGAGGCGGGTATCCCGGGCGATTTCTGCGGGCGAACGAGGGGAGGCGCACTGGGCGAAGACGGCCCAGACCTCGGGAGGGAAGCAGACTCCGGCGATGTGTTCGGCAAAGTCGGGAGAGCGGACGTAGAAATCCGCGCGGGCGGTGGACTTTTTCATGTGGCGTCGGGGGCGGCGTGGTGAACGGGCTGGGCCTGAAGCGTGATGAGCACGCGGGAGTGGTGATCCCGCCAGCTCACCGGCAGGACGTAGCAAGGCAGGGTCTCCGAGGCGAAACGGGCGGCGCGCGCGCTTGCCGACAGGACCACGGGAGGCGAGATCATGAAACTGGCGCCGAGCGATTCGCGGGCATTGCCCGAGATGTTGTTGGTGATCTCGCCGACGAGATCGGCGCAGAGCCGCTCGTCGAAGGTCTCCTCGCCCATCTCGGGGAGGAGCGCGTGGAGTTTCTGACGCGTGGCCGTGTAGCAGACGCGGCCCCGGTAGTGGCCGGAGATGCCGACGACCGCGGCGTAGTCGAGCCCGGGATCCTCGGACTCCTCGCGCAGGTAGGGCGTGCCGAGCGAGACCGCGCCCGTGGTGACGGTGGAGAAGTAGCGGGTGGCGGAATCGGCGAATATCTTGAGGATTTTTTCTTCCATCGGAGTGTTTGGGGTCAGGCGCTGAGCAGATCCTCGAGGGCCAGGTGAAGTCCCTCGGGGGTGATCGGTTTGAGCAGGAAGCCGTGGGCCCCGCGTTTCATGGCCTCGACGGCGGTGGAGCGATCCGCGAGCGCGGAGATGATGAGGATGATCGCGCCGGTGTTTTTCTTGCGGAGGATCTCGACGGCGGCGAGGCCGTCCATCTCGGGCATCGTGATGTCGAGGGTGACGACATCGGGGCGGAATTCCTCGAACGCGGCGATCGCCTCGAGGCCGTTGGACGCCATGCGCACCTCCTGGAAGCGGGAGGCGCGAAGGTGCCGCTCGACGGTGCGGCGCACGATCAGGGAATCGTCGACGACGAGAAGTTTCATGGCCGGCGGTCTTAGGCGAGGGCAGGTTCGGGGATTTCGGGAAGATAGAGGGCAAACTCGCAGAAGCGGCCGGGGGCGGACCGCACCTCGATGCGTCCTCCCGCTTCATCCACGACGCGAGTCTTGACGATATCCATGCCCTGGCCCCGGCCGGAATGGGCGTCGGCCTGGTCGCGGGTGCTGAAACCGGGAACGAAGATGCAACGGGCGATGTCTCCGGGCGAATCGCTCTCGGAGGCGAGGCCGGCGGCGAGGGCGCGCCGCTGGATGCGCTCGAGATCGAGGCCCGCGCCATCGTCGCGCAGGACGAGGCCGATCAGGCCGTCGTCGGAGCGGGGGAGGCCGCGGAGCTCGAGGCGGGCGACGGGGGCCTTGCCGGCCGCGGCGCGGGCGGCGGGGAGCTCGACGCCGTGAGCGAGGGAATTGCGCACGAGTTGAATGAGCGTGTCGCGCACGAGCTCGTGGCGGCCATGGGAAACCACGCGGAGGGCGTAGTCGTCCAGATCGAGCTCGGCGGGCTTCCCGAGGGCAGCGGAGATATCCCGCACCAGTTCCCGCAACCCGTCGGCAAGGGAGGAAGCGGAGGCACCGGAGGAATCGCCCTTGGCACGGTCGTCGGCGGGGCGCAGGCCGGTGAGTTTGCCCCGGAGCTCGATCAGGTCGTCGAGATCGGCACGCAGGCCGGACTGGGCGACGACGATGGCGAGGAAGTCGTCGCCGCCGAGCTTGGGCCGGGCGATGAGTTCGGAGAGTTTCGTCTCGAAGGCTTCGGCGGCCTTCTGGAAGTATTCGAGGCGCAGGTAAACCGCGTTGCCCTTGATGTTGTGGACGCAGCGGAACACGTGATTCAGCCGGGTGCGCAACGCGGTCTGGTGGTCGGACGTCGGCATGGCGAAATCCTCGGCCCGCAGGGCCTGGTTGATGGTGTCGAGCTCCTGCTCGACCATCCCGGCGAAGCGGACGAGATCCTCCGGGTCGACGTGCATGATGCCGAGCAGGATCTCCATCTGGCGCTCCTTGACCCGTTCGGCCTCGCGCAGGCGCTTCTCAAGCTCCACTTGGGCGGTGATATCGCGCACCGCGACGAACACGCGGGCGACGCGGCCGTCCTCGACGATGCGGCGGAAACTGAAGCCGAGGTAACGGTGGACGAAGCCGCCGGCGGGATCGGGGAAGGAAACCTCGATGTCCACCAGGGGGTTGATCCTCAGCACGGCCTTTTCCTTTTGCTCGTGGTTGAAGAGGAGGTCGAAGTAATCGCGGGTGGTGTTGAACATCTTCTCCGAAAGGAGGCGCTGGAGGAGGTGGAGGAGGTTGCGGCCGGCGAGGTGTTCCTGGCGGAAGATGGCGGCGAGCTCGCGGGAGTGGCTGGCGCCGATGACGAACTTGGCGTCGATGAGGAGAAGGCCTTCCTGGACGGTGTCCATGATACGGTCGGTCTCGGCCTTGGCGATGGCGAGGGCGGAGCTCTGGGCGGTGAGGGCTCCGTGGACGGATTCGAGCTGGTGGAGGGCTTTCTCGGTGCGGAGGCGGGCGCGGCGGGCGCGGTCGCCGAGATAGAAGCCGGGAATCAGGAAGAGGGCGACGACAGCGACGGCGATGAGGGCGGTGCGCGGGTTGGCGGCGGCGGCGATCTGGGCCCGGGCGGTGAACTCGGTCCGGTTGGTGAGTTCGTTCATGAGGTCGAAGATCGCGACATTGCGGGCGCGGAAGGCATCCACGGCGGCGGCGACCGCCTCCAAGTCGGCGGGGGTTTCCGGGGCGCCGGCGGGGGCTTCCGATACGGCGCGGCCCTCGACGATTTCGCCGAGGCGTTCCTGGAGCGGCAGCCAGAGGGCGAGGGCCTCGCGGATGACGCGCTGCTCCTCGGCGTCCTGGGCGGCGGGCATGGTGAAATCCTTGCCGTCGGCGCCGGGCACGACGCCACCGGTCTCGAAGCCGCGGAGCACGACATGGAAGAGACCGGCGACCTTTTTCAGCTCGGCGAGAGCGGCGGCGGGGCTCGCGCCGGCGCGAAGGTCGCGCTCGTAGGCGAGCAGGGCCTTGGTCATGCGCTGGCTGAGGGCGCGCTGGCGGCCGGCGAGGTTGATGCGCTTGTTGTTCTCGGTGGTGGCGGCCTCGAGGCGCGTGGTGTAGCGTGCGATGCCGAACGCGGAGCCGAGTATGACCAGGACCAGGAGAGTATAGACGACGGCGGGCAAAACCCGGTGCCTCCGGGCGGAGACGGCGGGCACGGGGATCTCGGGAGTGGCGGAAGAGGACATGCGCCCGCCGAACTTGCAGCGGGGATGCCAAACCACGGGCGGGACCGCCGAATGTGGATGAGGATAATTACGCGAAACGATGAGAACAAATCCAGGGACGCCGCGGCCCGGCCGGCGGACGACCGGCCCGATGTGTAATTAAAAATCGAATACAGTCAGGCCGGGGCGGGGGCGCTTCCGGGGAGGCTCAGCGCCGGCCCCAGGCCCTGAGCCGTTCGAGGGACAGACGCACCGATTCGAGCGGATCGTGGTTGTAATTTTCCACCTCGACGACCTGCCACTCCAGGGCGCCGATCGCATCGACGGCGGCGAAGACGGGGGCGAAGTCGACGAACCCGGTGCCGAGCTCCTGCCGGTCCTTGAGGTGCAGCAGGCGGATGCGCGCGCCCTGGCGGCGGATGAAGGTGGCAGGATCCTGGCCGCCGGCCTTGATCCAATAGACGTCGGCCTCGCAGCCGAGCAGGGAGGGCGGCGCGGCGTCGAGAATGTGCTCGAAGGCGGTCCGGTCCCCGAGCAGGGCCATCTCGCCATCGTGGTTGTGGTAATGGACCTGGATGCCCGCGGCCAGGAAGCGCCGCGCGAGGCGGGCGAGCTCTTCGCCGAAGGCGGCGCATTCGGCCGGGGTAGTGAGCAGCTCCTTGGGATACCAGGGGCAGATGACATGCCGCGCGGCGAGCAGACGGGCATCCTGCAGGACCTGCTCGGGCCGGCGGAGCGCGTCGATGGGCACGTGCATGCCCGAGCATTTCAGGCCGGCGGCGGAGAGCGCGGCCGCGGCGCCGGCGGCGTCGAGGTTGCCGAAGCCGGCCGTCTCCACGCCCTGATATCCCATGGCGGCGAGGGCCGAGACGGTGGCGGCGAAGTCCCGGGCGATATGATCGCGCACGGACCAGAGCTGAACGGAGACGGGAATGATGCGGGGGGTCATGGGAAAAGCGACCAGCGTAAGACAAGACCGGCAGTGGGGACCATGGAGACGCGGGGCAAAAAGATGGATTTTCCCGTCATTCTCCACCGCTTGGCTCTCCCGGGGGGATCCCCCTATGTCAATTAAGTCGATTGCGTGCGGGGGGATAGCCAGATTCGCGTCATGAGCTGGCCCATTCGCGGGAATACCCCCGATGTCCGCGCTTCGGTCGTTCCGCCGCTTCGTCGCAGTCGTCGGGCTCAAGAGAGCCGGCCTCGGCCGTCTTCGGGTGGGCAGGCCGGGAATGTCTCGGCTTCCGGCGGGGGTGCCTCGGGAAACGCCGCGCCCGCTTTTCCATGAAATCGTTCACCATTGCCCAACGCCTCCTCACCTTGCTGGTGCTTGTGCTGGCGCTGCTTCTGACCGGGGTTTTTTTTCTGCTCCACGCCGATCATAGGGAAAAGGCAGCCCTCCGCAGCCACCACGACCTGATCGTCGCCGCCGGCTCGATCCGTTACGACATGCTCCAGATGAGCGACGCGATGCGCGGCCTGCTTATCGGGGCCGATCCGGAAAACGAGCGCCGGCGCAAACTCGAGGCGGATGCGAACCTCGCCGCGGTGGTCGGGGAGACCGCAGCCCAGCTCGCCGGCTTCCCCGCACTGACGAGAGAGCTCCGGGCCATCGGCGAGTTCGACGCCAAAAAACTCAACACCGTCGAAAACCGGTTCATGGACATGGTCGGCCAGGATCGCGCCGCCGCCACCGCTTTTTACACCGGCACTTATCTCCCCCTGCGCGAGGAGCAGGATGCGCTTGTCGACCATTTCGTCGCGGCGGCGCGGACCGCCATGGACACGCTCGTCGCGGACGCCGCCACCGAGCGGCGGATCGCCCTGTGGGCCTGCGCGGTGATCTTCGCGTTCGCCGGTGCCGGCGCCTTTTGGCTGGCGCGTTCCTTCAGCCGGCCGGTACAAGCGCTCGCCGCCGCCGCCACCGTGCTCAGCGAGGGAGACCTTTCGGTGGAGCTTCCCGTTCGCGAATCCGCCGACGAGATCGGCCAGCTCACGCGCGCCTTCGGCCGCCTGGTCTCCGCGCTGGGCGCCTTCAGCGCCGCCGCCAACCGGGTGGCCGCCGGAGACCTCACGGTGGAGTTCAAACCCCAGTCCGCGCGCGACGTGATGGGCAACGCCCTCGCCGCCATGCTCGCGAAGCTTTCCGCCCTCATCGGCCAGGTACAGCGCTCCGGCATCCAGGTGAACACTTCCATCAACGAGATCGCCGCCACCGCGAAGGAACAGCAGGCCACCGCCAACGAGATCGCCGCCACCACCACCGAGATCGGTGCCACATCCAAGGAAATCTCCGCGACCTCGCGGGAACTGGTGAAGACCGTCCACGAGGTCACCACCGTGGCCGAGCATACGGCCACCCTCGCGAGCAGCGGCCGGGCCGGCCTTTCGAAAATGGAGGAGACCATGCAGCAGGTCATGGCCGCCGGCGCTTCCATCAACGCTAAGCTCGCCGTCCTCAACGAAAAGGCGGGCAACATCAACCAGGTCGTCACGACCATCACCAAGGTTGCCGACCAGACCAACCTCCTCTCGCTCAATGCCGCGATCGAGGCCGAGAAGGCCGGCGAATACGGCCGCGGTTTCGCGGTGGTCGCCACCGAGATCCGCCGTCTTGCCGACCAGACGGCTGTCGCCACCTACGACATCGAGCAGATGGTGAAGGAGATGCAATCCGCCGTCTCGGCGGGCGTGATGGGCATGGACAAGTTCTCGGAGGAAGTTCGCCGCGGCGTCGGCGAGGTCCACCAGGTCAGCGCCCAACTCGGCGAGATCATCCAGCAGGTGCAGGCGCTCACTCCGCGCTTCGAGGCCGTCAACGAGGGCATGCAGGCCCAGTCCACCGGCGCGCAGCAGATCAGCGACGCCCTGGCCCAGCTCGGCGAGGCCGCCCGGCAGACCGTCGATTCCCTCCGCCAGTCCACCGAGGCCATCGATCAGCTCAACGGCGCCTCCCAGGGGCTCAAGGCGAGCGTGGAGAAATTCAGGCTCGGTTGAGCCCGCGCTGCTTTTGCTTTTTTTGCCATCCGTCCATCCACCCCTAAATCCCCCATGAAAGTTCGTTTCTTCCTTCTGCCGGCCGTGCTGCTTTTTGTTCACGGCTCCGCCTTCGCCCAGGCACTCTCCGCTCCCGTCCAGGCCAAGGTGGACGAGTTCATTAAGGTCGTCGCCGCTTGGGCCGCTGACCCCGTGATTGTCGGCGCCGTCAGAGCCCACAATGCCGAAGTCCCGCCCGAGCAACTCGCCCTCGACCAGGAAAAATGGAGCAAACTCACCGTGCTCGATCCCCTCGTCCGGAGCTTCACCAAGAATCCGGCGGGCCAGTTCTTGAAGGCAAAAAAAACCGACCTCGTCACCGAGGCCTTCCTCTCCGACGCCGAGGGCCGCAAGGTCGCCTTTCTCGCGAAAACCACCCGCTGGTCGCACCGGGGCCAGCCCAAGCACGACGTGCCCATGAGCGGCAAGACCTGGCAGGGTCCGGTCGAGCTCGACGAATCCAGCGGCCGGCAGCAACTCCAGGTTGCGGTGCCGGTCCTCGCCGACGGCCAGCCGATCGGCTCCCTGGTTGTGGGCCTTAGCATCAGTCAGCTCGGCGAATGACCGCTCCGGCCATGAGACGCTTCGCCTCGATCCGGTTTCGGCTCTTCGCCTTCGCGGCGGCCTCCATTTTCATGACCGCCGCGATCGCCCTCGCCGGAGCCCTGCTCCTGCATTGGACGCACACCAGCGACAGCCGGGTCAGCGGCGAGGTGACCGACAGCCTGCGTCGCTCCCATGTCGGGCTCGACCGCCTCGTCGGCGCGCAGGTCGCCCTGCAGACCCTGCTTCGCCTGAGGGATGCCGACGAGATCGAGGCCGGCATCCAACGCTACGAAGCCGCCCGCGGAGAGGCCATCACGCAGCTCGCCGGCCTCTCACCCGAGGTGCAGGCCTCGTTCGCCAAGCTCAGCGAGGCGGGCCAGGCCGTCATCGAAGACGTGTTGACCGCCAACAACGCGAGCGCGCTTCAGCGCTTCGTCGGAAAATACAATCCCCTGCTCGAGGAGACGGTCGGCGCTCTCCGCAAACATGCCGGCGCGGTCGAGCGGGCCGCCATCGCGAAGACCGCCGACCGCGAGACGGCCACGCGGCGCACCCTCGTCATCGCCGGGGCCGTCATCGGCACGCTCATCCTTGCCCTCGCGGTCTTCGCCTGGCTTTTCCAACGCGCCATCGCGCGGCCGCTCGGCCAGATCGTAGCCGCGACCGAGGTCATGAGCCGCGGTGATTTCACGCAACGCATCACGCTGGAGCGCCAGGACGAGCTGGGCCTCGTCGGGGACGGCTTCAACCGGATGGCCGGCGACCTGACCACGCTGGTCATGGGCGTGCAGCAATCCGGCGTGCTCGTGGCCTCCGCCATCAACGAGGTCGCCGCGACAGTGAAGGAGCAGCAGACGACCGCCAACGAGGTCGCCGCCACCACCACGGAGATCGGAGCGACCGCGCGCGAAATTTCCGCGACGTCGAAGGACCTCGCCCAGTCGGTCGCCGGAGTGAGCGAGGGCGCCCAGCAGGCCGTGGCGCTGGCCGACCAGGGCCGCGAGGCGATCGGACGGATGGACGAGACCATGCGCCGGGTGACGGGGGCGGCCGGCGGCATCAACACCCGCCTCACCGTGCTGAACGAGAAGGCGGCCATCATCGGCTCGGTCGTGACGACCATCGCCAAGGTCGCGGATCAGACGAATCTCCTCTCGCTCAACGCCGCCATCGAGGCGGAAAAGGCGGGCGAATACGGGCGCGGCTTCGCGGTCGTCGCCACCGAGATCCGGCGGCTGGCGGACCAGACCGCCGTGGCGACCGTGGACATCGAGCAACTCGTGAAGGAGATTCAGACCGCCGTCACGGCCGGCGTCATGGGCATGGACAAATTTTCCGAGGAGGTCCGCCAGGGCGTCCGCGACGTCGAGAAGATCGCGGGGCAGCTCGCCCAGATCATCGGGCACGTGCAATCGATCACGCCCCGCATCGGCGCGGTGAGCGAGGGCATGCAGGCACAGGCCACCGGAGCCCGGCAGATCAGCGAGGCTCTCGGCCAGCTCGGGGAGGCCGTGCGCGAGACCGCCGAGTCCCTCCGGCTGAGCAACGCCACCATCCGCAGCCTCGAGGAGGCCGGCCGCGGCCTGCGCAGCGGCATCGAGCGCTTCAAGCTCCGCCAAGGCTGATCCTTCCCGCCCGGCGCGCCATGCTCTACCTGCTCGTCCAACTCGGCTCCGACCGCTATGCGATCTCCGCGCGCGACATCGTCGAGGTGCTGCCGATCGTCGGGCTGAAGTCCCTGCCCGGCGCGCCGCGCGGCGTGGCGGGTCTGCTCGACTACCGGGGCACCGCCGTGCCGGTGGTCGATCTCGTCGGGCTCGCGCTCGGCCGGCCCGCGGCGCGGCGGGTGAGCACGCGGCTGCTCGTCGTGGATTATCCGCTTCCCCGCGGCGGTCCGCGGCTCCTCGGGCTCCTTGCCGAGCGTGCCACCGAGACACTCCGGTGCGCACCGGAGGATTTCCGCCCTTTCGGACTGGAGGCGGGCGGCGCACCCTACCTCGGCCCCGTCGTCCACGACCCGCGCGGCCTGATCCAGCGGGTCGAGATCGCGGAGCTGCTCGGCCCGGAGCTGCGCGCCGCCCTGTTTCCCGAAGCCGGCGCGGACACTCCGCCGGTTTCCGCCGCCTCGCGCGCGTCCTGAACGCCGCCTTTCGCTTCACGCCCATGAACACCGACCCCATCGAGACCTGGCTGCGCGAGCACTGCGGGCTCGAGGCCGGGTCGCTCGGCCCCGGGGTGGTGGAGCGCGTGGTGCTCGAGCGTTGCGCCAAGCTCGGCTGCGCCGGCCCCGCGGACTATCTCGGGTTGCTAACCGCTTCGGCGGCGGAGCGGCAGGAGCTGATCGAGCGCGTCGTCGTGGGCGAGACCTGGTTTTTCCGCCACCGCGCCGCGCTCGATGCCGTCGCGCGCCATGCGGTCGAAACCTGGGGCCCCGCCCATCCGGGAATGGTGTTCCGCGTGCTCTGCGTACCCTGTTCCACCGGCGAGGAGCCTTATTCGCTCGCCATGGCATTTGCGCAGGCCGGCTGGCCTTTGAACCGGCTGCTCATCGAGGCGCTCGATATCAGCCGGGAGAACGTCGCCCGTGCCCGCGAGGGCCTCTACCGCCGGAACTCCTTCCGGGGCGAGGACCTGTCGTTTCGCGAGCGTTTCCTGGAGCCGGCCGGCCCGGACCGGTGGCGCGTCGTCGACCGCATCCGCGCGCCGGTCGCCTTCGCCGAGGCCAATCTGCTCGCCGCGGACTTCGCCTTCGGTCGCGGCTTCTACGAGGCGGTTTTCTGCCGCAATCTCCTCATCTATTTCGACCGCCCGGTGCAGGACCGGGTCATCGTCATGCTCAGCGGCCTGCTCGCGCCGGGTGGGCTCTTCGCCGTCGGTCCGGCCGAGTCCGTGCTCCTTTTCGCGCATGGCTACACCGCCTTGAAGATTCCCGGCGCGTTCCTGCTGCAACGCCTCCCGCCCCGCCCGCTCCTTCCGGCGCCGGTTCCCGTCCCGGCGCTCCCCCAGGCCCGGCCCGCTCCGCTTCCGCCGGTTCCGCCTGGCAGAAACCTCCCGCCCAGGATCGCGCCACCTCCGTCCCCGCCCGCGCCGGTCGTTCCGCCCGCACCGCCCTCCGACACGCTTGCCGCTATCCAGGTCTTGGCCGATGCCGGCAAGCTCGCCGAGGCCGAGGCCCGCGGACGCGAGCTGCTCGCGCGCGGCGCCACCCCGGAGCTGCTCTACCTCCTCGGCGTGATCGCCGACGCCGCGGGCGACCCGGGGCGCGCGGAGGAATTTTACCGCAAGACGCTCTACCTGGCTCCGCAGCATCTCGGCGCGCTTGCCCAGCTCGCCTTGCATGCGGAGAAAAAAGGCGAGCTCCGCGCCGCCCGCGCATTGCGCGCCCGCGCCGCCCGGGCCGCCGGCGAGGAGGCCCCCGTCGCATGAGCACGAACCCGCCCCTTCCTTCCGCCGATGCGCCCCGGGGCCCGGCTCCGTGTTGGAAGACCATCGGCACCTGGGGCGAGCGCTCCTGTCCCGAACTGTCGGTCCACGGGCACTGCCGCAACTGCCCCGTTTATGGCGCCGGTGCGGCACGCTTGCTCGACGCCGAGGTCGAGCCGGACTATCTCGCCGCCGGCGCCCGCCACCACGCGCAGGCGAAGACCGGCACGCGCGCCGGCGCGCGTTCGGCGGTGGTTTTTCGCGTTGCGGACGAATGGTTCGCGCTGCCGGCCGGCCTGTTCCAGGAGATCGCGCCGGTCCGCTCCGTCCATTCGCTGCCCCACCGTCGCGATGCGTTGGTGAGCGGCCTGGTCAACATCCGCGGCGAACTCCTCGTTTGCGTCTCCCTCCCGGCCGCGCTTGGCCTCTCCCTTTCCCCGGGGCCGCTGTCCGCGACCGCGCGCCACGCCGTCATCGGACGGGGCGCGGACCGCTTCGTGTTTTCCGCCGACGAGATCGCCGGCCTGCATCGCTTCGACGACGAGGCGGTGGCGCCCGTGCCCGCGACGCTTGCCCACGCGCATGCCGCGCATACGCGGGGCATGCTGCACTGGCGGGAGCGCCCGGTGGGCCTGCTCGACGAAGGCCTGCTCTTCCGCACCCTGAACCGGAGCCTCGCATGAGCGACAACTACGCCGATTTCTCGATGGCCGAGCTTTTCCGCCTGGAGGCGGAAGGGCAGCTCGCGGTGCTGACCGCGGGCCTGCTCGCACTGGAAAGCGGCGCGGAGGACGCGGCGCGGCTGGAGGAGATGATGCGCGCCGCCCACTCGCTCAAGGGCGCCGCCCGCATCGTCGGGCTCGACCCCGCGGTGCGCGTGGCGCACGTGATGGAGGACGCTTTCGTGGCCGCGCAGCGCGGCGAACTGCGCCTGGGCCGGCCCCACCTCGATCAACTGCTCGTCGGGGTGGATTTGCTAACGCGCATCGCCGCCACCCCCGAGACGGAACTGGAGAGCTGGAGCGGCGCCCGCCTGGGCGAGATAGAAAAATTCCTGGAGGGCCTGCAGGCGACGGTCACGGGCGCCCCCGCCTCCGCCGATGCTTCCGTGGTTTCGCCGGCTCCCGTGCCCGAGCCCGCGCTCGTACCCACGCCGGAACCCCGGTCCGAGGCCGCGCCTGAGCCGGCGCCCGAGGCCGCCCCCGTGCCCGCCGCGAAGGGCGAATCCAGAAAGGCCGACGCCCGGTATCTCCGCGTCACCGCCGATAACCTCAACCGGCTCCTCGGCCTCGCGGCCGAATCGTTGGTCGAGTCCCGCTGGCTCGGGCCTTTCGGGAGCTCGCTTGGGCGCATGAAGCGCCTGCACGCCGGCATGGGCGCGACCCTCGACCGGCTTCGCTCCGAGCTCGACGCGGGGGCCCCGTCCTCGCAGCTCTCCGGCACGCTTGCGGAGGCGCAGCGCCAGCTCGGCGCGATGCGCGAGTTTCTGGTCGGCCAGCTCGACGAGCTCGACACCCATGACCGGCGCTCGGCACCCCTCGCGCACCGCCTTTATGCGGAGGCCCTCGCCGTCCGCATGCGGCCCTTCGCGGACGGCGTCGGGGGCTTCCCGCGCATGGTGCGCGACGTTGCCCGGCAGCTCGGCAAGGAAGCGCGCTTCGAGATTGTCGGCGAGAGCACCCAGGTGGACCGCGACATTCTCGACAAGCTGGAGGCCCCGCTGGGCCACCTGCTGCGCAACGCGCTCGACCACGGCCTCGAAGCCCCCGCCGCGCGCCTCGCGGCCGGCAAGCCCGCCGCCGGCCTCATCCGGCTCGAGGCGCGGCATAGCGCCGGCCGGCTGCTTGTCACCGTCGAGGACGACGGTCGCGGGGTGGATCTGGAGCAACTCCGCGCCGCCGTCGTGCGGAAGAAACTCACCGTTTCCGAAGTGGCCGCGCGGTTGAGCGAGGCGGAGCTGCTGGAGTTTCTTTTTCTCCCCGGTTTTTCGATGAAGGACACCGTCACCGACATTTCCGGCCGCGGAGTGGGGCTCGACGTCGTGCAGAGCATGATCAAGGCCGTGCACGGCGCGATCCGCGTGGCCTCGCAGCCCGGCCGGGGCGTGCGCTTCACGCTGCAGCTTCCGCTGACGCTTTCGGTCGTGCGCGCGCTGCTGGTCGAGGTGGCGGGGGAGCCCTATGCGTTTCCGCTCGGGTTCATCGCGCGAACCCTGCGCCTGCCGGAAAAGGAGGTGGCCGCCACGGAAGGCCGGCAGCATTTCGCCTTCGACGGCCGGCGCGTGGGCCTGGTCGCCGCGCACGAGGTGCTCGGCCGGCCGGCGGGCCGGCGCGACCCCGGCGACCTGCCCGTGGTCGTGATCGGCGAGGGCGACCACCGCTACGGCCTGGTGGTGGACCGTTTCCTCGGCGAGCACGAGTTCGTGGTGCAGCCGCTCGATCCCCGCCTCGGCAAGGTGAAGGACGTCGCCGCCGGCGCGCTGCTGGAGAATGGCCAGCCCGTGCTCATCCTGGACGTCGAGGACCTGGTGCGCTCCATCGCGAAGATCGCCTCCGCCGGCGGACGGCTCGGCACCGTGGCCGCCGGCCACGGCGCGGCCGTGACGCGCAAGCGCGTGCTCGTGGTGGACGACTCGCTCACCGTGCGCGAACTGGAGCGCAAGCTCCTCGAGTCGCGCGGCTACGCGGTGGAGTGCGCGGTGGACGGCATGGATGGCTGGAATGCCGCGCGCTCGGCCGCCTTCGATCTCGTCGTCACCGACGTGGACATGCCGCGGCTCGACGGCATCGAGCTGACCAAGCTCATCAAGCAGGACGCGCGGTTGCGCTCCGTGCCGGTGATGATAGTCTCCTACAAGGACCGGCAGGAGGACCGCCAGCGCGGCCTCGATGCCGGGGCGGACTATTACCTCACGAAAGGAAGCTTTCACGACACCACCATGATCGACGCGGTTCGCGACCTGATCGGCGAGGCCGCGGACGCCACGCCATGAGAATCGCCATCGTCAACGACCTTCCCCTGGCCGCGGAGGCGATCCGCCGCGTGCTCACCAGCTCGTCCCTGCACTCGGTCGCGTGGATCGCGCGCGACGGGGAGGAAGCGGTGCGCCGCTGCGCCGAGGACCGGCCCGACCTCATCCTGATGGACCTCATCATGCCGGTGCTGGACGGGGTGGAGGCGACGCGCCGCATCATGGCGGCCACGCCCTGCGCGATCCTCGTGGTCACGGCGACGGTGGACGGTTCTTTCGGCCGGGTCTACGACGCTCTCGGCGCAGGCGCGCTGGATGCCGTCAACACTCCGGTGCTCGGCGGCGCCGAGGGCGCGGCGGGGGCGGCCGCGTTGCTGGCCAAGATCGCGGTGATCGGTCGCATCACCGGCGCGGGCTCGGGTTCGCCCTGGGCGGCCCCGGCCGCCGCCACCTCCGTGCCGGCCAACGGGGATCGCTGGCTCTTCGCGATCGGCTGCTCGGCGGGCGGCCCGGCCGCGCTGGCCCAGCTCCTGAGAACCTTTCCCGCCGGCTTCCCGGCCGCCATCGTGGTCATTCAGCACCTCGATGAGAGTTTCGCGGCCGGCCTCGCCGAGTGGCTCGGCGGCCAGATCGCGCTGCCCGTGCGCCTCGCGCGGCCGGACGATGCGCCCGAGCCGGGCGTCGTGCTCCTGCCGGGGCGCGACGATCACCTCGTGATCACGCCCTCGGGGCGGCTCGCCTACACCAAGGACCCGGCGGACTATCCCTACCGCCCGTCGGTCGACGCGTTTTTTTCGAGCGTGGCGCGCTACTGGCGCGCCCGGGCCGTCGGGGTGGTCCTCACCGGGATGGGCAGCGACGGGGCAAGGGGACTCCGGCGGATGCGCGACGACGGCTTTCCCACCATCGCGCAGGACCGCGCGAGCTCGGCCGTCTACGGCATGCCCAAGGCGGCGGCGGAGGCCGGCGGC
This sequence comes from uncultured Akkermansia sp., assembly GCA_966250295.1. Taxonomy (GTDB): domain Bacteria; phylum Verrucomicrobiota; class Verrucomicrobiia; order Opitutales; family Opitutaceae; genus IMCC26134_A. The sequence goes on along the minus strand of CBINGR010000007.1, from coordinate 80,755 downwards.
GCCGACCGGGTCCTGCCGCTCGACGAAATCGGCCCCGCGCTTCGGCAACTGCTTCGTTCAACCCAGGCCCTCGTCGCGGCCAAATCCTGAAGCCATGCCCAACAATTCCATGCTTGTGCTGCTCGTGGATGACCAGGCGATCGTCGCCGAGGCCGTGCGCCGCTGCCTCGCCAGTCAGGAGGACATGGACTTCCACTACTGCGCCGACCCGAAGCAGGCCCTCGAGCTCGCCGTCCGCCTTCAGCCCACCGTCATCCTGCAGGACCTCGTGATGCCCGGCGTCGACGGTCTCGAATTGCTCCGCCAGTACCGCGCCGAGCCCGCCACCCAGGGCGTGCCGGTCATCGTGCTTTCGACCAAGGAGGATCCGAAGGTGAAGGGGCAGTCCTTCGAGCTGGGGGCGAACGACTACCTGGTGAAACTGCCCGATAAGGTGGAACTGGTGGCGCGGGTGCGGCTGCACTCGCGCGCCTACCTCGCCCAGAAACAGCGCGACGAGGCCCACCGCGCCCTGCGGGAGAGCCAGCAGCAACTGGTGGACAGCAACACGGCGCTGCTCGCGCTCAACCAAAAGCTGGAGGAGGCGACGCGGGCGAAGTCCGAATTCCTGGCGAACATGAGCCACGAGATCCGGACGCCGATGAACGGCGTCATCGGCATGGCCGCGTTGCTCGCCGAGACGAACCTCGACGCGGAGCAGCGCGACTACGCCGCGACCATCCGCTCCTCGGGCGAGGCTCTGCTGACCATCATCAACGACATCCTCGACTTCTCGAAAATCGAGTCCGGCCGGCTGGAACTGGAGCGGCACCCCTTTCTCCTGGAAGCGGCGGTGGAGGAGGCGGTGGAGCTGTTTTCGCCCAAGGCGGCGGAGAAAGGCATCGACCTGGTGGTGTCGCTCGACCCGGCGTTGCCGACCCTGGTCGAAGGGGACGTCACCCGGCTGCGGCAGGTGTTGGTCAATCTGGTGGGCAACGCGCTGAAATTCACCGCGCACGGCGAAGTGGAGATCACCGTGGCGCCCGCGCTCGGACCGCATCCCTCGTTCAAGGACGCCTTCGCTCCGGACGGGGGGGAGCGGGGCGACTTCATCCAGGTTTCGGTGCGCGACAGCGGCATCGGCATCCCGCCGGACAAGCAGGACCGGCTCTTCAAATCCTTCAGTCAGGTGGACAGCTCGACCACGCGGCAGTACGGCGGGACCGGCCTGGGCCTGGCGATCAGCCGCCGGCTGGTCGAACTGATGGGGGGCATGATCTGGGTGGAGAGCGAGGCGGGGAAGGGGGCGACCTTCCGTTTTACGGTGAAGCTGCCGGCATCGCCCTCGGTCACGGCCCCGCCCTGGGGCGACCGTTCCCTCGCGCTGGCCGGACGGCGGGTGCTGGTGGTGGAGGACAACACCGCCGCGCGCGTGGCGCTCGAACGCTTGTGCACCCACCGCGGCCTGCGGTGCACCGGCGTGGCCAGCCTGGCCGAGGCATCGGCCCTGCCGGCGTCCGATGCGGAGGCGATCCTGCTCGACCGCGAGCTACCCGGGGTGGAGGAGCCCGGCGCGATCTCGAAGATGGCGGCCGGCCGGCCGGTGGTGCTCATCTCGCACCGCCGAGGGCGTGCGGCGCAGCCGCCGGAGGTCGCGGGTTCGCAGGTGTGGACCCTGCACAAGCCGGTGCGCCGCCAGGCGCTTTCCGACACGCTTTGGCAGGCCCTCACCGGATCGGCGACGGCGGAAAAGCGCCAGGTGGAGTCGGGTCGCTTCGACACCCGGCTGGCCGAGCGCCTGCCCCTGCGCCTGCTGCTGGCCGACGACAACGCGGTAAACCAGAAGGTGGGCGCGGCGCTGCTGAAACGGCTCGGCTACAAGACGGACCTGGTCGCCAACGGGCTCGAGGTTCTCGAGGCGCTCAGCCGGATCGATTACGACCTCGTGTTTCTCGATGCGCAGATGCCCGAGATGGACGGTTACAGCGCCGCGCGCGCGATCGTGGCCAAATGGGCGGCAGGCGAGGGCCACGGGCCGAGGCCCCGCCTGGTGGCGATGACGGGCAACGCTATGCAGGGCGATCGGGAAAAGTGCCTCGCTGCCGGCATGGACGATTACATCGCCAAACCCGTGCGCATCGAGGAGCTCATGGCCGCCTTGGAGAAGTGGGGCCCGGTGCCGAAGGTGGCAAAGGAAAGCTAAAGGCGGTGCGACGGGGAGCGCCCGCGACCCGTTCCGGCACGCTTCCGGTCCCGGGTCGCTGGCGCCCCCCGCTACGCGGAAAACGGTCGCCCCGATTCCCGCGACCGCGGCTTTGCTTTTGCGGGGGCTCCCCTTTTGCTGCGCTATCCATGAATACCCGTCCCTTCGGTCCCACTGGTTTCAACGCGTCCGAGATCGGTCTCGGCTGCTGGCAGCTCGGAGGCGCGGACTGGGGTGCGGTGGACGACGGTGCGGCGTTCGCGATCCTCGGTGCGGCGGCGGATGCGGGCATCAACTTTTTCGACACGGCCGATGTCTATGGCGCGGGCCGGAGCGAGACCTTGGTCGGGCGTTTCCTGAAACAGTCCTCCGGCCGGAGGATCTTCGTCGCGACCAAGCTGGGTCGCACCGGCGAACTCTACCCCGACCGTTATACCGAGGCGGGGCTGCGCGCCGCGACCGAGGCTTCGTTGCGGCGCTTGGGCGTCGAGACGCTCGACCTCACGCAGCTGCATTGCGTGCCCACGAAAGTGCTGCGGCGCGGCGAGGTTTTCGAGTGGCTGCGTAAGCTTCGAGCCGAGGGAAAGATCCGGCACTTCGGCGCCAGCGTGGAATCGGTGGAGGAGGGATTGCTCTGCCTCGGGCAGCCGGACCTCGCGTCGCTGCAGGTGATTTTCAACGTGTTTCGCCAGAAGCCGGCCGAACTCCTGCTGCCCCGCGCGCAGGCGCAGGGCGTGGCGATCATCGTGCGCTTGCCGCTCGCCAGCGGCGTGCTGGCCGGCGGTTTCACCAAGGCCACCGCCTTTCCCGCCGCCGACCACCGCAACTACAATCGCGATGGCGGCGCCTTCAACGTGGGCGAGACCTTCGCGGGCATCCCCTTCGAAAAGGCGGTGGAACTGGCGGACACGCTGAAGCCCTTCGCGCCGGCGGGCTGGACCTTGGCGCAGTTCGCGCAGCGCTGGATCCTTGACCACCCGGCGGTGAGCACGGTCATCACCGGGGCGAGCCGCGTGGCGCAGGTAGGGGCGAACGCCTCGGTCTCGGCGCTGCCCGCGCTGCCGGCGGAATTGCACGGACGGCTCGCCGCTTTTTACCGCGACGAGGTCCGCTCCCATATCCGAGGCCCGTATTGATTCTACTTCGGAAAGATGAGCGTATAGTCGCAAAGAGACGCAGAAGACGCAAAAGGCGGATGGTTTTTTGCGCATCTTGCGCCTTTTTGCGGCCAACTCTTCCGTGGTTCGCCTTCGCGCTTCTTCGCGTACTTCGCGGTTAACCGGGTCCGATGCGGCCGGGGTTTCGTTACCTATGAAACCACCGGCGTTTTTTACGCCGGCGGGGCGGCCTCTAGGGTCCCGGAACGCTGCCAGACCTTCTGCCATGATTTCCCTTTCCCCTGCCGTCGCCGCGCCTGTCGTCGCGACCCCTCGCAAACCTCGCGCCGTCTTCGCGCTCGATCCGGCTGCGATCGATCTCGTTTACGGCAAGGAGGATCGCGAAACGCTGGCGGGGTTGGCGGAGTTGACGGACCTGGTGCTGACCGATGACAACTGGCGCAGACACCCGGAGGTACTGCGCGAGGTCGAGGTCATCTTTTCCGGTTGGAAGGCGCCACGCATGGATGCGGCTTTCCTGGCCGCCGCCCCGAACTTGCGGGCGGTCTTTTACGGTGCCGGTTCCATCCGCTACTGCGTTTCGGACGCCTTTTGGGCGCGTGGGATCGTCATCACCAGCGCCCTGGTGGCCAACGCCGTGCCGGTGGCCGAGTACACGGTGGCGGTCTGCGTCCTGGCGCTGAAACAGTTCTGGCGGCGTGCCGCGCTTGCCCGTCGCGGCGAGGGCTGGGGGGACCACACGCGGCCCATCCCGGGGGCTTTTCGCGCCACCATCGGCCTCCTTTCCCTCGGAGTGATTGCGCGCAAGGTCGTGGAAATGCTCGCCGCCTACGACGTCCGCATCCTCGTCTACTGTCCCTTCCTCGAGGAAGAGGAGGCGGCCCTGCTCAACGTGGAGCGAGTCTCGCTCGAGGATTTGTTTCGCTTCTCCGATGTGGTCTCCATCCACACCCCGCTGCTGCCCGAGACGACCGGTTTGGTGGACGGGCGCCTGGTGAGCCTGATGCGCCCCGATACGACCCTTGTGAACACGGCTCGCGGGCGCGTGCTCGACCAGCCTTCCGTGCTGTCCGTCCTGCGCGAGCGGCCCGATCTCACCGCCATCCTGGACGTCACCGAGCCGGAACCGCCCAAGGCCGACGACTCCCTGTTCGAGTTGCCCAATGTCATCGTCACCCCGCACATCGCGGGTTCGCACGGCCGCGAGTGCCAGCGCCTGGGCAGCTACATGGTGGAGGAATTTCGCCGCCACCTTTCCGGCCAGCCCCTGCGCTGGGCGGTCACCCGCGAGATGCTGCACAAGATGGCCTGAACGGCGCCGCGCGGCCTTCGGCAACGCCGCCCCGGACGCCGCTTCCGCATGGCCGGCGCGTCTTGCCGCCGGATCTGAGGGCTGGACCAGTCCCGGCCGCAAAAAGGTCGTTTCCCATGACAAGCCCACCTGCGGATTTTTCGAAAATTCCCCCTAATAATTCGGGGGGGGTGGCGTGTTGAAGGGGTAGGATGAGTCTCTCTTTCCGCTCTAGCCTGCTCGATCGCCTGGGAAAGGCTAAGAATGCGATAAAATGGCAGGGGCTCTTAGGTAAATTTCCTGAAAAGTAACCGGGAGTTTTCTTGGTCGAAAGTAGCGATATCGGGCAGCTTTTCGGTCGTTCTATAGGCCCCTGACGCGATCCGCCTTCCTGCCGAAAACCCCTCTCCGCCCATGAAAAAAGCATCGTTTTGTCTTTGTCTGATCGGCTGCCTGTTGGCTCCGCCCCTCCGGGCGGATGAGGTGGCCGCGCCGGAAGCCTCCGCTTCCTCCTCCGCAACGTCGCAGACGGCAGGCACGGGCGAGACCTCGCCCACCGCGGAAATCGCCCTCCTTGGCCAGGAGGTGGCGGCCTTGCGTCAGCAACTGCGTCAGAACACGGCGGCGATCAGGGCGGCCGGGACCGCCAGCGATCTCCTCTTGGCCGAGCAGGTCACGATTCGGGAAAGCCTGCTGTTGAAGGAGCGCAGGCTCAAGCAGCTCACCTTCGCCCAGCGTGAAGCCCAGGCCGACGGCGAGGCCCGGTCCCGCCGCGAACTGCAACAGGCTCTCGCCGAGGCCGACGGCCCCGAGGCGCGCGCCGCCCTCCTGGCGCGTCACCGTGCCTATCAGCGGGCGCTCGCCGCTGAAAAAGCGCTTCAGTCCCCGGGCACCGACACCGCTTCCACCTCCACGCCATGAATTCCCGTCTCCGCCTTTCCCTCCTCGCCTTGGCAGCCTTCGGCTCCGCTTCCCTTGCGCCCGCCCAAAATCAGGTGACCTCCAGCGCGTGGACTCCCGCCATCAATACGCCTAACTTCCTCTGGTATCCGACCCAGAAGGCCATCCGCTTCGGGCAAATCGACTCGAGCGGTTCCACCCTCTGGAACGTCGCGAACGTCGGGGCTTACAGCTTCGCCGGCGGCCTCAATGCTTTTGCCGATGGCGGCAGCTTTGCTTTCGGCGAAAATGCCTATGCGGCCGGGCGCGGCTTCGCCTTCGGTGACAGCGCCTACGCCGGCTATGGCTGGTATAGCACGGGCATAGCGATCGGTTACGATGCCTACGCCGCCGGCGGCAGTTACCAGGCGGGCATCGCCATCGGCGGCATGTCCTCGGCCGGTATCGGCGGGCTGGCGCTTGGAGACGCCTCCGATGCACTCGACTACTCGGTCTCGGTTGGCACGGGCAGTTCGGCCGCCGGCGCCGGCAGCACCGCCGTGGGGCCCTATCCGCAGGCCGTCGGAACGCGTTCGGTGGCGGCCGGCTACATGGCGCTCGCTTCCTCCCACGGTGGAGTGGCCCTGGGGACCGGCAACAAGACAAAACGCAAAGACGGGACCACCCCCACCCCGACCGCCACCCAGCCGTCCGATCCCGTCCTCATGGTCGGCAATGCAGCGCAGGGCTGGAATGGCTCCGACACTACCCGGTCCAACGCCCTCACCGTCTATCGCGACGGCGACGCCCACCTAGCCGGTAAACTGCGGGTGCAGCCCGGCGGCGACATCCCGATGACGGGCTTCACGACCGTGCCCGCCGGCGTCTCCTACCCCTGAGCCCTCGGCCGAAATTCCATGCGTCCTCCCTTTTTTTTCCGCCTGGTTTTGCTGGCCGGCCTCCTGGCGGTTTCGCTCCCGGCCCAGCCGCTGTGGTGGGCGACGCGCGGGGGGGTGGTCGGCCAGGCCGACGACCACGTCGCGGCCAACGTGGGGCAGTTGAAGACCGTGGCCGTGGCGGCGGCCACCGAGATGAACCTCCGCCTGCCCGGCGGCGCCGAAACGACCATCAATACGCTGATCAGCGCCTGGCTGCAGCCCGCCGCCCCGGGCGTGAGCCGCGACGACTATGCGGCGCTCACCGTCGGCCAGCTCAAATACGTGGCCAAGAGTTTTTACGACCGGCTGGGCCTGAGCGGCAGTTATCCCTGGACCGCCAGCTCTGCCGACGATGACGACTACGCCTTGGCCAACCTGGGCCAGCTCAAGTACGTTTTCAATTTTCATATCCTTGTCCCCGGCGTGACCGACACCGACGCGGACGGCTTGGCCGACTCTTGGGAAACGACTCATTTCGGGAACCTGGCGGAAACGTCCTCTGGCAATTCCGACTCCGATTCCCTGAGCAACCGCGCGGAAAGCCTCGTCGGCTCCAGCCCCCTCAACGCCGCGGACGAGTCGTCCGCGGCGGCCATCGCCGCCCTGGCCCTGACCGTCTATTCGCCCTGAAACACCTCTTCGTCTTCCGCTTTTGTCCATGCGCCCGCTATACCCGAGGCTCCCCCTCCCGCTGTCTTTTATCCTTCTCGCGCTGGTTCCGGGACTGCTGTTCGCGGGAAAGAGCGAGCCCGAAAAGAAATTTTCCGGCCTCCTGACCAATGTCGTCACCACGCGGGTCAATGCGGAGATGATCGGCTGGCCGGCCTTTACTTCGACGCCGCCGGGCGAAGAGCCCACGTTTTATAAAAGCGTCACCCTGAGCGGCCATTATAAATATGACGAACGCTATAATCAGTATCCTTGCAGCGCAGGTCCCTCCGACTTGCTTATCTTCAGACAAACGGACGCCACGATTACCGGCGCTTCGACGCTGACCGTAATCCCGGTGGCCTACGGGGAAACCGTTCCCTCGCTGGAGAGTTTCAATATCGGCATCCGGGCCTATTCGCCGACCACCACCGTCTCCATCGCGGATAATATTGCTACCTGCCCGCCGGAAGATATTTCCGATTCCGCCACCGTCGACAACGACGCCGATATCGCTGCCTGGGCTGCGACAGTCATTGGGCCGACGGTGCGTCGGTGGAACCAGCCGGACCAATACACCTTAAATATAAACGCCGGCTGGACCGACGCCAGCACGTCCACCGCGCGGGTCTGCACCTTTGAGGACTTTCTGGAGTCCTATGGAAATGTCTGCTCGTCAGTTTCTTATTGCACTGCGGACTGGAACCTGCTGTTCGAAGACGACGCCAGCGTTACCCTGTCGGCGCCGGATACGGAGGCCGCCGCGCTGGACACCAATCCGGACAGTGATCGGGCCTGGACGCAGATCATCACCTATACCGACCCGCTCTGGCTCAAGACCCTGCGTACTCGTCGCGATAGTCGCGAATTTTTCGAACAAAAAACCACGGTGGACGCGAAGTTCTGGATTTGCCCCGGCAAATATGAAATCCGGATGCGGCTCATGAAAGAAAACTACTCCGTGAGCGAGCCGCCGACTTATGAAGAGGTCTCGCAAATCGTGGAGTTCACGGAGGAAAACCGGCAGCCGGATGGAAGCTTCCTCGTCCCCGATCTGGTGATCGGGCCGGTGGATAAAAACGGCGAGGCGGAATCGTTGGAGGAGAATGAAGGTTATAAATACTCTGCGACGACCGCTTTTCCGGACGAGCCTCTCCTCGGTGAAGTGGTGGCCGTCGCCATCGAAGGCGATTGCGCGAGGGCGTGTTCGCTTCCGGCGGGCAACGGGAAAGTCGGACTCGGTTGCGTGGATGTAAGATTGTCCATGGGAAGCGGACTCGATGGGCGCAGCGACACGATCCTCCGACTGGAGGCCGAATCGATCGAAACAGGTATAAACTCGCCCAACGCCCTGAAGGTGATTTCCGGCGGTACACTTTCGGCCCGCCGGCTCTCGGTAGGCGGAACGCTGCGCCAAGTCATCGCTTCGGACGTCATCGTGGATATCCTGACCGTGAGCGGAGGCTACGAACTCGATTTCTATTGGATGAGCCAGGCCGATCCGGGCGCAACGCCGGCAGACCCGCTGACCTTCGTTGGAGAAGATCCCTTCGCAGTCTGGACCATCACGCGCCCTGCCGATTCAGGGGATGAACGTTATCTCCTGGTCACGAAGGGCGAGGGCGGCGGCGCGCTGGATTATCTTTTCACCCAGGATACCGGCGGCACGCCCGGGATCGATGACGACACGTGGGAACTGGACGAAGACGGGGCCCGGACGACCTCGAAGGTTTCGGGCGATGCGCCCGGCGACGACCGCTACGTCACCACCACCTTGAGCGACCCAACCTATGGCACCGCGGTCGTGCGTCGGGTGCGTCTCCATACCTACACCTGGGGCGATTCCATCGTCGAGGAAACCTTGGATCCCGACGGGCTCCACCCGCTCACCACCAGCTACACCTACCACGAGAGCGGGGATGGAATCGGGCTTCGGCACACGACCACCCATCCGGACGGCACCGTCGAAACCCAAACCTACACCGACGAAACCAGTCCTCTCGGCGGAACCCTGGCCGTTCCGCTCGAGCACACCCTCGCCTATCCCGGCGGCCGGACTCGCGTCACGCTCCATGGCACTCTGACCGATCAGGCCGTCGACTCCGGTACGACCGACGAGAATCTTGTCACCACCACCGAAACCCTGGGCTCCGACGTGGTAAGACGATCGTGGGAGCTGACCTTTTCCGGCACGACGACCTTCGCTGGCGTTTCCTGGCAGGAAAGCCGCTCGATCCAGGGGATATCGTCGGCGGCGGAATGGGGGACGCCGGGAAATCTCGTGACCATCACCCGCCAGCGCGAAACCAGCGAAGGGAAACTGCAGCTTGTCCACGCGCCCGACGGGACCCTGAGCCGGACGCTCTATGGATTGCCGAATGGGAGCGGCTTCACCACGATCACTCACGAACGAGGCGAAGCCGGTTCATCCGGCACGACGGTGGTCGCCGGAACCCGGACCTTGGAAGTGTACGATGACCAGCATCGTTTGGTGAGCCGCACCATCGAAGACATCGACTCGGGACTGACCATGGACGAGGAAGTCATGGAGGAGTTCGACGAGTGGGGGCGGCCGGCACTCATCACGTATCTCGACGGTAGCGAGGAAATCAGGACCTACTCCAGTTGCTGCGGAAAGCTGGAATCCAGCACGCGCCACGGCGTGACCACGGGGTATGGCTACGACCCCTTGGGCCGCTGGCAGACCAGCACCCGCTCCGGCGTGACGACCCGCGAAACTTTCGACGCAGCGGGTCGCGTCCGGCTGACCGAGCGTTATCCCGCCGCTACGCCCGGTTCCGCGATGACGCTTTCCACCGCCACCTACGATCCCGCCGGACGCCTCACCGCCAGCACCGACGGAGAAGGCCGCATCACGACCCGCACGGAAACGGTCAATCCGAGCACCGGCGTGACCACCGTCACCACCGCCCTGCCTTACGACGCCGCGTGGCCGACGGCAGACCGGGGAACCCGCATCGAAACCCGCCGTGCCGATGGCCTCACCTTGGCCGTGACCGGCACGGCGGTCGCCCCGGTGCGCTACGAATACGGCACCGCGACCCTGTCCGACGCCGCCCAGTGGGGTTACGGCGGGGCAGACAAGTTTGCGTTCACCCGCGAAATCAAACTGAACGGTCCGGCTGCTTCCTATAGCGATTCGGGCGAGGTCGTGACGACTTATTCGGATTTCTTCGGCCGGCCGATCAAGACGCTCCACGCGGACGGCGCCGCGGCCCGATCCTTTTATAATGCGCTTGGGCAGCTCGTCCGCCAGACCGATCCCACCGGCGTGCAGACGCTCTACGAATACGATGCCTTGGGCGAGCGCATCACCACTGCCCTCGACGCCGCGACCCTGGGAACGATCAACTACGACGGCACCGACCGTATCACGCGCACCAAAACCGTAGCCACCACCCGCGACACCACGCCCGTGCGCCGCACCACCACCGAAGTGTGGACGGCAGCCGATACCGGTTCCCTAGCGGGGACCTTGGTCTCGCAGCAAGACGCCAGCCTGGACGGCTTGGAAACCTGGCAGGAGACCTATGGCCAGGTCACCCACACGGCCATCGCCTATAACGCCACGACCGGCACCCGCACCGAGACCAGCACCGCACCCGACACCACTCAAACGGTCCGCGTTTACGTGGACGACCTGCTCAAGTCCGAGACCCGCAAAGATCCCTCCGGCACCGCGGTGGCCGAAACCGCCTACGGCTACGACGACTACGGCCGGCTGCAGATCGTCTCTTCCCTGCAAAGCCCCGGCTCCAGCCTGCCCGCTGCCAACAGCGATCTCGTCACCACCTACACTTACCACGACGACGATCAGATCGAAAGCGTTCGCACGCCCGATCCCGGCGCCGGCTATGACGCGCAAATCACCTACTACCACTACGACGACGCCGGCCGGCTCGACATCGTCACCCTGCCCGACGACACGCCGACCAAGCCGTCCAAGGCCTACACCAGCTACTGGCCGACCGGCAAGGTGAAGCGCACCTGGGGCTCGCGCACCTATCCCAGCGAGTACAGCTACGACCCGCAGGGCCGGGTGAAGACGCTGACCACCTGGAAGGACTTCGCCGGCACCGCCGGCGCGGCGGTCACGACTTGGAACTACCATGCGCAGCGCGGCTGGCTCAGCTCGAAACGTTACGCCGACAATACCGGTCCCGACTACACCTACGATGCCGCCGGCCGGCTGAAGACCCGCACCTGGGCGCGGACCCTGCCGGGCACGTCCACCCGCCTCGTCACGACCTATAACTACGGCTCGGCCAGCGGAGACCTGACGGGCGTCGATTACGCCGACGGCACGCCGGATGTGTCGATCTCCGCCTACGACCGCCTGGGCCGGCCGACCACGGTCACGGACGCCTCCGGCACCCGAACCCTGACCTACGAGAACGGCCGGCTGGACGACGAGAGCTGGTCCGGCGGTTTGCTGGCCGGCCGGGCGATCACGCGCAGCCCGCAGGATATCGGTGGCTCTTCCAACCCCTACAGCGTGGACCGGCCGGGCACCTTGGAGGCCACCGACATCGACCCCATCTCCTTCGAATATGACTCGCTCGGGCGGCTGTGGATGGTCACGCAGGGCGATCGGGTGGCGACGCTGGCCTACAAGCCGCTGGTCGGCACCCTGCAAAGCGTGACCACCACGGCCCAGTTCTGGACCGAGCGCGTAAAATGGCTGCGCGGTACCGATCAACTGGGTCGCATCGCGACGGTGGATGTGCATCTTAACGCGGCGAGCAGCCCCGCGATGAACCGGACCTACACCTACAACACGGCGAACCAGCGCACGCAGGTGGAGCACGAAGGTTCACGGCGCTGGGCCTACGGCTACGGTGACTTGGGGCAGGTCGAGACCGCCCAAAAGCAGCACTACGCCAGCAGCGCCTGGAGCGCGCTGCCCGGCTACGATTACGCCTTTGCCTTCGACGACATCGGCAACCGCGAAAGCGCCACGACCAACGGCCGTCTGAACAGCTATACGAGCGATGCGCTCAACCGCTATCTCGCCCGCGGCACCTCGCTGCTGGCCGACGTGCGGGGCAGCGCCGCCGCGACCGCCACCGTGCTGGTCAACGACGAGTTGGCGACGCGCACCGGCGAGGACTTTTACCTCGGCGTGCCGGTGCTCGGCCTGAAGGAAAACGTGCTGAAGATCCAAGCCGCCACCGCCTCGCCGAACCGAGCGGTGACCGAAAATCGCAGCGTGCTCGTCCCCGCTGTACCCGAGAGCTTCGTTTACGACGCGGACGGCAATCTCCTGAAGGACGGCCTTTGGAACTATGAGTGGGACGCGGAGAATCGGCTGATCGCGCAGGAGCTCCGCTCGGACGTCTCGACCGCGACCTGGAAGCGTCTGGAATACAAATACGACCGCGAGGGTCGGCGGGTGCAGAAACTGGTCAAGACCCGCAGCACGGTGGGAGGCTCGTGGACCACCGCCAGCGATACCCGCTTCCTCTACGACGGCTGGAACCTGATCGCCGAGTACAGCTACACGGGAAGCACCTTCACCCTGCTGCGCAGCCACGTCTGGGGCTTGGATCTGAGCGGCACGCCCCAAGGCGCCGGCGGCGTCGGCGGCCTGCTCTGGACCACGGTCGCGGCCACCTCGAAGACATACATCGCCGCCGCAGACGCCAACGGCAACGTCATCGCCTATGTCGATAGCGCCGACGGCATCGTCGCCGGCAAACGCGACTACGGCGCCTTCGGCGAAGCGGTTATTACGACCGGCGTGGCTGGCAGCTTGCCTTTCGGCTTCAGCTCCAAGTATGAGGAAAAGGAAAGTGGGCTGTATTATTACGGCTATCGGTTCTATAATCCCAGCACCGGGCGTTGGCCAAACAGGGACCCGATTGAGGAAGAGGGCGGGGTGAACTTATATAGCTTCGTCCGCAATAACCCGGTTTCATATACTGACTTCTTGGGAATGGCGCTCACGCCCTATCGGGGCTATCCGCAATGGAAGTATGCCCCATTAAAAAGCACGCGAAAGAAAATCGGCGGCGAAACGGAGATGCTCTGGCCCCCGACTATCGCAAAGGCTCCTGTCGCCCAAAGTGGCGGATGGTATGTGAAACTGGAGGGCGAACTGAGCGGCGAAATACGCATCCTGCCCGGCTTGGATGTAACCCGCAGGTATGGAGCAAGTAATCAGACCATCATTGAGCATGAGCACGGGCACGTGGATTTATACCGGCGTTTTTGGGGCGAATTGATCGAGGCTACAAAAAATATTGAAGGAACTTACTGCAAAAAAGAATGCGCCGAAGTCGCTCAGTTCGCCGCAGATGTTCTCTCACAGCTAGGGTATGCCAATGTGATGATTGAGAATAATCGCTTCGACTTCAGAGAGTATGGATACCTGAGAAGCGATTACGATTACGAGGGGGAAATCGCTCGATATCAATCGGCCGCGTCCCAGCTGGACGCTAAGCTTAGAGAATACGAGAATTTTTGGCGCGAAAATAAGTGCTCGAAAAACAAATAGTTATGCTAGATAAACGAGCATTCCTTTTTCTTGTTGTTGCCTTGGCTCTTTCCGGCTGCGTGGCCTCTCCGGGCGCTGGTGGAGCCCCTAATGTGTTAACTAAAACTGAGCATGACGAGGCCGGCGGCTTCACGGGCTCCGTTCAGTATTATATTAAAGAAAACGGCGAGCGCGTGCTTCATGGGGCCAAATATTATCGGACCAAAGAGGGTTTCCTTGCTCGTGATGATTATGAGCACGGCAAGTTAATTAAGAGTTGGTATGTTGGGCTCTCCGAGACACCTGCTCCCGAGGCCGAAGCAACAGCCGAGCCGTGGACATCAGACCTTGGCAAAACGCCCCCTTCGACTCGTTCGCCGCGTTAATACAAACCTGATCCCTAAAAAGCGGCAACCAATAGCAAAAGCGGCAACCAATAGCGACATGGATGGCAAGTTTTGGCTAAGGGCTATTTTTATTTCGCGATCGATCGAGCTTTTCGTTGCAGAGGGAGTAAACTGCCATGCATCTTACCATCCGGACGGTTCAATGAAAGGTCCACCCACTCCATCCACTGTCCCCGGAACCTCGCCCTTGGCCCGCGAGACCTTCGCGGACTGTGGCTACTAACCGGGTAAGAACCGCGACTCGAAAGAACTATGTTGCGCCAGTCGAGAAAGCGCTACGAGTCGCGGCAAGTTCATTCTGCGGCGTCCCGCAGCGTGCTCGTGCCCGCCGTGCCCGAAGCCTTTGTCTACGATGCCGACGGCAACCTGCTGCGGGACGGTCTTTGGATTTACGAGTGGGATGCGGACGGAGCGCGGCAGCGCGGAGATGGTGCGCCGAAGGCGCGCCCGCAGGGCTGCCGAGTCCGGGTGCCCCTTGGGTGGACGCGGCAGCAAAATCGATTGATCGCGCAAGAGCTCCGCTCCGACGTCTCGACCGCGACCTGGAAGCGTCTGGAATACAAATACGACCGCGAAGGCCGGCGGGTGCAGAAACTGGTGAAGACCCGCAGCACGGTGGGAGGCTCGTGGACCACCGCCAGCGACACCCGCTTCCTCTACGACGGCTGGAACCTGATCGCCGAGTACAGCTACACGGGAAGCACCTTCACCCTGCTGCGCAGCCACGTCTGGGGCTTGGATCTGAGCGGCACGCCCCAAGGCGCCGGCGGCGTCGGCGGCCTGCTCTGGACCACGGTCGCGGCCACCTCGAAGACATACATCGCCGCCGCAGACGCCAACGGCAACGTCATCGCCTATGTCGATAGCGCCGACGGCATCGTCGCCGGCAAACGCGACTACGGCGCCTTCGGCGAAGCGGTTATTACGACCGGCGTGGCTGGCAGCTTGCCTTTCGGCTTCAGCTCCAAGTATGAGGAAAAGGAAAGTGGGCTGTATTATTACGGCATGCGTTTCTACGCTCCAAGCACCGGGCGCTGGCCAAACAGGGATCCGATTGGGGAACGCGGTGGGCTTAATTTATACGGGATGGCCGAAAATAATCCGGTCAATAAATGGGATTACATCGGAATGCTTACACTTCCCGCACCCGCAAAAGTTGAATCCCTCAAAGTGTTCGGTAGGGGCTATTTTAGATATGAAGATGGCGCATCTCTCGGCCAGTGGTGGCGTCGCGTCGGGGTGGACATGGAATTAATTTTAAAGCCCTGTTACACCAAGGAGATGGTTGTGATAAAGCAGGAGGCTAGGGTGATAATAAGACAGGATAAGGCTCCGTTTTTCCCAGGGACATGGAAACCAGATTCAGATAATCTGGATGGAATTTGGTGGGATGGCGCAGATTGGTTAGACCTTGGAGGCCTCGAAATCAGGGGAGTTGGGCGAACCCGTGACGGCACATATTTGCAGCCGCATTGGTCTAAGGTTTTCTCACGCAGCAGCCATCCGAGGGAGATAGCTCGTTTCTATGATTCTCCGGGGTTCAGTGCAAAACCGGTCTCAAGTGGTTATCCGTTAACTTACATTATGCGTGCAAGAACGTGGGTTGAGGACATTAAAACCAAAACTCTCTTGGCCGAAAAGCACTGGCATGTTTGGTTTCAATTGTCCGACGTTGATTCTGGATCTGGAGGCTTCTCCCTTGAATAGCATCAGAATCATACTTCTGCTGTGGAGTGTTGTATTGATGACTTCCTGTGAAAGTAGCCAGCAGCCTGACTACAGCGCCGTCGTTGAGGCAAAGGTGGTGAACTTGACAGCTGAGTATGCCGAGGTTCTTATTTTAAAACGTACATACGGTAGCTTGCCTATGCCGGGAGCAACTATTGTGGTAAATAGGCACATGGCAAGCGAACTGCAATCGGCCATCTCGGTTTCAGAACTTAATGAAGCCACAAGCTATAAACTCTATTTGAAGCCGGGATTAAGGGGTGGCTGGGCCGTTATCATGGCCGAACCCGCAGTAGAAGCCAAGCCAACGAAATGAACCTCCAAAAAGCGGCAACCAATAGCGACATGGATGCCAAGTTTTGGCTAAGGGCTATTTTTATTTCGCGATCAATCGAGCTTCTCGTTGCAGAGAGAGTAAACTGCCATGCATCTTATCATCCGGACGGTTCAATGAAAGGTCCACCCACTCCATCCACTGTCTCCGGAACCTCGCCCTTGGCCCGCGAGACCTTCGCGGACTGTGGCGACTAACCGGGTAAGAACCGCGACGCGAAAGAACTATGTTGCGCCAGTCGAGAAAGCGCTACGAGTCGCGGCAAGTTCATTCTGCGGCGTCCCGCAGCGTGCTCGTGCCCGCCGTGCCCGAAGCCTTTGTCTACGATGCCGACGGCAACCTGCTGCGGGACGGTCTTTGGATTTACGAGTGGGATGCGGACGGAGCGCGGCAGCGCGGAGATGGTGCGCCGAAGGCGCGCCCGCAGGGCTGCCGAGTCCGGGTGCCCCTTGGGTGGACGCGGCAGCAAAATCGATTGATCGCGCAAGAGCTCCGCTCCGACGTCTCGACCGCGACCTGGAAGCGTCTGGAATACAAATACGACCGCGAAGGCC
Organism: uncultured Akkermansia sp.; assembly: GCA_966250295.1. Classification (GTDB taxonomy): domain Bacteria; phylum Verrucomicrobiota; class Verrucomicrobiia; order Opitutales; family Opitutaceae; genus IMCC26134_A. Next base: position 64,180 of record CBINGR010000007.1, on the reverse strand, counting down.
GGCGGGTGCAGAAACTGGTGAAGACCCGCAGCACGGTGGGAGGCTCGTGGACCACCGCCAGCGACACCCGCTTCCTCTACGACGGCTGGAACCTGATCGCCGAGTACAGCTACACGGGAAGCACCTTCACCCTGCTGCGCAGCCACGTCTGGGGCTTGGATCTGAGCGGCACGCCCCAAGGCGCCGGCGGCGTCGGCGGCCTGCTCTGGACCACGGTCGCGGCCACCTCGAAGACATACATCGCCGCCGCAGACGCCAACGGCAACGTCATCGCCTATGTCGATAGCGCCGACGGCATCGTCGCCGGCAAACGCGACTACGGCGCCTTCGGCGAAGCGGTTATTACGACCGGCGTGGCTGGCAGCTTGCCTTTCGGCTTCAGCTCCAAGTATGAGGAAAAGGAAAGTGGGCTGTATTATTACGGCATGCGTTTCTACGCTCCAAGCACCGGGCGCTGGCCAAACAGGGATCCGATTGGGGAGCGGGGCGGCGTGAACCTGTATGGGATAGTTGCCAATAATCCCGTAAACCGTTTCGATTACTTGGGATTGTGGGATGAAAATGGCGGATATGATTACACTGAATTCCAAAAAGATTGGTCTAAGATTGATTCAGGCCCGCCATATCTAATGCCGGGAGCGGACGTGACAACGGGCATTCCAATTCAGTGCAATCTAGTTGCTGAGCCAGTGAAGGAGGCAAATATTCTGTCTGGCTTGTTCGACTCATGTAAATGCAGGAAAATATGCATATATCACTGCTATCGTAAGCCGATCTATAGGCTAATGCCTGGCCCCAGCATGGTTGTGGAAGGAGTTACGGTTCCGACCTATCAATGGGAGCCTAGCCCTCTTTTTTCCTCGAAACTCATCAAGGTATTGCGGGTGAAAGGTGACTGCAATGGAAGTTGCCCTGCAGAAGAAACGTTATACACAAATCCAAGGGAAAGTTTCAGGGACGTGGAGCCACACCACGCCTCGGAGCCAGGGTCGGCGGGAAGCGGAACCGTCCGTGGTTGATGGATCTACAATGAAGAAAAATATAATCGCAATCTTGCTCACGGCCTGCATCTTCTTTGGCGTGGGGCAGTACTCCGGCAGTCGATACTCCGGCCGCAAAGCGGCTGGTGCTCCGGATGTGGTTTTGAATCAAATTGACGACGAGGCCACCCGCGCCCTATTTAGAGCAACTACCCCGCTTTTTATATCATGGGACGCTGATCGTAAAATTTTCATTGGGGCACGGACAAGTGGCCCTCCTTGGGGGCAGATCACCATCAATTATGTAATGTCTTACAGCCCTATCACGGGTGCACCGTTGCCCAAGCCGAGCAAAGTGAACCCCCCAAGGCCAACCGTAGCACGGTGAGTGCCAGCGTGCCACTTTTGAGAAAACGCACGTGGAACAGCTTCTCGATTACGGCCTAAGATATTACAATCCCAGCTCCGGAAGATGGTTAAGTCGGGGCCTCGCTCAAGAATGTGGCGGAATGAATATATATGGATGCTGGGAAATGAACTAATCAACTATACAGACTTCTTGGGGCTGGTTCGTCTTGATTGGAAAACCGAATTATGGGAGGTAAGGGTTGCGGAGACTTCATGCTGTTCGCTCGTTGGCTACTAAAGCCCGACGACGGTAACTGGCAATTTTCGGCGGCTTCACAAAACGGAGGAATTATCGTTCAACGGATTTCCATCGAACGATACATCGAAAACTGCAGGGGAGGGGCGATTACAAATAAAGTTGAATATCGTGAGGCGTGGAACGTCGAAGCCGGCAAGGGGTGGTCAGCATGGGGGCACAATGCGCCGGACAAGACAAATGGGACTCTGGCATAACCGCTTCTTGCAATAAGGGATACATAAAATACAGAGCAGTGGCCGCCTTTTGGGAAAACGGTCGCGTAAATTGGCCGCGCAACAATAACAAAACATGGGCCGGTGGATTGCAGTCCACAACTGACGTAACCGAGGGCTTGGTCCTCGCACCTCAAATTCCGCCTACAGAAACCTTACATATACATGGGACTGCTGTGACAAGCGTAAGTTGAATCGTATCTACGAAATCTGACAATTGAAGGGGCAACTGGAAGAAAGGGTGATAGAATTGAATCATATGACGGAAGCCATCCCTCTGATTCCGGCCCCGATCCCACGATGATCCTTTTGGCCCTTGCTATTGCTGTAGAGGCACCGGTCGCCGTTCCGGTGGCAGCGGGCGGCGCACTTATCTCTGCGGCTACACAATGAGACCTCCTCTTGAAGCATTAAGGAATGGCGGGATAGATGGCGATGCCATAGTTGATGCGCTTGTAATGTCATTTAGGCAGGGGAGTTCCTCATATTGGAGGGCTAATATATTTTCCAATTGCAGCCCGGTGCTAAGGCGGGTCAGTCTTATACAGTATGTAATTCATCAGTCAAAGGGGCGGGCATTGAATATAATAATGGAAGCTATGCCCGCAGAGCTATTTCCAAATGCTTCATTTTGGCCATTGGTCGGGCTTGCTGGCGTGATTCCACTCCGTGATCAGGCACGTGCTTCCCGTGTATTGAAAATATCTCCTTGTGCGCCCGCAGGAAATCAATCAGCGATATACGTGGAATTGGAGTCCGATATCGACACTCTTATTCAAAAAATAGGCACATGCCAAGGCCTCAGCCGGGAGACGAAAAACGTTAAAATTATCGATGTGGGCGCAATTGATATTTTTGAAAATGGAACGGTTCTGCAATGGCGACCAGATGGTTTTATTTATCTGGAAAAGGGCAATGCTCAAGCAGGTTAACGCATGGCTTGGGCTTGCCTCGAAAAAGTGGACGGAGATTTAGGCGGCTGTCTTGATGTTTTGCTGGTGTAGTTTTTCTCGTCGGTCCTGAAAAAATCTTAATCTGTTTATCAATAATTAATTGAATCATTACTGCGGCCGTTCATTTTCCCGGAAAGTCACATTTTTATAAGTCAAACCGGGGAAAAAACGATGAAGCCGAAGAAGAAGGTGCACAATCCGCAGCGAGAGTTGTTTCGGGTGGAGCTATCGAGGCTGGTGGATGCGGAGCATCCGCTGGTGAAGCTAGGCCAAAAGATCGACTGGGCGAAGTTCGAGGAATTGCTTGGGGCGAGTTACCACGCGACGCAGGGAGCGCCGGGGATTGATACAAGGCTGATGGTGGCGCTGCATTACCTGAAGTATCAGCTTAATCTGAGTGACGAGGCGACGGTGGCGAGATGGGTGGAGAATCCGTATTGGCAGCACTTCAGCGGGAGGCAGTTTTTCGAGCACGAGTTTCCGATTGATCCGTCGAGTATGACGAGGTGGCGGAAGCGGTTGGGTGAGGCCGGGGCGGAGGCGATGCTGAGAGCGACGATCGAGACGGCGGTGGAGATGAATGCGCTGCGCCCAACGCAGGTCACGCATGTGAATGTGGACACGACGGTGCAGACAAAAGCGATTCGGCATCCGACGGATGCGCGACTTTACGACCGGGCGCGGGAACGCCTGGTGAAGGAGGCGCGCAAGGCGGGCCTCACGATCAAACAAAGTTACGAGCGGGTGGGCCGGCGGCTGGTGATGATGGCTGGCTGCTATGCGCACGCCCGGCAGATGCGCCGCTCGAAGGCGTGCACGCGCAAGTTGAGGACCAACCTGGGGCGGGTGATCCGGGAAGTTGTACGCCAGGGTGCGCCGGAATCGCTCCGGGAACTGCTCGATACAAGCAAGCGCATCCATGCACAGAAGCGTTCGGATCAGACGAAGACCTACAGCGTGCACGAACCGCAGACGGCGTGCATCGCCAAGGGCAAGGCGGGCAGGAAGTATGAATTTGGCCAGAAGGTCGGCGTGGCCGCGACAAGCAAGGGCGGCTGGGCTGTCGGAGCGAAGTGCATGCCGGGTAATCCCTACGATGGACACACGCTCAAAGCCCAGACGGAGCAGGTGAATCGGGTTGATAGCAAAAAAGAGCACCTGAAAACGGTTCACGTGGACATGGGTTATCGCGGACACGATTACACCGGTCCAGCCGAGGTCATCGTGGACCGGCGCCGACGCGGCGAGATCCCCAAACGGATCTGGCGCTGGATGAAGCGCCGCGCGGCAGTCGAGCCAACAATCGGGCACCTCAAAAGCCATTACCGCTTGAAAGGAGTAGCCGGCGACGCCCTCAACGTGCTCTTCAGCGCCGCCGCCTTCAACTTCGCGAAGCTCCTGCGCTTCGTCTTGGTCTTTTGGCGCCTTCTTCTCTCTGCTCTCTCGCCGTCTTTTCCTTTATCGCACTTCGCCTAAACCCACTTCTTCAGCTTCGACTAATTATGTGGAACGTGCGACAGCCTGAGGGCGGCGGCAAAGCTAACGATATTCGTATCTCGTATGTCCACGCGCCGGGGATTCGTTGCGAAAGCTGCGGTCGAATCTGGGCCGACTTCAGTTGTATTTACGAGGACCCTCCAGCGAAACTTGTGGCCAGATTAGCAAAGCTGAAAGGCCCTCAATCAAATGCCGTTCATGCGGAATTAACCGCTGCTGCCGTTGCATTGCGTTATCCTCCTCTGTTTCCGGGTGCGTCCGTTGGCGCGGCCACGGTGACGGCGATGAAGAGAGAATCACTTCCGGCTGTTTTATGGCATGGGGGGCGTGTGTTCGTTGACGCCAGTGAAGCCGATTGGGCCGTCTGCGAGTCCCCAGGCCGCTTGCATTTTAAACTTTGCGAGGGGCGCTTTGGATTGGCCGAATTGGTTCCGTTCACAATCAAGCCAACACCCCGCAACGTCTTGTGCGCGGCATGTGGGTTTTACGAAAGCGAGTCTGACCCATCTCCCGAATTAGTCGAAAAGGTGCATGAGTCACTTAAGGCTAACTGGTTCGTCTCAACCCTTGGACTGCTTTGGTGCAGTGACGAGGCAAGGCGCTGCGTAGAGCGTCGCGGATGGACGAATATTGAGTTTTGCCTACCTGAAGTGAACCTCCAAAGCCAACCATAGCACGGTGAGTAAAAGCCGCAACCAATAGCGGCATGCATGCCAAATTTTGGCTAAGGGCTATTTTTATTTCGCGATCAATCGAGCTCTTCGGGGCAGAGAGAATAAATTCCATGCATCTCACTATCCAGGCGGTTCAAGCAAAACGCCCGCCCCTGTATCACCTGTCCCCGGAACCTTGCGCTTGGTCCGCGAAACCTTCGTGGGCTGTGACTGGGAAGCTGCCGCCGGGTACCGGCTTCGGCTGATAGACGAATGGCCTATTACTGGCCGCGGGCTTGTTTGATCTGGGCGCGCAGATCGTCGACGGCTTTGGTTTGGGCGGGGGTCATCAACTCGGGCTGCATGGTATCGAGGGCGGCCAAGGCTTCGTTGTATTTTTTCTGGGCGAAGAGCTCCTTGGCCTCCTTGAAGATGGCGCCGTGATCGCGGGTGTTGGTGCTGGCGGCTTCGACCCGCGCGTTGGCGCGGTGGGCCTGGGCGATGGCGGCGGAGGGAATGCCCGCGACGGAGGGGGTGGCGATGGGGTTGTCCGCGGCGGCGGTGGAAAAGGGCTCGGCGGGGGCGGGTTTGGGGGCGGGGGCGACTTGTTCGACCTGTTTCACGCAGGCGGAAAGGACGAGCGCCGTGGCGGCGGCGAGGGCAGGGGCGAGGAGGCGGCGGAGGGGCGTCATGAGGGGAAGGCGATGGGGAAAGCGTGGAGCGAAAAAAATCCCGGCGCGAGGCCGGGATTGGGGTAGGCTGCGCTTTTTGTCCCTGTGCCGTGACGGATGGGGCACCGATTGATTGGCCGCAAAAAGGCGCAAAAGTCTCAAAAGCGAACCAGGTCTACTTCGGCAGAATCAAACCGCAGCGGACGTTCACCCGGAGAAATGGCCGCAAAAGCACGGAAGACGCAGAAATGAACGAAGGCGTTTGCGTCTCTTGGCGCCTCTTTGCGGCCATCCTTCCGAGAGGGCAGCCTCAGCGCGCGGTCTCGGCGTCGCGGTAGCGGCGAGTGGCGTCGCGCACCGAGAGGTAGGGATCCACGGCGGCGTTTTTCATCTCGGCGTAGAGGTCGAGCGCGCCGGGCAGGGCGCTCATGGTGTCGGTGACGGTGATGGCGGCCTGCCATTCCCAGTCGAGCTCACCGAGCCATTCGTGGCCGCCGAGGTCGAGGTATTCCCAGCCGGTCGGGGAGACGAGCGAATCGGAGACGCGGCCGCCGAGGTCGCGCAGACTGTGGCCGCCGAAGATCGGCACCACCAGGTAGGGGCCGTGGGGGACGCCCCAGACGCCGAGAGTCTGGCCGAAGTCCTCGCGCGGCACCTGGGCGAGTTCGGGGACCTTGTCGGACTGGCGGATGAAGCCGCCCAGGCCGCCGAGGGTGTTGACCACGAACTTCTTGGTCTCGAGGCCGGCGCGGGAGAACTTGCCCTGGAGCAGGCAGTTCACGAGGCGCACGGGGTAGCGGATGTTGTCGTAGAAGTTGCCGATGGCCTCGTTGACGGGCGGGCGCACCACCACCTGGTAGCCTTTCACCGCGGGAGTGAAGACATGGGTATAGGTCCAGTCGTTGAAGGCGAAGACCCGGCGGTTGATGCCCTCGAGCGGGTCGGAGACCTGCACGGGGGCATATTCGTCGTAGTCGTCCTGATCGGCCGCGGCGCCGCTGCGCTCGTCGATGGCGCGGGGGGCGGAAAGATCCTGAGCCTGGGCGGCGGGAGCGACGGAGAGCAGGCCGGCAAGCGCGGCCGTGAGGAGGGCGAGGCGGGACATGGCGGGAAGCGGAGGAGGTGCAGGCGGGAAGCGGAGGGGAAGCTTTTACTGCACGGGGGCAGGGGACGCGGCGGGGGGCGGCGGGGCGGGGGGGGCGGGCTCGGCGAGTTTCGCTTCGAGGGTCTTGAGCAGGCCGTCGGCGCCGGATTTTTTCACGATGGGATCGAACTGGGACCGGTAATTGGCGATGAGGGAAACGCCCTCGGCGACCACATCGTAAACACGCCAGCGGGCGGGGGCGGCATCGCGGTCGAGCTCCATGCGGTAGGCCACGGCGTAGGTCTGGCCGCCGGTTTTGGCGGTCGTGGGGATCTCGACCCGGCCGGGGCGGAGCTCAACGGGGGAGCCGTAGGCGATCTCGGGCTTGGTGTCGGCGTTGATGCGGGCGGCGTAGGTGCGAATGACGAGCTTGCTGAAAAGCTCGACGGCCCTGGCCTGCTGGGCGGAGGAAAACTCGCGCCAGGCGGGTCCGACCGCGAGGCGGGTGGTGGTCGTGAAGGCAAAGTGTTTGTCCACGAGGGTGTCGAGCAGGGCGATGAGGTCGTCCTGCTTGGGGCGCTCGCGGAGCGCGGCGGATACCTCGTCGATGCCGGAGACGAGGGCGGCCTTGGCGTCGTCAACCGGGGCGGCGCGGAGGACGGCGGCACAGGCGAGGGTGCCGAAGGCGAGAACAGTGCGGAGGACGCGGGCGAGGTGCATGGCGATTGCGAAGGACCTAAGTAGTCAGCCGGCAGGGGAAACAAGAAGCAGAAAAGCGCAACGCGGCGCCTCGACGGCGAGCGGCGGCATCGGGCCGCAAGGTACTCGCAAGGAGGCCCGCCCGAGGGTGAAACGCCGCGTGGGCCACGCCCGATGGCGGGGGATTCCTGCATCAGGCGGTTCCCGGAAGAGCCTCTTCCGTCTCTCCGGTTCTACCTGTGCCACGGCCTTGGCCGCGGGGTGGATGCTCGGAGCGGAGCGCACAGCGGCGGCTCAGGCGTGTGTAAATGTGGCGCTGACGGTTTTGGCGGCGGGATCGGTCGCGGCGGGCAGCGAGAGGACGAAGCGGGCGCCGAGACCGGGGCGCGATTCGGCACGGAGCGAGCCGTGGTGGAGGTGGGCGAACTCGCGGGCGAGAGTCAGGCCCAGCCCGTGGGAACGCTCGCTGCCGGAAGGCTGGACGCCGAGGCGTTCGAAGGGTTCGAAGACACGCTCGACATCGACCGGCGCGAGGCCCGGTCCGGTATCTTCCACCGCGCACCAGACCCAGCCGGCATCGTGCCCGAGCGAGAGAGCGATACGGCCTTCGAGGGGGCTATATTTGACCGCGTTATCGAGGAGGTTGGCCAGGATCTGGTCGAGCCGGGCGGCTTCGCCGAGGACGAGCGGCAGCGGTGCGAGGGGGCGCTGGAACCAGAGTGTCTGGTGTTTGAGCCGGGCGGGCAGGGCGAATTCGGACAAGGCCTGTTCCGCGAGCGGCATGAGGTCCAAAGGAACGAATTCGATCCGGAGGGCGCCGGCGTCGAGTGCGGCGCGGTCGAGGAAATCGTGGACCAGGCGGGCCATGCGGCGGACCTCGGCCTGCATCAGGCGGACAAGGATCTGAACTTCCGCGGGATTGTCGGCGGCGACGGCCAGAAGGTCGCAGGTAGTGCGCAGCGAGGAAAGCGGCGATTTCAGGTCGTGGGAGGCGAAGGCGAGCAGACGGCTTTTTAGCGCGCAGGCCTGCTCAGCGAGGTTCCGGGCCTGCTCCGACATGGCGAGGCGGTCGGTGACTGCGGCGAGTTTCTCGGCGTCGGCGACCGGGTCGGAAACGGGCGGAAGCGGGAGAAGGGCGGAAGGACCGGACATGGCGAGGAGATCGCCGACGGACGCTGGGAAAGAGAACGCCCAAACTTAGGCGGATTCGGAGAAACGACAGGTTTTGACGAGAGGTGGTTATACGTATGCCGGCGGCTCGAAAAACGCCGGCGGCGCGGCGTCATCCCGGGGGGGCGCTCCCCCCCTACTTTTTCTCCTCGTCGGCCGCCTTGACGCCGCCGAAGGCGAAACGGCTGATGAGCGACTCGAGATCGACCGCGCTCTCGGTATCGACGATGAGCTCGCCGGGCTGGAGCAGGACGGTGTCGCCGCCGGGGGTGAGGGCGATGTGTTTGTCGCCGATGAGGCCGCTGGAACGGATGGCGGCCATGGTATCGGCGGGGAGCGGGATGTCCTTGCGCACGCGCAGGGTGGCGATGGCGGCGTAGTTTTTGTCGAGCTCCACCTTTTCGACTTTGCCGACGGCCACGCCGGAGATGAGCACGCTGGCGCCGGGGGCGAGGCCGCCGAGGTTGGCGAAGCGGGCGCGCACGGTGGTGGTGTCGTTGCCGACGAGGGCGCCGCCGCCGATCTTGAGCGCGAGGTAGGCGAGGGCGGCCAGGCCGGCGAGGACGAAGGTGCCGACGGCGAGGTCGAGGCGGGTGTATTTGACGGGTACGGGCTGCATGACGGTGGGCGGGCGGAGTGGGGGGAAGGGGACGGCGGCTCAGGAGAAATCGTCCACGGCGAGGGCATCGCCTGCGCGGATGGCGGCGACGGAGCGGGCGAGGGCGGCGGTACTGTCGCGGAAGGCGGCGACGACCGGGTCCGCGGTGGCGGAGAAATCGGCGGGCGTCCCCGAAAAGTGAATACGCCCCTGGTCGAGGAGGGCGAGCTCGTCGCAGGCGGAGAGCGCCTCGGGGAGATCGTGGGTGACGACGACGGCGGTGAAGCCGAACTCGCGGCGGGCGTGGGCGATGAGGGTGAAGACGGCGTTGCGGCGGAGCGGATCGAGGCCGGCGGTGGGCTCGTCGAAGAGCACGATCTCGGGGCGGGTGACGAGGGCACGGGCGAGGGCGAGGCGTTTCTGCATGCCGCCGGAGAGCTGGGACGGATAACGCCGGGCGTCGTTTTCGAGCTCGAGGCGGCGCAGGGCCTCGGCGACGCGGGCGCGAATCTCGGGCTTGGGCAGCAGGGTGGCCTGCTCGAGCGGGAGGGCCACGTTTTCCCAGGCGGTGAGCGAGTCGAGGAGGGCGTTGCCCTGGAAAAGGTAGCTGCAGCGGCGGCGGAAGGCGGCCAGGGCGGCGGGGTCGTCGCGGGAGAGGGGAGCGCCATCGAAGCAGACCTCGCCGGCATCGGGGCGGAGCACGCCGGCGAGGCACTTGAGCAGGACGGACTTGCCGGTGCCGGACTTTCCGACCACGGCGAGGACGCGGCCGCGGGGAATGGAGAGGGTGACGTCGGCGAGGACGACGCGGTCGCCGAAGCGTTTTTGCAGGGAGCGGGTGGCGAGGAGAGGGGCCGCCGTCGGGTCCGGTTTGCTCATACGAAGAGGGCGGTGATGAGGTAGTCCGCGGCGAGGACGGCGATGCTGGAGAAGACGACGGCGCGGGTGGTGGAGGCGGAGACGGCGCGCGCGCCGGTGGCATCGGAGCGGCGGTGGGCGTTGAAGCCGTTGTGGCAGCAGAGCGCGATGGTGAGGGCGCCGAAGACGAGGGCCTTGACCATGCACTGGCCGACGTCGCCGAGGTCGATCGCCGCATCCACGGACGACCAGTAGACACTGCCTTGGAGGGGGAGCAGGATGGAGCCGGAGAGCCAGCCGCCGACCAAGCCGATGAGGGCGAAGAAGCCGGTCATGATCGGATACACGATCAGGGCGGCGAGCAGGCGGGGCGCGACGAGGAAACCGTAGGGATCGATGCCCATGGTTTCGAGGGCGTCGATCTGTTCGGAGTTGCGCTGGATGCCCAGCTCGGCGACCAGGGCGGAACCGGCCTGGCCCACGAGCATGAGGGCGGCGAGGACCGGAGCCAGTTCGCGCACGAGGCTGTTGGCCACCAGGGTGCCGAGCAGGGAGGAGGCGCTGAAGCCGTTGAGGGTGTGATAGCCCTGGAGGCCGAGAACGAGGCCGGTGAAAAGGCCTACGATGAGAATGACGGGAACGCAGCGCACGCCCTGCTCGTAGACGGCGCGGACGAGGCGGCGGCCAAGCCGACGGGAACCGACGGCGGAGGAGAAGCCGCGCGCGGTAAACCGGGCCAGGTTGCCCGATTCGGCGACGATGCGCAGGGAGTGGTGACCTAGGGCGGAGAGCACGATGAAGGATGGAAAAGGGCTGAGGCTGCGCGCCGCGCGGGCAACTGACGAACGTAAAACGCCGGCCGCCTCGCTCGCCGCAGGGTGCTTTCGTCCCGTTTTAGCCCAGCTTCGTCCCTAATCGGTCGAGGCGTCCCATTCGGTTGCTAGCACGGCGACCGGGGAACCCGCCCTGGCGATCACCTGGACGGCCGTCGCCGGCCACTATTATCGCGTAGGGTCAAGTAACGATCTCGTAAATTGCACGCCGGTCATCCAGCTTCTCGCTATCTCCGACGGTACTCAGGCCGTCGGCATCCCCACCGGGGGCGCCACGTGCTTTTTCGTGCGTGTCGTCCTCGCGGAATAACCTCTTTCGCCCTCACGCCTCCTTCGCCTCCTCCCCTCCGTCGCGCGTCCAGCCGCGCCTGCCCATGATCACCGACCGCCTCCAGACCAAGCGCTTCGAGATCAAATACCAGATCGACGACCGCACCGCCCACGCCATCCGCCGCGTGCTGCGCAGCCAGCTCGAACCCGATGACTTCGGGGCCAGTCGGGATTTGCCGGTCTATTCCGTGCACAGCCTCTACCTGGACTCCCCGGATTTCAGCCTCTGCCGCGCCACCTTCAACGGCGACCGCAACCGCTTCAAGCTCCGCGTCCGCTACTACAGCGACGATCCCGCCGCCCCGGTTTACCTCGAGATCAAGCGACGCGAGGACCGCTGCATCCGCAAGCAGCGCGCCTTGGTGCGCCGCGAGGTCCTGCCCGGCCTGCTTGCGGGTGAATTTCCCGGCCTCGTCCACCTGGTCCACCCTTCCGCCCGGGCCATCGCGGACCTCGAGGCCTTTTGCGGCCTCGCCCGCCGCCTCGGTGCGGGGCCTTCCGCGCACGTGGCCTACGAACGCGAGGCCTGGCTCAGCACCGGGCACAATTCCGTGCGCGTGACTTTCGACCGCGTCGTGCGCTGCGAGGCGACGTCCGCGCTTCGGTTCGAGACCACCTTTCGCGAGCCCACGGAGGTTTTTCCCGGCCAGGTCATCCTCGAAATCAAGTTCACCGACCGTTTTCCCGGCTGGCTGAACCAGCTCGTCTCCCGGCATTCGCTCCGCCAGTGCGGTGCCGCCAAGTACGCCGACGGCCTCGTCGTGAGCGGGGCGCCTCTGGGCGCCCCCGGCGCGCGGCTTCGCGCGCTCTCGGCCTCCGCTCCGCAGCCCGTCCGGTTTTGAGACCATGAGCCGGCCAATCCTCCGCTTCCCCCGCTCCCGGCAGGGCCTTGCTTCGGGACGGATCGGGCCTCTGGATTTCCCGACCCCTTGCCCCCTCTGATCTTCCGCCATGCTCGACAGCTTCCTGAGCGGCGACCACGCCCTCGCTCCCACCCCTCTCGGCACCATCGTCCTCGCGCTGCTCCTCGCCTTCCTCCTCGGGCAGGTCCTCGCCTGGGTCTACATGGCCACGCACGAGAGCCTTTCCTATTCGCGTGCCTTCGTGGTCTCGCTCGTGCTCCTGCCCGTCATCGTGGCCCTCGTCATGCTCGTCCTGGCTAACAACCTGGTGGCGGCTTTCGGTCTCATGGCGGTCTTCGCCATCGTGCGCTTTCGTAACGTGCTGCGCGACACCCTGGACACCGCCCACGTGCTTGCCGGCATCGTCGCCGGCATGGCTTGCGGCACTCAGAAGTTTGCCACCGCCGTGATTGGCGGCCTGCTCGTCGCCGCCATCATGGTCTACGCCCGGCTCACGCACTTCGGCTCGCGCTGGCGCTACGACTACATCCTGCAGCTGCAATGGAGCCGCCCGGTCGGCGAGCTTCCCGAGCTCGAGCGGCTGCTCGGGCGCCACAGCCGTCGCACCCACCTCGTGCGGCGCCGCGCGGCGGACGAGGACGGCACCTCCGATCTCTCCTACCATCTCCTGCTGCGCGACCCGGAGCGCGCGGGCGAGCTGGTCCGCGAGCTCTGCGCGCTGCCTGGCGCCGGCCGGATCGCGGGCGTGCCCGCCGGGGAGGAGTCCGAAGTATGAGGCCTTCCGACTCCGCTCCCGCTCCCTCCCGGGCGCCGCTGCCCCCGCTGCCGCCCATCCCCGTGCCGGCCCGCCAGCGCTGGCGGGTGTTTTGCACCGAGCGATTGCCCCTCGTGGTCTTCGCCATCGGCCTCGCGGTCGCGGCCATCCTCTGGCGGCGCACCGCCATCGCGCCCGCGCTCGTGGCCGAGGCCGAACTGGTGCAGGCCGAACTGCGCAGCGCCCAGGGCGGGATGCTCCTCGCGCTCGACGCCGAGCCTTTCCGCCTGGTGCGCGCCGGTGAGGTGCTGGGCAGCGTGCGCCCCGCCTCCCCGTCGGTGACCGCGGCCTCGCTCGGCCTCCTGCGGGCCGAGCTCGATGCGCTCGGCGCCGACCGTGCGCCCGTTATCGCCGGCCGCCGCCTTGAAATCGACGGGGAACAGCTGCGCCTGGAGTGGATGCGCGAGCGTGTCGCGCTGGCGACCCTCCGTGTAGAGCTGCAACAGGCCGAGGTGGACTTCGCCCGCCAGGCCGCGCTCCACGCCCGCGCGATGGTCTCCGACGAAGCGCTGGAGGCCTCCCGCCTGCTGCGCGACCGCCTCGCCGCCGCCCTGGCCGGGCAGGAGGAGCTGGTGGCCGCGCTCGCTCCCGGGGTGTCCGCCGGGTCCGGCGCGCCGGACGCCGATGCCGCTCTCGCCGCCGGGCTGCGCGTGGCGGAGGAAAAACTGCGCCTCGCCGAGGCGCAGTTCGCGCCCGAGCCGCTGGTTGCGCCGATGGACGGCGTGGTCGTTCACGTATTCCGCCACGCGGGCGAGACGGTGACGGCGGGCGAACCCGTGCTCAGCCTGGCCTCGCCCGAGCCGGTCCGGCTCGTCGGTTACCTGCGCCAGCCCCTCGCGGTCGAGCCGCGTCCGGGGATGATGGTCGAGCTCCGCACGCGCCGCCCGGGGCGTCAGTCGGCCCCGTCGGTGGTGGTCGGCGCGGGCCGGGTGCTGGAGCCGGTGCCGCCGACCCTGCTCGCGCTGCTCGGCCGCGCCGGGACGCCCGAACTCGGCCTGCGCGTACACCTGGCCCTGCCCCCGGGCCTGTCGCTCCGACCGGGCGAGCAGGTGGACGTGATGATGGATGGCGACGCAGCCGTCCCGCTCCCGTGAAGTTTTTCGTCCCGCTCCGCCCTCTGCTTCTCGGCTGGCTGCTCGCGCTGCTGGTCTGGGTCGCGGTGGCCTTTGTCGTCGCCTTCGGGCTGGTGGCCAACACCCCCTTTTCCTGGATCGAGGCGATGCAGGCGCCGGTGCGCGAGTGGCTGCCCTGGACGCTGGTGGCGCCGCCGCTTTTCCGGCTCGTCGCCCGATGCCCGCTGGAACGCGAGCGCCGGCTGCGCCCGCTGCTCGTGCACGCCGTCGCCATCGTGCTGGTGGCCGGTCTCGCGTGGGGCTGGGCGCGTTTCCTCGATATCCGCCCCGCCCCGGGCTTCGAGCGTTTCGGCGGCCCGGTCTCGGAACGTTTTCCCCGTTTTGAGCCCCGCCCCGATTTCGGGACCGGCGAGCCGGACCGGTCGTCCGGGTCGGGGCGGGAAAGACCGTCCGGCGCGCCGCCCTCCCGGCGGCCCGGTTTCGATCCGCGCGGGACGGCGGAGGATTCCGGTTCCGTGCATGCCGCCGGGGGGATCGTCCGGGGCGAGCCGAACGCATTCGGCCGCGTGCTCTGGCGGGTGCTGTCCACTTATCTCCTGCTGGCCAGCGTGGCGCACGCGGCCTTGTTCTACCGCCGCGCGAAGGAGCGCGAGGCCAGCCTGGCCCATGCGCGGCTGGCCGCCCTGCGCATGCAGTTGCAGCCGCATTTTCTCTTCAACACCCTCAATACCATCTCGGGCCTGGTGCATACCGAGCCCGAACGCGCCGACGCCGTCCTCACGGCTCTCGGGGAGCTGCTGCGGCTCACGCTCGAGACCTCGGGCGAGCGCGAACTGCCGCTGCATCGCGAACTGCGCATGGTCGGTGCCTATCTCGACATCATGCACGCGCGTTTCGAGGACCGCATCCGCTTCACCCTCGCCATCGAGCCCGGCGCGCGGGAGGCGCTGGTGCCGGCCTTCATCCTGCAGCCTCTGATCGAGAATGCGGTGCGCCACGGATTGGAACCCCGGCCGGGCGGCGGCTCCGTGACCATCGGCGCGCGGCGCGAGGGCGAGCGGCTGGCGGTCGAGGTGCATGACGACGGCGTGGGCCTGGCGGAGGGCGGCCCCCTGCACGAGGGCGTGGGCCTGGGCAACACCCGCGCCCGGTTGAACGAGCTTTACGGCGGGCGCGCAAAACTGGAGCTGAAATCGGGCGGAACCGGTTGCACGGTGGTGCTCTCGCTGCCTTTTCACATCGCCGCATGAATGCCGATCCCGTGCCTGTCCTGCGTGTCCTGCTGGTGGACGACGAGCGCGCCGCGCGCGTGCGCCTGCGCCATATCCTCGACGCGATGCCCGGCGTGGAGGTGGTTGCGGAGTGCGCGGACGGCTCTTCGGCGGTGGAGACGGCGACGGCGCTCCGGCCCGACCTGTTGCTGCTCGACGTGCAGATGCCGGGCATGGACGGCTTCGGGGTGCTGCGCGGACTGCCCCCGGACTACACCCCGGCCATCGTGTTCGCGACGGCCTACGACGCGCACGCGGTGCGTGCCTTCGAGGCCTGCGCGCTGGACTACCTGCTCAAGCCGGTGGCGCCGGCGCGGCTGGCGCGGGCGCTGGAGCGGGTCCGCGAGCGGCGGGGCCTGCTCGCCTCGGCGGCGCGCCGGCCGGAGGCGGCCGGAGACTGCCGTTTCGTGGTGCGCGGCTCGGGCCGGGTGAGCGTGGTGGGCGCGGCGGAGATCGAATGGATCGAGGCGGCGGGCAACTACGCCATCCTGCACACCGCGGCGGGAAACCACATCCTGCGCGAGACCATGGGAGCCTTGGAAGAACGGCTGCCGCCCGGCGAGTTCATGCGGGTGAGCCGCTGCGCCATCGTGCGGCTGGCGCGGGTCCGGGCGCTGCGCCCGGCGGGCGGCGACACCCCGGCCACCGCGGTGCTGGCGGGCGGGGTGGAACTGCCGATCACCCGCGGCCTGCGCGAGGTGCAGGAGCGCCTGCGCGGGGGTTGAGTCAGGGCGCGGCCTGGACGAACTCTTCGCCGCGGGCCTGGCCGGTGTGGCCCGCGCCCTGGGTATAGACGACCTTCCGCGGGCCTCTGGCGGCATTGAACATCGCGGCCATGCCGGACGGCGGGCAGACATAGTCGCCCAGGCCGGCCAGCAGGCGCAGTTCCCTCTTGTAGCGGGCGATGTGATACACGGGGTCGTAATAGAAGAGGGCGGGGGTGGGCTTGATGTGCCAGTTGCCGCGGAGATGCCCGAGGGCGGCGCCGCCGACATCGCACATCCAGGGCTGATTGGAAATGCAGAGGGTGACCTGGGGATCGAGACCGGCCGCGATGGCCGCCTGCATGCCGCCCTGGCTGTGGCCTTCGACGACGAGATCGCGGCCGTTCCACTCGGGCAGGCTTTTCACGTAATCGAGCGAGCGCAGGAGGCGAAGCATCATGCCGTTGAAGTAGGCGGTTTCGGGGTCCTGGTTTTCGGCCTCGTTGAACGCGTAGTCCTTCAGTTCCCCCTGCGCGAGGGCGGCGTAGTATTCCTTCGGCTGGCCGTTGAGAAAGCCGTGGGCGTTGACGCTGAGCACGATGCCTTCCTTGGCGCGGCCGGCATCCATGGCGATGGGGTAGACGCCGTAGCCGAAGTAGACGATCCGGGCGGGGAGGGACGCGGGGGCGGCGCCCTCGGGCAGGCAGAGGTAGCCGGAGAGGGGCTTCGGGCCGGCGCTGGCGACTTTCACGTCGTAGGCGAGCACGCCGGGGGTGCCGGAGTCGACGGCCGCCCGCTCGAGTTCGCGCAGCGGAACGGCGCCGCTGCGGATTTTCTGGCGCGTCCAGAAGGCGTCGAAGTCCGCGGGTTCGGGCGCGACCTCGAAACGGCCCGGATCGACGGCGGCGCCGGCGGTGTAGGAGACGGTCTTGTTGCCGTTTTTCAGAGCGGCACCGGTGGCGTCGGTGGCCTTGAGCGTGAGGCGGATGAAGCTGGACTGGCCGCTGCTCGTGGTGACGGTCAGCGGCATGTCGGAGGCGGCCTCGCCCTGCTCCGTCTTGCGGTCGTCGCCCTCGCGGAGCCAGGCGATTTTGTTGCCGGGGGCGGGCTGGCCATCGTCGAGCAGGCGGACGGTGAAGATGACTGGCTCCCCCGTCTTGTAATCGAGGGCGGGGCGGTCGGTTTTGACCTCGAAGGCGAAGGTGCCGGCCCAAAGGACGACGGTGCTGGCGGCGAGCGAGGCGAGAAGGAGACGGAGAGTTTTGGCGACCATGGGGAAAGCGGGGGGCGGCGAGCGTGGGCGGGCGGATTCCTTTGACCAAGGGAAAATCGCGGCGGACGCGGGGCCGATTGGCGATCGTCGCCCGGTGCGACCAGCCATGGGAGGGATGCGGGAAGCAGGGGAAAGGCGAGCCCTGCGGGAAGGAGATCGTTTTGCATCATCTCGCCGGGGCCTTTCGGGGACGTCGTGCACCGGAAGGAACGGCTTCATCCCATTTGAACCGGCTTTCGTCCCAAATGAGTGGAATCAGTACGAGGGAGGTGTCAGGTAATCGCGCCAGGTTCACCGGTCATGCGCGTTGCTTCCGCAGCCCCTGAATCTTCGTTTTTTTCACTTACCCCTCCGTGTCTTTCCCGCGCTGGTTTGTGGCAGCCGGGGGAATTACCGCCGCCGGGTTGGGTGTCCTCGTTCCGGGGGCATCTGGCTCGGCGGTGCCCTTGGTGCGAGCCATGCCGTGCCGGTTTTTCTCCTGTTTGACCCGCGACCTTGCTTATGGCGCGGGGAGAGATGTGCACCCCTGCCTGTGGCGACGCCTGGGCCAAGGCTTTGCCGACTTTGTCACCTTTGACGGTTTCAAACCGTTAACATCCCCTGGGGCGGTGCGTGCTCACGCACGCGCCGCCCCTGCATCGTGTCCCACCCTCGTCGAGGGGGGGATTCAACTTGGCGGTTGCGGCGGGCGGAGCGGGGTTTTCGCTGGGCGGCCTTATGCGAATCAGCGGAGGAGCGGCGAGGGGGACGGTGTTGGCGGTGCCGAAGGGCGACGCGGTGCGGCCGGCCACGGACGGGATGCGGCAGGCGGTCTTTTCCTCGCTGGGCGCACGGGTGGCGGGGGCGTCTTTCGCGGACCTTTTCGCCGGCAGCGGCGGCTACGGCCTGGAAGCCTGGAGCCGGGGCGCGGCGGGAGGCGTGTTCGTGGAGCAGAACGCAAAGGCGGCGGCCTGTATCCGCCAGAATATGACCACGGTCGCCAAAAGCGCGGGGCGGGACGCGCGGGAACTGCGGCTGGTGGCCGGCGACGCGCTGGCCTGGCGGCCGGCGGCGGGCGAGGCCGGGCCGGAGCTGATCTTCGTGGACCCGCCTTACCCGATCATCGCGGAGATCGCGCCGCGCCTATTCGCCGGACTGCACGAGGCCACGGCGGGCGTGGAGGACCCGATCGTCGTGTTCGAGTATCCGGGCGAACTCGAACTGGCGCCGGAGGGATGGGCCCTGATCAAGCGCATCGGCCGCGGCGCGAGGCAGCCGACGGTGGGCTTTTTCCGGCGGGCGGGGTGAGCGGAGGCGGATATACCTTCAGCGCCCCGCGGCGCGTTCGTAGGCGAAGAGGTATTGCTGGGCGAGGCCGGCCTGGGCGCCGAAATGCCGGCGGCCGAAGTGGGCGATCTGTTCGGGCTTCCAGCCTTCGAGGCCGTAGCGGCGGGCCATGGCCTTGAGGATCCAGGTGTCCACCGGAAAGGCCTCCAGCTGGCCGGCGCCGAACAGCAGCACGCAGTCGGCGATCTTTTCGCCCACGCCGGGAAGTTCGAGCAGGCGGGTTTTCGCCTCGGCGTAAGGCGCCCGTTCGGTGGCCGCGAGCCAGCCGGGGTTCTGCGCGAGGAAGGCGGCGATGCCTGCGACGTGACGGGCGCGGAAACCGAGGGCGCAGGCGCGGAGTGCGGGTTCGGGCACGGTGGCGAGCGTTTCCCAGGCGGGGAGGGCCTGCCAGGCCGGCGGTCCCAGGGCGGCGCCATGGCGGGTGGCGAGGAGGGCCATCATCTGCTTGATCTGCACGATCTGTTTGGTGGCGCTGCAGACGAAGCCCAGGAGCGTCTCGCCGAAGGGTTGACGGAGGATCCGCAGGCCGGGGCAGGCGCGCATGCAGGCGGCGAGGTGGGGATCGCTTCGCCAGGGCAGCGCGTCCTCGTCGGCGGGCGGGCCGGCGAGATAGGCCTGGAGCGCGGCGGCGGTGGCGACGGGATCGACATGCGCCGGGGTGGTGAATTCGAGACCGGACGCGGTTTCCGACCTCAGCGGAAGAGCCGCGCCCCCGGCAGTGAGGCGGAGGCGGACGTGGTGGGCGGACCAGCCGCCCTCGAAGCTGCCGTCGGGCTGGCGATGCCAGCGGAAGGCCTGGCCGCCGTCGAGCAGCTCGGCAAGAACGGCGGACGTGAGAAGCCGGGAGCGGGGAAACGCGGGGACGGGTTGCCAAGGATGCCAGTCGGCGGACATGGACGCAGGCTCGGGGAGGAAAAGGGACAAGGCAATTGGCGCGTGCCCAAAAGGGTAGGGCGGCTACTGGCGCGCCGGGTTCGAGGATGGATCGGTCGTGCGCTCCCTCTGAAACGGTTGCGACTCTTCTACCCCGCCAGGATCAACGTGGCCCGTGCGCCGCCTTCGGGGCGGTTGGCGAGGGTGATCTCTCCGCCGTGGAGATGGGCGATCTCACGCACGAAGCTCAGGCCCAGGCCGGTGCTTTTCGCGCCGGTGTCGGGACGCGGCAGGGAATAAAAACGCTCGAAGAGCCGCGGCAGCGCGTAGTCGGGGATGCCGGGGCCGGTGTCGTCCACCGTGAGCAGGATTTTCCCGACGGCCGCGTCGCCGGCCGGTTCTGGAGCCGGCTGAAAGCCGGCGGTCGCGGGGGAGGGCGCCGGACGAAGCGTCAAGGTGACGGACCCGCCGGGCGGCGTGAAGTCGACGGCGTTTTGCAGGAGGTTGCTGGCGGCTTGGGCGAGGAGGAAACGCTCCCCGCGGATCGTGAGGGGCGCGGGCGCGTCGAGCGTCAACGCGATCCGGCGGGCGCGGGCGACGGGCTCGGCGGCGGCGAGGGTTTCCTGGAGCAAGGCACGCAGCTCGACGGGCGCGGGGTCGGCGAGCGTGCGGCGGTTTTCCAAGGCGGCGAGCTGAAGGAGCTTGTCCACGATAACCTGGATGCGTGCGGACTCGTTGCGCAGGTTTTGCAGGAAGCGGGTGCGTTGGGGCGCGGGCATGGCGGCGTCCTCGGCGAGGAGCTCGGCGGCGCCGCGGATGGCGGCGAGCGGGGCCTTGATCTCGTGCGCGAGGGCCTGGGTGTAACGCTCGACGTAGGCCTTGCCCTCGAGTGCGGCGCGCATCTCCTCGAAGGCCCGGCGTAGGTCGCCGACCTCGCGGCCGGCGAGGCGGGTGGGCAGCGAGGCGGGGCGGCCGTCGCGGACGGCGCGGGCGTAGGCGGTGAGTTTTTCCAGCGGAGTGAGGATCCAGAGGGAGAAGGCGAAGCCCGCGGCGAGGACGAGGCCGCCGCCGAGCGCGCCGGCGAAAAGCACGCGAGTGCGGACGGCGGCGACGAGGGCGTTGATGTTGGCGGTGGGCTTGCCGACGGAAAGCACGCCGACGAGGCGCTGGTCGGGACCTCGGACGGGGGCGGCGACGTGGATGACGAGCGAGTCCTCGACCTCGGGATCGAGGCGGGTGGCACGCGCGCCGTAGCGGCCCTGGAGCGTGCGGAGAACGTCGTTCCAACGCGAGTAATCGCGACCCTCGTCGCGGCCGTCCTCGGAATCGTACAACACGATGCCGTCGGCATCGGTGAGATAGACGCGGATGTCGACGGCCGTCTTGTGGAAGCTGTAAACCTGGGCGTCGAGCGGGCGCCGCACGGCGGCATCGAAGGCGTGGCGGAGCGGGGCGAGGTGGAGCTCGCCCTCCGGGGTGACGTGGGTCTCGGCGACGGCGGCGAGGTAGGCGGCGGCGTCGATCAGCGTGGCCTCCATCGATTCCAGGTAGCGGGGGCGGATGGCATCGAGAATCGAGGTAAACAGATATACGTAGCCGCCGCCGATGATCAGCAGGTAGACCAGGAAGATGCGGGTGCGGAGAGTCACGGAAGGGCGGGGCGCTCAGGGAATTGCAGGGCAGGGGACGGCAAAGGGAAAGAAAAACCCCGGCTGCGGCGCCGGCGGCTGCGTTAGAGATAACCCGGCGGAACCCTGGCCCGGGCCCGGCGGGACGCTGTAACGAATGAGCCCAGTTCCCCCCGGCCCATCCGGACCTGTTTTCCGAAGGCCTTTTGAAAACGTCCTCCTTCCCCTTCCATGCCCATGTCCTCGTCCCACCCCGAACGAGTGACCCTGCGGGACATCGCTCAGAGGCTGCAGCTTTCACCGATGACGGTGTCGCGGGCCCTGCGCAACGACCCGCGGATCACCCCTGCCCGCCGCGACCTGATTCTGAAGACCGCCGGCGAACTGAACTACCGTCCCGACGCGATGGCGGTGGCGCTCCGTTGCCGGGCGAGCACCCGACCGCCCGGCATCCAGGCGGAGCTGGCCTGGATCAATCACTGGCGGGATCCCGCCCGACTCTACCACTTCCGCGAATTTTCGCTGATGTGGCAAGGCGCGCAGGCCGCGGCGGAAAAGCATGGCTTTCGCCTGCGCGAGTACGTGGTCGGCGAGCGGCTGTCCTTCGCACGGCTCGACACGATCCTACAGAGCCGGGGAATCCAGGGCATCCTGGTGCCGCCGCATGGCGGGGAGGCGGTCACCGGGCCCGCTCCCTCGAGCCTCGACTGGAGCCATTATGCAGTGGTGCGCATCGGCTACTCGGTGCGCCGGCTTTCCGCCGAGATCGTGGCGGGCAACCACCTGCAAGGGACGCTGCTGGCTTTTTCCCAGATCGCGGCCAAGGGCTACCGGCGGGTGGGTTACGTCTGCATGCACAATCCCTCCGCCTTCAGCCGGGCAGGTTTTCTCACTTTCCAGATCGACCTGCCGGAGGAGCAGCGCGTGCCCCTGCTGATGCTGCCCCGCGGCACCCTGGAGGAGCGCCGCGTTCTGCTGCAGGCCTGGCTCCAGGCGCATCGGCCGGATGCGATCCTGACCGAGGTCGGCGACCTGCACATGCTCCTGGCGGAACTCGGCTTCCGCGTGCCGGAGGACATGGGGCTGGCATCGACGAGCTGCCTCGACGGCCCCTCCGAGGCGGGCATCGACCAGCATTCGGACCTCATCGGACAGACCGCGGTGGAGACCCTGATCCGGCTGATCCACACCCACCATTTCGGGCTTTCCGAGCGACCGCGCGAAGTCCTGGTCCAGGGCTCCTGGCGCGACGGTCCCCTCCTCCCGGCGCGCCGCCCCGAGGCGGCGGAAAGGGCCGTCGCGGCCACCTGTGTTAACGATAATTCGGCGCGGTCCTAGACCCGCATCGAGGCGGGGCGTAGCACTGGGGCGCTTACCCCACCTCCGACTTTCGACCAGCCCCTGCCTAGCCGTGCGGCGCCTCCGGAGCGCAGCGTGGCTCCAGCGATGGCGCCTGGGCGGGGGAGGTCCGGGCAAGGCCTTAAACAAATCCCAACCCCGATGAATATGAACACAGTCAGACACAAACTGGCCGCCTGCGCGGCCCTGGTGCTTGCGATGGCCGGCGGCCTTCAGGCCGCCATCCCGGCCAACGGCGGCTACCAGCTCGTCAACCGGGCGACCGGCATGGCCCTGGACAACTATAGCCTCACGGCCAACGGCGACCCGGTGCGGCAATATCCCGAAACGCTGCACATGCCCCAGCAGTGGATCCTCTCCACCGTCGGCAGCTACTGGAAGCTGCAATGCCAGAAGAACAACAAGTTCCTGGACAGCATCGGAAGGACCACCGACGGCAGCGTCTGCGGACAGTGGGACGGCGGCGGCAGCTACAACCAGCAGTGGACCATCCAGGACCTCGGCACCGGCTACTACCGGATCGTGAACCGCGCCAACGGCAAGGCCCTCGACACCGGCGGTCTCACCGCGACCGGCTCCGACCTGCAGTTCTGGTACGTCAACGGCAGCATCAACCAGCAGTGGTCCTTCGTCCCTGCCGGCGCGACCTTCTGGTCCGAACGCAATTACGCGGGCACCAAGTCCCAGCGTTTCGGCGTCGGCACCTACAATACCTCCCAGATGGTGGCCAAGGGCTGCGCCGACAACTCGGTCGACTCCCTGCGCATCTGGTGGCCGGGCTACTCGGCGCTTTGCTACGACTCCGGCACCCTCTCCGGCACTCCCGTGATCTTCACCGACAACAACAAGGCCATGCCCGGCATTGCCGGCATCATGTCCTCGGTGAAGATCCAGGCGGGTTATCCCGCCGGCATCACCTACCGCACCGCCGGCGGCGGCCTCGAGGAGTTCCAGGCCGGCTACCTCTACGGCCAGTGGATCTTCATGCACCGCGGCGACTGGGCCCAGCTCAAGTCCAGCGGTGCCTCGAAGTACACCGTGCGTTTCGAGACCGAGTACTGGGTCAAGTCCGGCGGGATCAACTTCCCCTTGGTGGAGGTCCTCTCCGGCACCAACGTCCTCTACAACACGAACGGCGGCAGCGATCCGGGCACCTGTACCGGCACCCCGCTCCCCTGGGAGCAGTCCTACAACCTCAACGGCGAGGTGCGCTGGACCAACGTCGAGGGCAACTGCGCGATCAACCTCGCGATCCGCGACGGCGGCCCCTGAGGCCGGCAACGTAGTGGCAGAGTCATGACAAACGCCGCCCGAGGGTCCCGGCCCGCGGGCGGCTTCTCCCTTTTCATCCCCAACCCAATTCCCCTCCTTATGCAGACGAAACGATGCTGGATCGCGGCGGCCCTGGCCGCGGCGGGCGTGTGGACCTCGGCCCTTGCGGGCGAAGCGGCGGACGCGGCGCGCTTCCTCGAAACCCGGCTCGGCCCGGTGCCGGACCCGGTGACCATCCTGCTGACGCCCGACCGGCGCGACGCGGTCTATGTCATGCCGAAGGACGGCGTCCGGCAGGTGTATCTCGGCGGGCATCCAGACAGTCCGGAATTCGACGGTGTTTTCGTGCCGAAATCCTTCGTTCGCAGCCGCGACGGCCGCCGCGCGGCCTACGCCGTGGTGAAGGAGGACAAACCGGGCGACTGCAGCAGTTGTGCGCCGATTGGCAAGTGGCGCGCGGTGATCGACGGCGTGGCCGGCCCGGTCTACGACCGCGTCAACGGGATGGTCTTCAGTCCCGACGGAAAACACGTCGCCTACGGCGCCATGCTCGACTCCGGCGGACGCAGTCTCTGGCACCTCGTGGAGGACGGCCGGGAAACCCTGCTGCCCTACGACGCGCTGTCCCATCTTTCGCCGGCATTCTCCCCGGACGGTCGCCACCTGGTCTATGTCGCGCTGAAAGGCGAAAAGACCGTGGTCGTGGTGGACGGACAGGAAAGCGAACCCTGGGACAAGGTCGGCGCGGCGATCCCGGTGTTCAGCGCGGACGGAAAACACCTGGCCTACACCGCGCGCAACTACGGCCAGCCCGAGTCCGTCGTGCTCGACGGAAAGCTCGGTCCGGGCTTCGAAGCCATCCCGGCGAGTTCCCTGATTTTCAGCGCGGAGGGCGGCCGCTTCGCCTATGGCGGCCAACATCAGAACGGCCGGTGGAGCGCGGTGGTGGACGGCGTGGTGGGGCCCGAATACGAGCAGGTGGACCGGCTCGCCTTCAGCCGCGACGGCCGGCATTTTGCCTACCAGGCCAAAAAGGACGGCCGCTGGGTATTGGTGGCGGACGGCAAGGAGGTGCTCGACGGCGAGGAGTTCGCCAAGGAGACGCCGGCTTTCAGCCCCGATGGGCGGCGGCTCGCGCAGGCGCTCCGGAAGGACGGCAGTTGGAAGGTCGTGGCCATCGCACTCGATCCGGTCGCAGAAGGCGCGCTCACCGGCGTGATCGGCGGCGACTTCGCCCAGGGTGCAGGCCTCGTGACCTTCAGCCCCGATAGCCGGCGCATCGCCTGCATCGGCTGGCAGGGGAAGAAGCGGATGGCGGTCCTCGACGGCGTGCGCGGGCCGGAGTTCGATGCGATCACGAACCTGGTGTTCAGCCCGGACGGGCAGCGTCTCGCCTACGAGGCGGCCCGGCTCAACCATCCCGACCCCGCGAAGCCGGACACCTGGTTCGTGGTCGTGGACCACGAGCCGAAACCGGAGTACGACGGGCTCCTGCGCGGCTCGGTGATTTTCAGCGCGGACAGCCGGCATTTCGCCTACTCCGCGTCGCAGGGGGACAAGCGGCTGCTCATCGTGGACGGCCAGGCCAGCCCCGGCTACAAGACCGTCTGCAGCGTGCTTCCGGACGGCGAGCGCGGTTTCGAGGCGCTCGTCGTGGCCGACGGGCTCTGCCGCGTGGACTGGAAACCGCTCTGAGCCCAAATTGCATTCGGTGGTATCGAAATTGGTAGGGCGGGACCGCTGGGCCCGCCGAAACGCTGCACGGACGGCCCGGCGGTCCGTCTCTACCTCAGGCCCCCAAAAACCATGAGCTCGTCCTCGCCCCGGCGGGTCACTTTGCAGGACATCGCGCTGCACTTGAAGATCTCGGCGATGACGGTTTCCCGGGCCTTGCGCAATGACCCGCGGATCTCGCCCTCCCGTCGCGACCAGGTGCTGCGAACCGCGGCGGAACTGCACTACCGCCCCGACATGATGGCCGTGGCGCTGGCCCAGCGGCGTACGGGGCGGCGGCCTTCCGACATCCGTGCGGAACTGGCCTGGCTGAATTGCTGGCGGGACCCCGCGCGGCTTTTCCATTATCGCGAGTTTGCACGAGTCTGGCAGGGCGCGGTGGAGGCGGCGGAACGGCTGGGCTTCTACCTGCGCGAATTCGTCGTCGACGAGCGCCATTCCTATGCGTGCCTCGAGGAAACCCTGCGGAGCCGCAGCATACAGGGGATACTGGTACCGCCGCACGGCGCGGCCGCGGTGTCCGCGCCGGACCGGACGAGCCTCGACTGGAGCCGCTACGCGGTGGTGCGCATCGGCTACTCGGTGCGCGATCTGCCCGCGCACGTCGTCGCGGGAAGCCAGCTGCAGGGCGGGCTGAAGGCTTTCGCGCAGATCGCGGCCCGGGGCTACCTGCGCATCGGCTATGTCTGCCTGCCGACGAGCACGATTTTCGGTCGGGCGGGGTTCCTGACCTGCCAGGCGGACATCCCCGCCGTGCAGCGCGTCCCGGTGCTGTTTCTGGCCGACTCCGCGCCGGCCCCGGAGCACCGTCGCGAGCAGCTGCGGGCCTGGCTGCAGGCCCACCGGCCCGACGCGATTCTGACCGAGATCAGCGGTTTTTCCGACGAACTCGCGGAGCTCGGCTATCGCGTCCCGGAAGACCTCGGACTGGCGGCGACGACCACCCTGGACTGCGGGATCGACGCGGGGATCGACCAGCGATCCGAACTGATCGGGCAGACGGCGGTCGAGACCCTGGTCGATCTCCTCCATCGCGGCGATCTCGGGCTTCCGGCCTCGCCCCGGGAGGTACTGGTGGACGGCGTCTGGAAGGACGGCGCCAGCCTGCCCGCCCGCGGCGCCGCGGCGGCGGTGAAATGTTAACGTTACACGGGCGCGAATTTTGACCGGCCCCGCCGATTTCACGCATATGTCCATCCGCGGTTCACCAGCAGCCGAGATTTCCGATCGAGAGGTGGGGGCCGGGGGGCTTTCCTGCCGCTCGAGAGGTGCTGCCCGCGGGGAAATTTTCCCCGCGGGCAGTTTCGGCCGAAGCGCAGGCCGCGGGCATCGTTTCGGCCCATGAAATCGCATCGCCTCAGGATCGCCGTTCTCCTCTCGGCCGCCGGCCTGGCCGCATTGGCGTTCTCCTGGCCGCGGCCCGCCGAGACGCGCGGGACGAAGCGCGTGGCGGAAAGCGTTTCCGCGCGGATTCCGCCGGTGCCAGTTCCGGTTCCGCGGCCGGGTCCCGGACTCGCGACAGAGTTCGAGAAGGCCGCGGGCGAGGAGGATTCGCCGGAGCGGAGCCGCGGGCTGGAGGCCCTGCTGCGCGACTGGGCGGCGCAGGACGCGCCGGGCGCGGCCGCCTTCGTGCTCATGCTGGAGGACGAGTCACTGCGCCGGGCATGCCTGCTGCGCGTCATGCAAAGCTGGGGCGCGCGGGATACGGAGGCGGCGCTGGCCTGGGCGGAGAAAGCGGGTTTCGAAAGCGCCTACGAGCGCGAGATGATGATGTCGATGGCCTGCTCGACGCTGGCGCGCACCGATCCGCGGGCGGCCTTGGAACTCGGCCTGGCGCATGGGCTCGGCGATTTCGCGAACGGAGTGCTGGGCGCGCTGGTGGAGCAGTGGGCGGAGGCGGATCTGATGACGGCCTCCGCCTGGGTGGAGGCGCAGGCGGAGGGCGCGCGGCGCGACGCGCTGGTGGAGAGCATCGCGCTGGTGGTCCAGGAGGTGGATCCGGTGCAGGCGGCGCGGTGGGTGACGCGTCAGATGCCGCCGGGCGAGGGGCGCGACCGCACGCTGGAAACCCTGCTGGCCAAGCTGGCCGGGCAGGACCCGCAGGCGGCCAGCGAATGGGCCGGGTCCTTCTTCGGGGCAGCCGCCCGAGAACGTTTCCTGGAGCGAATCGAGCGGATGCGCGGCAAGTGAGCTCCGCGCCGGGCGAGGCTGGCTAGGGTAGGGCGCGACCGCCGGGCGCGCCGGTATGGCGCTGCGCAGAGGAATTTCGCGGCGGGCCCAGCGGTCCCGCACCGGTTTTGATCCGGGCTGATCTATGGAGTGCGGAGCCTGGGCTCCGCTTTGGACGGCGCGCTCTCGGCGCGCCGCCCGGTTCGCTCCGATGGTGGCGAGCCAAGGCTCGCCAGCGAAAGCGGCGTCATGCTGCCGCACTCCACACCCTTCGCATTCAGATATATCAAAACAGGAGTCTGAGGTAGGGACGGACCGCCGGGCCGTCCGTGCAGCGTTTCGGCGGGTCCAGCGGTCCCGCCCTACCGTTGCTCAACGAAACGGCGTCCGGCCTCACACCGCCCGGCGGCGACGGATTCCGGCGAAGCCCAGCGCGGCCAGGCCGAGGAGGCTGGCGGCCGTGGCGGGCTCGGGGATGGCGGAAACCACGCTCAGGGTGCCGGTCGTGTAGAGGGCGTTGGTGTCCCAAACCGCCCCCGCCGAGAGGCTCGGGAGGGAGAGGGTGGAGAAGGCGCCGGATCCCAGCGTCGAGAAGTCGAAGAGGTCGAAGGAATCTCCGATGACGGGATCGAAGCCGGTCCCCAGCGTGACCGACAGGACGCCGCCGGGCGTCCACTCCCCGCCGACCACGACCCGGTCGAAGGTGGCGGCGTCGTTCAAGGTGAACGCGCTCGTGCTGCTGCCGAGCAGGGCGAGATCGGAGCCGAAGGTGAGCGTGCCGATGGTGACGCCGGGGCTGAGCAGGCCCGCGACGCCGGTCGCCCCGCCGATCGTGCCGGTGCCGTCGAGGGTGGCCAGGCTGGCGATGTCGACGGCGGTGTTGCCGAGGCTGCCGTTGATGCGGAGGGTGCCATCGCTGACGGTGGTGGGGCCCTCGTAGGTGCTGGCGCCGGTGAGAGTGAAGGTGCCGGTGCCGACCTTGGTCAGGCCGCCGGTGCCGGAGAGGATACCGGCGTAGGAGGTGCTGGTGTTGTTGCCGCCGGTGGTGAGCACGGCCGAGCCGAGGGTGATGTCGCCGCCCGAGGCGCCTCCGCCCGCGAGCGAGGCGATGGTCTGGTCATTGCCGGCGAGATCGAGGGTCGTGCCGGCGGTGTTGGCCAGGGTAAAGGCGGAGGAGGCCGAGAGCACATTGGCGGCGCCGGTGCGGACGGTGCCGCCGCCGTTGACCGCGGTGGTGCCGGTGTGGGTGTCGGTGCCCGACAGGACGACGGTGCCGGTGCCGCCGGAGCCGAGGGCAAGGTTGCCTGAGCCCGCGATGGTGCCCCCATAGGCGAGCGTGGCGCCGGAGGCGGCGGAGAGGCCGCCGGTGCCGCCGGTGAGCGCGATGCCGCGGTCGGAATCGAGCGTTAGCGAGCTGTCGGCCCGAAGCGTGCCGCTGCCGAGGGAGAGGTGGCCGGCGGTCGGGGAGGAGGGCGCGGCGCCGAGGTTGCTGTCGGCCGAGATCGCCAGCGTGCCGCCATTGATCGTGGTGGCTCCGGAGTAGGTGTTGGCGTTGCCGAGGGTGAAGGTGCTGCTGCCGCTCTTGGTCAGGCTGGTGACCCCGGTGCCGTTGTCGCCGAGGGTGGCGGCAAGGCTGCCCGCGCCGGTGCCGCCGAGGGTAAAAGTGCGGGCCGTGTCGGTGCCGGCCAGAGTCACGGCGCCGGAGTAGGTGAAGGCGATGGCGCCGCTGCCCGAGGCCTCGAGCCCGCCGCCGGAAGTACCGACCGTGAACTGGCGGTCCGTGCTGCCGCCCGTGCCGGTGTAGCGCAGGATGCCGCCATTGAGCACCAGGTTGGACGCCGCGCTGGAGGACTGGCCGATGCCGCTGGCCGCGCCGCCGTCGGCGAGCGTGCTGGCGCCGAGAACGCCGCCATTGATGGTGGTGACGCCCGTGTAGGTATTTGCGCCGGAGAGAGTCAGCGTGCCGGTGCCGTTCTTGGTGAGCGAGCCGGTGCCGGAGATCGCGCCGGTGCCGTTGACGGAGCTGATGCCAGGGTGGAAGACGAGCGCGCCGTTGTTGGTGATCGGGCCCGCCGAGCCGCCGGAGCCGGAGGCGCCGTTGCCGAACTGGAGGGTGCCGCCGTTGATGGTGGTGGCGCCGGTGAAGCTGGTGGTGCCGGTGAGGACGTTGTAGCCGGCGGTGTTGATGACTTGCAGGCCGCCAGTGACGCTGACGGTGCCGCCGGTGGAGGTGCCGTCCTTGGAAAGATAATACGGCGAGGCGGACGTGCCGGTGGTGTTGAGTTGGAGGGTGCCCGTGCCGGCGCCCTTGGTGATCGTGCCGGCGAAGACGATGCCGCCCGCGGCCGCGGGGCTGGCGGCGGCGCCGCCGATATTGAGGAGGCCGGTGCCGGTGGCGGTGTTGGCGATCGTGAAGGTGCCCGCGCCGGTGGCGCCGGCCTTGGCGGTGCCGCCGTCGGTGAGGGTGAGGGTGCCCTGGCCGTTGTTGCCGACGATCATGCCGCTGGGGGCGTTGAAGGCGCTGCCGGCACCGGTGACGGAGACGATGCCGATGCCGTTGGAGTTGTTGCCAATGACCCCGGTGGTAACGGCGGAAACCACGCCGCCCGAGTCCACCGTGAGCGTGCCGGTGCCGATGCCGCCGACGGTCATGCCGGCGCCGGTGCTCCAGGTGCTGCCCGCGCCGCTGACGGTGGCCGCGGCGGTGGTGATGCCGGTGTTGGCGCTGATGGTGGCGGCGCCGGTGCTGCTGACGCTGCCGCCGTTGTTGATGGTGAGGGTGCCATTGCCCGAGGCGGCGACGTTGAGGGTGCTGGTCATGGTCCACTGGCTGCCCGCGCCGCTGACGGTGGCGGTGCCGGTGCCGCCGGTACTGGAGCCGATCGAGCCGGAACTGCTGGTGACCTTGCCGCCGGCGGTGACGGAGAGGGAGCCGACGCCGGCCTTGCCCACCGTCAGGCTGCCGGAATTGTTCCACTGGCTGCCGGCGCCGGTGACGGAGACGGAGCTGCCGCCGCTCGGGTGCAGGGAACTGGCGATCGTGCCGGAGGTGTTGCTCACCACGCCGCCGGAATCGATGGTGAGCGTGCCGCGGCCGACGTTGCCGACCGTCAAGGTCCCGGTGTTGATCCAGGCGCTGCCGGTGCCGCTGACGTTGCCGAAGCCCTGGCCGTTGGTGTTATTGCCGAGGGTGCTGTTGACGCCGTTGACGGTGGCGCCGGCGAGGATGTTGAGGGTGCCGACCGCGCGGGTGCCGATGTCGTTCTGGCCGGTGGTGGTCCAGTTGCTGCCCGTGCCGGTGACCGTGGCGGTGCTGGAGGGACCGCCGTTGGCGAACGCCAGGGCCGACGTGGCGCTGGTCACCTTGCCTCCGTCGCTGATGGTCAAGGTGGCCGAGCCGGCGCCGCCGAAGGTGAGATTCCCGCTGGTCCACTGGCTGCCTGCGCCGGTGACCGTGACGGTGCTGGGGCCGGCGTTCTGGGAGACGGTCGCGGTGCCGTTGGTCATGGTGCCGCCTGCGCTGATCGTTAGGTTGCCGCCGGTGCTGCCGCTGCCGATCGTCAGGGTTCCGGAATCGGTCAGGGTGCCGCTGCCGGTGACGGTCAGCCACGCATTGGTGCCGCCGTAGACCGATACGCTGGCGGCTGCGGCGCCCGCGGCCGAGACCGTGGGCATGTTGCCCGAATTCGTGGAAACGGTGACGGTGGTGGCGCTGGTGGGGACCGAGGCGGGCGACCAGTTGCCTGCGGTGGCCCAGTCGGTGTTGACCGAGCCGGTCCAGGTGGCCTGCGCGAAGAGCGGGGCGGGCAGCAGGGCGATGGCGCCGAGAAGCAGATGGCTGAGGCGGGGGTTTTGGAGACGGGATTGCATGGGCATGGGAAAAGGACGTAGGCGGTTTTTGCTTATGTTGATGGAACTGCGGGTCTTGGGGAGGCCCACGGACCTGATCTTCGCTGTAAATACAATGCTAAGACTTCCTCTGGGGTATCTAAGAAAAGGGCCTGGGGACTTGGCTCGGGAGCCCTGGGATATGCACCTCTGGGGGAACGTTCCTAATGCGGCTTGGTGGCGTTTCCCGTTTACCAGTTTCGCGCGCAGGCCGGCCTCGCTCCGAAGGCGGCGCGTTACGGTGGCTGGGAGTCGCGCGACAGCGGGGGCCATTCGCTCGGCCACTACCTCTCCGCACTCGCGCATCTGCACGCCGCCTTGCCAGGCGGCCAACGGCGACGGCTGGTTCGCCGGCATCCTCGGACCGCTCGATCCAGCCCGGATACAAGAGATGCTGCGAACCGACCATGGCGGCATGAACGAAGTGCTCGCGGATCTCGCCGAGGCCGCGGGCGACGCGTGTTATCTTGCGATGGCCGCGAGGTTTTTCCGCCACGAGGCCTCACCCGCGGGCGCCACCGGATGACGGTGCGCTTCCAGTCGCGGGCCGGCCGTGGCCGGAGTGGTCTACGGCCTGCGGGCAATGCGCGCGGATATCGCGCCGGCCTACGACATGGAGCCACGAGTGGTGTTCAAGGCGCACTGAACGCGCTTGGGCAGGATCGGTGCTAAAACGATCTTGGATTTTTTTACGCCAAGCGCGAAGGGACGCGCGGGTCGCTGAGGGGTGAAGCTTTCGGCTGCCGGGCTACGCCAGGGCGGGCAGGCTGGCGCCGTCCTGCCAGCGGGCGCTGATCATGAGCATGCGCGGGATATCGGGCAGGCCGCGGTGACCGTGGGTCAGCAGGCTGCCGAGCAACTCGATGGCGCCGCGGCCGATTTCCTCCGGGCGCTGGTCGATGCCGGCATCGGCGTTGCCGTCGAGAACGCTGGTGGCGGCGAGCGCGAGGTCGCCCGGCACTTTCAGGCCGAGCCCGACGAGCATGGCGCGGAGGCGGGCCGAGGTGGTGAGGATGGCGTCGGGGCGGTGCCGTTGCAGCCAGCGCGCGAGGTCGGCCCGATCGGCTCCGGGGTCCTCCTCATGGAGCAGGAGCGTAGGCAGGCGGACGAGAGACTCGGTGTTTTCCTGGGCGAAGAGAAAGCCGGCGCGGAAACGCGAGCTGATCTCGGCGCCGGGGTGGGTGACGAAGCCGATGCGCCGGTAGCCGTGCGCGTGCATGCTACGAAAAGCGAGGATGGCGGCATCGGTCTGGTCGCAACCCACCGCGTGCGCGGGCAGCCGCACGGAGTGGCCGATGCGCACGATGCAGAAGCCGGAGAAATCCAGGCCGCCCCATTCGTTGCAGCCTCCGTGGTGAGGCGGGATCACCAGCCCGGCGATGTTGCGCGCACGCAGCAGGCGCCCGAGGCGGGAGAGGGGCGCGTCGCCGAGGTGAAGGTTTTCCAGACGGTAGCCGGCGTCGCGGGCGGCAGCCTCCGCGCCCCGCCAGTAGCCGTCGAACTCGCGGAAAGAATGCAGGCGTCCGGGCGGCGACCAGCGGTTGATCCACGCGAGTTCGGCGGTGATGCCCTGAGCGCGGCCGGCCTGGCGGTAGGCGGCCAGGGCTTGGAGCATCGGATCGGGGTGGTAGCCGAGCTCCACCGCCGCGCGCCGGACTTTTTCACGGGTGGGCGCGGAGATGCGGGGGTGGTTGCGCAGGGCGAGCGACACGGTGGACTGGTCGAGGTCCAGATGCCGCGCGATGTCGAGCATGGTGACGCGACGGGGCATGGAGCGGGCGGGAAAAAACGCGCGGGAGGGCGGCGCGGGGCGGGTGGCCGAGTGAGAGGCCCGGGGGGCACGTCGTTCAAGGCAATTTCCCCGGGCGCACGCAGGCTGGTATCGGTCGCATCGCTGCGCGGGTCCCGCGAAGGAGAGCTGCGCTCAGGGCGAAACGACGGCGAGGAGTCCCTCCTTCGCCTCCTCGCGCAGGAGGCCGGCGGGAAGGGTGTTCACCCAGCGCGTGGCGGTGGCGGGATCGCGGACGGCCCAGAGACGGGCGATGGCCTGGACGGCAGGGCGGGCGGCCTCGGGTGTGACGACGGTGCGGGCGAGGCGCTCGGCGGCCGCCGCGGGATCGCGGCTGGCTTCGCCGATGGCGATGGCGGCGAGGAGGCGCTGGCGCGTGGCGGCATCGGGCTCGGTCGCGGCCCAGGCGGAGGCGGCCCCCGGATCGCGGGTGGCCCAGGCGGTGGCATTCCATCCGATGAGTTGGGCGCGGCGCGCATCGTCGGGCGCGGCGCGGCCGAGCAGGGCGAGGACTTCGGCCGGTTCTTTGCCGAGGTAGGCGTCCTCGGCGGCGGTGACGGCGAGGTTGGTCTTCCAGGCGCCGGGCGGCAGCTGGTCGAGGTGGGCGGCCAGGGCCGGGCGGTCTTCGCCCCACCAACCGCGCGCGAGCGCCTCGGCGGAGGAGGGCGTGGCGCCGGGATGCGAGGCCATCCAGGCGGAGGCGCCGGCGCGGTCGGCCCCGGCCCAGCGGGTGAGCGAGAGGACACCGAAATGAGTGTCGGCGAAGCCCGCCGGCATTTCGCGCACGAAGAAGGCGGCGGTCTCGGCATCGAGCATGGCCATGAACTCGTTTTCGAGGTCCGCGCTGCGGCGGAAATTGTCGATGTCGTCGGGCAAGGCGCGGAGGCGGTCGAATTCCGCGGAGAGCGCGGCGACCTCGCGGAGCAGGCGTTGGTCGCCGTCCCCGGGCGCGGAACCCGCGGGCGGAAGTTCCGCGGCGGAGGCGGCCGGTCGGGCGGGCGTGGACGACACGGCCCGCGCCTCGGCCGGTGCCGCGGCGACGGGAGCCGAAACACGTTCGGCGGGCGGGAAAGCGAGGCGCACCAGCCCCCAGCCGAAACCGAGGGCGAGCGCGAGGAGGAAGCTACGACGGGCGACGCTCATGAGGGAGGACGGGTCGCGGGGGTGCCGCCTGCCTCTATAGGCCCGGCCGATGGCCGGGCTACAGGGCAGGCGGCGGGCCAGCGCATCAGAAGCCGAGCTTGGAGCCGTAGGTGTTGCCGGAGATCGTCATGCCGCTGCAGCCGTCGAGCTTGATGTCGGCGGAGACGCCGGCGACGTAGGGATTGCCGGTGCAGGTATTGTTGAGCAACTGGCCGCCGGAGGTGCTGCGGAGGACGTTGATGCCCGACTTGCCGTTGTTCTTGCAGGTGTTGTTGCGGACGATGAGCGGGTTCAGGTCGTAGATCGCGGTGCCGCGGTCGAAGTTGTTGTTCAACTGGCAGTATTCGACGATCTGGCTGGTCTCGGTGTGCGAGCCGTCGAAGTCGGTCACCTTGAGCCCCATGCCGGTGCGGCAGTAGGTGGCGGTGACGTAGCGCGCCTTGAAGGGATCGCAGGAGCTGATGTAGATATTGTGCAGGCCGGGGGTGGAGCCGATGGGGGCGCCGCCGCAGTTGGTGACGGAGCAGCTGTCGAGCAGGGCATTGTTGGTGCGGCCCATGTTGTAGCCCATGGAGCAGTTGGTGGCGTAGCAGTTGATGATGGTCCCGTTGGTGTTGGTGACCGGGTTGAACTGGTCGGAGAGATCGATGCCGTTGGTGCTGTTATAGGTGCCGGCATCCATCTGGGCGTTGGTGAGCCCGGCGTTCACCGAGATGTAGTCCACCTTCACGTTGGAGAAGGGCACGGACTTGTTGCGCACGACCTGCTGGTTCTTCGAGCCGGTGAGGGTGAGAACCGGGCGGGTGCTGCCCTGGCCCTTCATGGTGGTGTTATTGGGGACCATACACTTCGAGCCGACATTGTGGTTGCCGGAGTTGATGTACACGGTGCCGCCGCCGGCATTGCCGACGGCGTCGAGCGCGACCTGGATGCTGGAGCCGGGGTTGACGGTGGCGGTGGCGGCGCGGGCGCAAGGCAGCAGGCCGAGCGCGAGCACGACGAGGCCAAGGCGAGTGGAGGGCAGGGAGGAACCGGGGGGGCGTTTCATGGTGTTGGTTTTGGGTGTGGAAGCGACGTCCCGGAGGGGACGCCAAGGGGGGGGACGCTTTGCGGCGGAGGCGCACTCGCGCCGGCGTACGGCACCGGCGGCGGAAGCGGGGTGGTGCGGGCCGATGGCAGGCATCAAACCACGCGAACCGCGGCCCGCAACGGGGGCGGCGGTCATACAGTTGACGCAAACGCGCCCGGCCGGACGCATTTGAATCGAAAAAATGGATACACCGCGCGGAACGGTCCGTTTGTTTCCACGGAAACCAAGGGCGGCTTAGCGCCGGGACACCGGGGCGGGCATGTCTCTGACCAGCGCCCTCCAGCGTTCTACCTCACCCCCCTCGATCATGACTATCGTTCCGTGCTCCTTCGGACCGGCTTCCCGCCGGTCTCTTGCCCTCGCGGCCTTCGCCGCCGCCCTGCCCCTCGTCCCCTCCGCCTTCGCCACCGATGGTTCCTGGAGCGGTTCGGGCGTCCTGACCGGTTCCACCACCTGGGAAACCACGTCCAACTGGACCTCCGGCATCGTTCCCGGCGGCACCGACGCGGTGGCCACCATCCAGCAGGACTTCACCGGCACGACCACGGTCACCACGTCCGGCGTCACACTCGGCACGCTCAATTATTCCGACACCGGTTCCGGCACGGATCGCAACTTCGTGCTCGGCAGCGGCACCTGGACCTTCGCCACCTCCTCCGGCACCCCGACCATCAACATCGGCCAGTCCGGCGACACGCTGGACATCGGGTTCCAAATCAACGGTGCCGCCATTGTCGGTTCTCAAGGCCTCAAGCTTTCCGTCGCCTCCGGGACCACCTGGTCGGGCACCGGTTCGTCGATCCGTCTCGGCGGCTCCATCAACTGGAGCGGTTTCTCCGGCGCCCTCACTCTCGACGGCGGCCGCTGGACCACCGAAAACCCGAATGTCCTCCCCTCCGCCAACGAACTCGTCCTCAGCGGCGGCGCCGCCTTCCGAGCCGTCGGCGTGAACAACGGCAGCACCACCCGCGATCAAACCGTCGGCGGTCTCACCAGCTCCGACAGCACCGCGGTCGTCGCCAGCGGCGACAATGCGACCGCCACCGGCACCCTCACCATCAACACCGCCACGTCCACCGCCTACACCTTCGCGGGCAAAATCGGCGCCAACATCTTCAACACCGCCTCCGGCAACGAAAACAGCCGCATCGCCATCACCAAAAACGGCGCGGGCGCCCAGAGCTTCAGCGGGGCCAACACCTACGTCGGCACGACTACCGTCAACGGCGGCACCTTCCTGGTGAACGGCACCCACGTCGCCGACAGCTCCACTGCGGGCAGCGGATTATCCTCCCTCGCCACCCGTGGCGCCTACGTCGTCAATTCCGGCGCCATCCTTGGCGGCACCGGCACGATCAAACCCTACGACACTGCCGGCGGCGGCGTGATGATCGACGTGAGATCCGGAGCCATCATCGCTCCCGGCGACGGCGGCATCGGCACCCTGACCTTCGACCAGAGCGCCGCGGCCCGCACCAATCTCTGGATGAACACCGGCGCCACCTTCTCCTTCGACCTCGGTGCCGGCGTCACCTCCGACATCATCGCCTTCGTGGGCAACGCTTCCGTCGGAGAAGCCGGCTTCAACAACACGGTCATCCACTTCAACGACCTCGCCGCCGGCGCGCTCTCCACCGGCGACTATCTGCTCTTCGACGGCGACGCCAACACCAACTACTTCGGCCTCACCTTGGGAAGCGGTTTCACCGGGGCTTCGATCAGCGGAACCGCGATCAGCGGCGGCCTCAGCATCGGCAGCGGTCTCGAGGCTTATTCCAGCAGCACGCTCTTCGTCGCCGGCAACGACATCTACGTGAACGTAACGGCGGTGCCCGAGCCCTCCGTATGCGCCATGTTCGCGGGCCTCGGCGTCCTCGGCTTCGCGGCGCGGCGGCGGCGGCGGCGGCGCGGCTGAGGGGCGACACACACCTCGGACTCCCAAGGGAGCGGCGATACACTCGCCGCTCCTTTTTTCGTTCGGCTCACACGCCCAGCAGCAACTGGGTGGAGGTGGCCGGGGCGGATTGCGCGCGGACGCTCGGACCCGGCACCCAATTGGCGGGAATGAGGGAGCACATGGGCGGTTCGGGGGGGCCGAATTCGTTGCGCATCACCTGGCCGGTCAGCAGATCCACGCCCCGGCGGCCGATCGCGCGCGGTTGCAGGTCGAGGCCGGCGCAAGGCTGCGCGGGATGGACCAGGTTGAGGCAGCAGAAACCATGGGTTTCCGGCACCGAGGCCCCGGCGGCGCGCATCCAGTCCATGATCCCCGGGTCGTGGCCGAGGACGACGTCGAAGCCGCCGGTCTTGAACCAGGCGGCGAAGCCTGTCTCGTCCAGGCGGGCGGCGAGGAGCGGGCCGGGCGGACGGGTTTTGGCGGGATCGGAAAAATAGGCGTGGTAGGCGGCCTGCCAGCGATGCATCAACCGGGCGTCGATCGCCGGGTCGATGACCAGACCGGGGCGGCGGTAACCGAGGGCGTGGAGCTCGTCGAGGGCCTGGATCATGGCGCGGTGATGGTCCGGGCAGATGGCGTTCAGACGGGGCCGCCCGACGACATAGTCGGCGTAGAGGCCGGAGAGCTGTGACCAGTCGACGCAGGTGAGGTCGGGGCGCGCGAGGGAGGGCAGCAGGAATACGCCGCGAACGCCGCGGGTGAAAAAGACCTCGTTGAGCCGGGACAGTTCGTGGCCGCCGGCGCCGATCGTGATCAGGTCGGTCTTGAAGCCGAGCTCCTGCGCCCGCTCGGCCGCGCCGGCGATGAGCTCCGCGTGGTAGCCGGAGGCGGCGCTGGGCGGCCGGCGGCCCGGAGGATCGAGGTCGAGGAGGGCCAGCAGGCCGCGGAAGACGGAGCCGCGGGAGCGCCGCATCTCCGCCATCAGGGCGCTGGCAAGGGGATTGCCGCGATAGCCGAGCTGTTCCGCGGCCTCGAGGACACGGAGCCGGGTGGACTCCTTGACCAGCGGACTGCCCCGCAGGGCGGAGGAAACGGTGGCGTGCGAGAGGTTCAGTTTTTCGGCCAGCTCGCGAAGAGAACGGACGGACATAGAAAATAAGAAAGCCCCGTCGGCATGAAAGCCGACGGGGCGAGCTAGAGCATATGCCGAATCTCAGGCGAGCGCGTAGTTGCTAGTACGTAACCTGGAGGCGGAGGAAGCGGCGCGGCTGGCCGCCGATCGTGGCGGTGTCGGTCACGATGACCGCGCCCGCGGTGTTGTTCACGCCGGTGCTCGGGTTGTTGCCGGCGCTCACGGTGGCCCAGGCGCCGCCGAGGTCGTCGAGCCCCTGCACGGTGTAGACGAGGGCGGGATCGGCGATGCGGGTGTAGGTGAGCGTGAGGTGGCCGCCGGACTGGCCGAGGGTGACGGCGTTGCCGGCGTCGGCGGACGTGGGGTTCGTGCCGGTGGCGTATTCGAGCAGGTTCGGGCGGCCGTCGGCATCGGGGTCGGCGGAGTCGGCCGCGTTGCCGGAGTTCGTGCCGGTGCCGAAGTGTGCCTGGCGCCAGGCGTTCAGCAGATTCGCCGCGGCGGGCGTGGCGGAGGCCTGGTTGGAGTTGGCGCTCGTGCTGCCGCTGGCGCCGACGGCGGCCACCACGAAGTAGTAGGTGGTGCCGTTGGTGAGGCCGGTCGCCTGGTAGCTGGTGCCGGTGACGACGCCCGCGCTGAGGTCGGCGTAGGGGCCGCCGCTGGTCGTCGAGCTCCGGATGGTGTAGGTGGCGGCACCGGCGGAGGCGCTCCAGGAGAGATCCGCCACGGTGTCGCCGGCGGTGGCGACGAGGTTGAGCGGGGCGGCGGGAGCGGGGACGTTTGGCGTGGCGGAGGCCGGGGCCGACTGGGTGCCGGCGGTGGCGCCGACCGAGACCACGACGTAGTGGTAGGCGGTGCCGTTGGTCACGGCGGTGTCGGTGTAGCTGGTGCCGGAGAGGCCGGTGGCAATGGTGGCGTA
Organism: uncultured Akkermansia sp.; assembly: GCA_966250295.1. GTDB lineage: Bacteria > Verrucomicrobiota > Verrucomicrobiia > Opitutales > Opitutaceae > IMCC26134_A. The sequence goes on along the minus strand of CBINGR010000007.1, from coordinate 24,761 downwards.
GGGGCCGCCGGCGACGAGGGACCGCGCGATGTTGTAGGACGAGACACCGGGAGCGGCGGTCCAGGAGAGTCCGACCTGGCCGTCGCCTGCGGTGGCGACCAGGCCGGTGGCGGCGGCGGGGAGGGCGGTGGACTCGCTGGTGTTCACGATCTGCACGCCGACGATCTTGAGGCGCTGGGCGGCGTCGCCCGCGTTGATCGCCTGGAAATCCAGGGCCATGTCGGTGACGGTCAGGCCGACGATGCGGACGTAGTTGCCCTGGGCGACGGCGGAACCGGCGGAGGCGGTGGTCTGGTTGGCCAGCACGTAGCCGGAGCCGTCGGAGGCGGGGTTGAGGGCGCCTTCGGTGCCGGTGGCGGCGCTGGAGAGGCCGCGGATGTAGTAGGTCGTGACCGAACTGCCGTCGTTGACGGTCACGGTGCCGGCGCGCTGGTCGCGGTCGTCGTAGACGTACACGTAGACGTCATATTTTGCGTAGGGGATGCCGTGGAGGATGATCTGGCTCGCGGTGGCGTTGGTCTGGTCGAACACCGAGCGGTAGATACGATCGTTGCCGGCCGGGCTCTGGCTCCGGAAGAAGGAGCCGCCGGAGTTGCTGGTGAACTCGGTGCTGAAGCCGTCGATGGTAACGCCGGTGTTATCCACCGTGCTTCCGGCGACGGGACCGAGGACCGTGCTGGCGGGCGAGGCAGGCGGGGTGAAGATCTGGTAGTTGTTCCAGTTGCCCTGGCGGACGCCGGGGGCGCCGGACGCGTCGGTGGCGGCACTGTTGCCGGCGGCATCGGTGAAATTGAGAGCGATGGAGCGGTTGATACCCGGGACGACGGGCACGGCGAGCACCTCGGCGCTGTCGAGGCTGGCGCCGGCCGGACTCAGGGTGCGGACGACGTAGTAGTAGGCGTCGCCGTTGGTGAGGCCGGTGCTGGTATAGGTGGTGCCGGTGACGGTGGCGGTGGGCTCGACCGGATAGGAGCCGGACGCGGTGCGCATCCGGACCTCATAGGCGGTGGCGGTGGGAGCGGCGGTCCAGTTCAGCACGACCTGGGCATTGTCCGGGTTGGCGCTGAGGTTGGAAGGGGGCGGAGCCTGGGTGGTGCCGGAGGTCTCGGAGGAGGCGGAGCTGGAGCCGGCGGCATTAAGCGCCACGATGGTGTAGTAATAGGTCACGCCGTGCTCGAGGCCGGTGTCGGTGTAGCTGGTGGCGAAGGCCGAGACGCTGGCGATATCGGTGTAGGGACCGCCGGCCGTGGTGGCGCGCCGGAGGATGTAGCCCGTGGCGGTGTTGGAGGCCGCCCAAGTGATCGTGTTTTGGGCGACGCCGGCGGTGACGGTGACGGAGCCAGGGGCGGCGGGCGGGGTGGAGGGTGCGACCGGCGCGGCGTTGCTGACGATCTGGAAGCCGGCGATCTTGAAGCGCAGGGCAGTGCCGCCGGCGCTGACGGCGACCAGGGAAGCGTTGAGGTCGCCGCTGAGGCCGGCGATGCGGATGTAGTGGCCTTGATCGATGTCGGCACCGGCGCCGACGACGAGATTCTCGGTGTCGGTCGATCCGATGTAGGCTGCGGTGGAATCGGGATTGTTGAGGCCGCCGCGCAGGTAGTAGGTGATGCCGTTGACGGTCACGGAGCCGGCGCGGTCGGCGCCGTCGTTGCGGGCGTAGACGTAGAGATCGTAGCTGGCGTAGGGGATGCCGGTGGCGGTGAGCGTGGCGGGGGTGCCGTCATACTGGTCGGCGTAGCTGTAGAAGAACGAGGTGCTGTTGCCGGTGGCGGAGCCGTTGACGCCGGCGGTGCCGAAGGTGGCGGTGCCGGGGGTGTAGCTGATCGTCGCGCCGGTGACGGCGGCGCCGCTGCTGTCCACGAGCTGGGTGACGGCCGCGGTCGCGCCGGTCGCGGTGGGGACGACGAGGCCATTCCAGTTGGCGGCGTTTACGCCGGGAGCGCCGGCGACGTCGGCCGGGACCATGGCGACGGCGGCCGTGCTCCTGAGATCGATGTTCAGGGAAAGGGGCGTGAAGGCCCGGGCCGAACCGCTGACGGGCGTGGAATCGGGGCTGCTGCCGCCGCTATTGTTGGCGCTGACGACGTAGTAGTAGATTTGGCCGTTGACGGCGGTGGTGTCGGTGAAGGTGGTCGCGGCCTGCGTGGCGAGCGCGGTGTAGGTGCCGGCGTAGGTGTCGGAACGTTTGATGGTGTAGCTGCTGGCCGAGCCGACGGCGTTCCACGAGAGGGCGACCTGGGCGTTGCCGGTGACGGCATTCAGGCCGGAGGGGGTGGCGGGGGCGGAACCGGCGGGAGTGGTGTCGACGATTTGGAAGCCGGCGACCTTGAGGCGGCGGGCCGTGGCGCTGGTGGCGATGGCGGTATAGGTGGCGGTGAAGGAGCCGCCGGTGAGGCCGGTGAACTTCACGTAGTTGCCCTTGTCCACGGTGGTGTAGTCGTAGACGGTGGTGCTGCCGCTGACGAGATCGGCGGAGGTATCGGCCGAGAGCACGTAGCCGGAGCCGTCGGAGGCGGGATTGCCCACATTGCCGCCGAAGAGGCCGCTGACGTAGTAAGTGGTGGCACCGATGGTGACGCTGCCGGCGCGGTCCACGGCGTCGTCCTTGACGTAGAAGTACACGTCGTAACGGGCGTAGGGGATTCCGGATACGGTCAACGAGGCGTTGGTGCCGTCGAACTTGTCGTGGTGGCCGCTGTAGAGCGCGGTGTCGTTGACGGTCTGGCTGCCGGCATTGCCGTAGTTGGCGTTGCCGGGCGAGAAGGCGAGGGACGCGCCGCCGACGGTGGCGCCCTTGTTGTCCACCAGGGTGGCCAGGCTGGTGCCAGTGAGGAGGAAAGAGTTCCAGTTGGCGGTGCGCACGCCGGGGGCACCGGCGAGGGTGGCGGCCGCGATGGCGGTGCCGCCGCCGCGGAACTGGACCCCGATGGCATTGAGGGCGGAGCCGTCGGAGGGCGTGGCCGAGAGGACGTTGCTTCCGGTGGAGCCGGCGGAGTTGGTCGCGACGACCTTGTAGTAGTAGGTGGTGCCGTTCACCGCCGTGGCATCGCTGTACTTGCTGGTGATGGTGGCGACGGTGGCGATCTCGGCGAAGGGGCCGGCGGCGGCGGTGGCGCGCTGGACGGAGTAGCCGGTGGCGTCGATCGCCTTGCTCCAGACGAGGAGCACGCTGTTGTTGTTGGGCAGGGCGTCGCCGAGCACGGGGGCGGCCGGAGCGGCGGCGGGGGCGGCGATGTCCGCGCCGGTGTTCACGATCTGGAAACCGGCGACCTTGAGGCGGGCGATGTCGCCGCCGCCCGAGAGCGTGTTGGCGAGCGCGGAGAGGGTGACGGAGGAGCCGGTGAGGCCGGTGAAGCGGGCGTAGTTGGCCAGCGGGGTCGTCATCGAGGGCGTGGTGCCGCTCTCGGTCGCCAGGAGGTAACCGGTGCCGTCGGTGGCGGTCACGCGGGTGGCCGTGCCGGTACGCAGGCTGTAGCTGGTGCCGCCGACGGTGAACTTGCCGCCGCGGTTGCTGGCGTTGGCGCTGCCCTCGTCGCCGTAGGCGTAGACGTAGACGTCGTAGGTGGCATAGGGGATGTTCGAGACGGTGAAGGTCGCGGCCGTGCCGCCCGTCTGGTCGAGGAAGGTGCTCATCAGGCGCGGGTCGCCGTCGGCACCGGCGGTGCCGCCGTAGCCGCCGTTGGAGCCGGGAGCGACGGAGACGCCGAGGGCGAGGGTGCGGCCGTGCGAATCGACGGCCCGCGCGAGGCTGGCCCCGGAGAAGCCGTTCCAGGAGGAGAAGCGCGCGTCCGGCGCGCCCGCGGCGGCGGTGGCCGAGAGCTGGGCGGCGTTCGAGTTGGCGATGTTGAAACTGATGGCCTCCGAGGCCAGGGAAGTGGAAACACCGGCGAGGGCGGAAGCCCCCGCGGCGGCGAGCAAGATGCGCAATGTGCAGGATAACATGGGAGGAAAGGAGAACCGGACGCCGCGGGGTTTCCGGGGCGCTGGCGGCGGGGTGTAAGTGGAAGGCTGAAGATTATGCCCGGCCCGCGGCAGGGAGTCGGGGAGCAGTCTCAGAGGCCGCGGGCGATCCACATGCCCTTGGGATTGGCCAGGCTGCCGAATTCGCCGGGGAAACTCACGGTGTCCTCCAGCTTGAAGGCCTGGACGTGGCCATCGGCGAAGAGGAAGTTGAACTTGCCGCCGTTGACCTCGACGCCGGCCTTGGGCTGGTCGCTCGGGCCGTTGTCGTTGTCGGCGCGATTGAGTTCCGTGTCCAACTGGCTGATGTGGATATCGGACCAGCCGGGGCCGCCCACCGTGCCGTTGCCGCCGAAGCGTTCGCCCAGCAGGATGGTTTTGGACGGCGCGGCGAGTTTGGAGAGAGGCCCGATCCAGGGGGAGCCGGATTTGAGGGCGTTGCCGATGGCGGAAGCGGTGGAACTACCCCCGATCGGCATCGCATAGGTGCGACGGGGCAGGCCGTCGGTGCGGGGCGGATAATAGGGGTCGTTGGGAGCGAAGAACAGCGCTTCGGCCTGGAGGCCGGGCTCGGCGACCGTGTGGTCCTTCACCGGCATGCCCACGTAAGGAAGAAGCCACCACGCCCAGCAGGCCCGGAAAGGGTGGGCCGGCATGCGCTCGTCGCTCACGGGACTGCCCCAGCCGTCGGCGATGAAAGGCGGGATCCGGTCCTTGTTATCCGCCGCGAAACTCTGGAAGGCCATGCCGAGTTGGCGGAGGTTGCCTTGCGACTGGGCGCTGCGGGCGGATTTGCGCACCCGGCCCACGGTGGGAATGAGAATTGCCGCCAGCACGCCGACGATGGCGATGACGGTCAGCAGCTCGATCAGAGTGAAGGCACGGCGCGGGCGCACGGCCGTGGGGAAACGGGAAGAGAGCATTTCCGATTGGGGTTCGAACGAGGGCTAGCCCTGCCGGGACCGGGCAACAATCGCCCCTGCGGTTGCACTGGAAACGAAGCGGGAGGGAAGGAAGACGGGAGTAAGGGAATGAGGGGCAAGGGGCGGAAGAGGGACGGATAGTCTTGGCGGGCCGCTGGCGGTCGGGCGCGTGTTTTCAGGGAGCGGAGGGTTAACAATGAAACGCGGCGGGGGGTCGGCACCCTTTTCCCGGCGGTGAATATCGTCTCCGTTTCCGGTCTTCTCCGCCTCCGGTCGCCTCGTCCGGCGCGGCCGGAAGCGTCTTCCCTATGTCACCCCTTTTCCGTCTGTTTTCGAGAGCGAGCCGATCCGGCTTCGTGGTGCTTTGGCTGGCCCTGGCCGCGCGGCTGGGCGCCACGACGCCGCTGGATTCGGTGATTTTCGGCGACGCGGCTTCGGAAACGGCGCATGCCTTTAGCGCCACGCTGGCGGTCGCCGCGGTCGGTCCGGCCGGCACGGGCCTCAACCAGCCCTACCGTTATCTCACGCCGAGGAGCCCGCTCGGCATCTACGGTGGCGAAATGAGCTTCCAACTGGCGGTCGATCCCGTCCGCCGGAATTATTTCTCGGTCAAACTTTGGGGCGGTGACGACAACGGGGCGGACAGCGGCCGCCTTTATGTCTACGTGACGCTCGACGGTGCCGACTATCAGATGGGCTACCGTCACGAGGGCGATCACATGGCCAACTTCAGCAACGGCGGGAGCACGCCGTCCCTGCCCGGCCGCTTCTTTTATTCCACCCTTCTCCTGCCGCTCTGGATGACCCAGGGCCGGTCCGCACTCACCTTCAAGATCGTCTCCAGCGGGCGCATCTATACGCTCGGCTCCGGCTACGAGGGCGACGGCGGCAACTACCAGTTCAACATGCAGCAAAACAGCCGCGGCCTCTACCGCGCCTACACGCATGTGGAGCCCATGCTCGATCCCGCCGGCGAGGTGCAGGGCTCCGCGCCGGTGCCCGTCGTCAAGCCGCAGAACGGCGCGACCAGCTACCTCGGCAGCGGCGGCAGCTTCTACAACGCGGTCAAGGGCCAGATCAACAACCGCCTCAACGGCACGCCCTCGCTCACCAACAGCCTCTATTATCCGGACGGGGTCGAGTTTCTCGCCTACGCCTACTTCACCTCCGGCCAGATCAACGGCTCCCAGACCGCCTTGCCCGGATATCAGAACGCCGCCGTCGTGACCAGGGTCCGAGACCTGCTCGATCTTTACGCCGCCAACCACTACGCCAATCCCTCGCAGGTGTCCGCCTTCGGTAACCTCGGCTGGGGCGGGGCGTATGGAGCGCTCGGATACGCCGTCCATCTTTTGCAGTCCCAGTTCGCCGCCGACCTCGACGTGGTGGCGGACTACGGGGCGGCTGGCGGCTCCAAAACCCGCCGCCAGGCCTGGGGCGACATGCTCCACGCCAGCCGCGAGTACGGCCGCACCAGCCGAGACGGCCGCGCCATCACCAACCAGTGCCTCCTTTCCGACGAGAATCTCTACAAGGCGAACAAGGGCCTGCTCGCGCTCGGCGATGCCCGCGCCTTTTCCGAAGCGGCCGCCAAACGCTATCTCCGCGAAGGCATCGGGCTCGATCCCTGGCTCGGTTCGGATCTCGCCGGTGGCGGCTCCAGCCAGCCGCACGGCGGCGCGTACTACCAGGTCACCGCCAAAGGGCTTTCCCGCGAGTGGGGTTTTGTCGGCTCCAACTACGGCGAGATGCAGCGCATGGCCGCGCGTTTCTACCGCCTGACCGGCGACACCGCCTTCCGCGACCAGGCGGTGAAAATGCTCAGAGCGCGCGCCCCTTTCCGGCGGCCCAACTTCGAGGTCAGCGGCGCCTCCTGCTACGCCAACATGGTGGTGACGGGTTTCCTCGCCTGGCGCGGCGCCGGCGAATCCGACGGCAATGGCTACGCCGGGGAAACCGCCTACGGCGACCGCTCCGGCGCGCTCGCCGGCCTGCTCACTGCCGCCGCCACCGGCGACGCTCACGCTCTCGGCTACGCCAAGCAGATGCTCGCGGATCGGCAGTTCTTCTCCTCGCTCGACGACAGCGGCGGCGACTACGATACGCTCAACGCCCTCGACGTGTTCGCCGATTACGTGACGGTGAACAGCGCCGCCGATCCCGGGCACCGCCTGCCCATGACCGAGGGCCAGCCCGACTTCGCCTGGGCCGACGAGGAAGGCGGCATCGTCGCGCTCAAGCACGGCGGCGAGCGCCTCTGGATCGCCCCCTTCTGGCAGGCCAAGACCGGCACCGGCATCAACGGCGTGGCGCGTTTCCACTACAGCAACGGCACCTGGGACCAGATCGGGACCATGGAGACCACGCCCCGCTTCACCTTCGGCGGAAGCTTCTTCGTCCGTCCCAACCTGATCGACAAACCCGAGACCGACTTCTACGTCCCGCCTTCTCCGCCGCTCAACGCCTACGCCGGAGAAAAACTCCCGCTGGGCCTCACTCCCGCCGGCGCCAGCTCCGACGCGCCGTTCCGCGGCCGGGCGGATTTTTATGCCTTCCGCTTCGGCCCCTACCTCTTCGGCCTGAACTGCAGCGCGGCGCAAAGCTTCGCGCTCAAAACCCCGAAGGGTTTTGTCTCCGCCACCGATCTTTTCACCGACGTCGTCCGGTCGGGCACCGTCATCGTGCCCGCCGCCTCCACCGTCGCGCTCTATCTCGACTCCGCGACCGACGTCGCGCCCGTCCCGGCCACGCCCGCCTGGCTCGATATCGCCGTCGGCGCCGCCGGCCCCGAGCTTTCCTGGGCCGCCGCGAGCGGCGCCACCGGCTATACGGTCCGCCGTGCCACCGCCGCCGGCGGACCCTACGCCATCATCACCACCGGGCCAGCCGCCACCACCTACACCGATGCGGACGCCATCTCCGGCGTGACCTATTATTACACGGTCGCCGCCACCAACGCCCACGGCGAGAGCTACCCCTCGCACGAGAACTCCATCATCGCCGTCTCCGGCGCGGCCATTCTCGGCTTCGATTTCGCCCCCGCCTCCGACACCACGATGACTGCCGCGGACAAGGCCGGGGCGCCCGGCGTCCGCGCCGCGCGTTGGAACAGGTTCTCCGGGGGAACGCTTTCCACCGGCATCGTCGACGCCGGCGGAGGCGCCGTGCCCGGACTCTCCGTCACGCTCTCCAACGGCAACAACGGCGGCTTCTCCGACCGCGGCGGCTCCACCGGCGACGAGGCATCCTTTTTCCGCACCGTGCTCGACAAGTTCGACGGCAGCAGCGCCACCCTGACGGTCACCGGCATCCCCTACGCCGCCTACGACGTCTATTTCTACGTCTACGGCGACGAGAACACCGCCGGCGCCAACGACCGCGGGGGCAGCTTCACGGTGGGCGGCGTCACCAACTACATCCGCACCGGCACGGCCACCCGCGTCACCGGCCCCGGCGGCTACCTGCGCTCCGCCGATACCAGCTTCGGCACCGGGATGGACGTGGATCTCGGCAACTACGTGCGCTTCGAAAACCTCACGGGTTCGCTCAGCGCCACCTTCACCGCCCGCAACATCAACGGTGGCGCGCAACGGCTCAAGGTCGCGGGTTTCCAGATTGTGGGCCGCACGGCCGCCGCGCCGTCCGGGCTCGCCGCGCTTCCCGGCGAGGCACGGGTCGATCTGGCCTGGAACGCCGTCGCGGGTGCCACCGCCTACGCCGTGAAACGCGCCACGGTATCCGGCGGTCCCTACGCCAGGCTGGCCGCAGACCTGGCCGAACCGGGTTTTGTCGACACCACCGCGGCCAACGGGGTCATCTATTATTACGTCGTCACCGCCGCCAATGCCGCCGGGGAGAGCACCGCTTCCGCCGAGGTCTCGGCAATGCCCCTTTCCGCGCTGATGGCGTGGCGGCTGGTGCGCTTCGGCATCGCCGATTCCACCGGAGCTGCGGCGGATGAGGCCGATCCGGATCGGGACGGGCTGCCCAATCTGCTCGAGTATGCGCTGGCCGGAGAGCCGCTCGACGCCGGCTCCTCCCCGTGCCCGACTTTGCAGGTGGCGGTCGGAGAGGGGTTGCCGGCTCTGGTCTTCACCTTTGAGCGGATCGCCGATCCGGCGCTGGTCTACACGGTCGAGCGTTCAGGTGATCTCGCGACTTGGGCGGAGATATGGACGAGCGGCGGCGGGAACAATGTCGCCGGCCCAGTCACGCTCACGGAGCCCCTGCCGGGCTCGGCGCAGGCGCGGGTTTTCCTGCGCCTGCGGGTGGAGCGGTAAGCGTTTCCGGTGGCGGTGCGGGAGGTAGGGCGTGACCGCTGGGCGCGCCGGTTTGGGATGCGTAGCCAGAGGGAATTTGCAGCGGGCTCAGCGGTCCCGCCTACCGTTTGCCCCGGTTCTTCGCCTCAGGGCAGCTCGTGGGGCGCTTCGGCGCTGGCCTCGACCAGCCAGGCTTCGCCCTTGGCGGGCTTCACTTCGACGTTCTTCAGCGTGATGTCCTTGGCGTAGGCCAGGCGCAAGCCGGTGGGGGCTTCGATGAGGACGTTTTCCATTGCGATGCCGCTCACGGGCTCCTCGGGCAGGCCGATGACGATGCCGGCGCTCTTGGTGCCGCCGGTCGCGCGGACGTCGCGAATGACGATGTTCTTCCACGCCGGGGTGCGCGGGTCGCGCTCGGCCGGGGCGGTGTCGGGGACGTTGGGCTTGGGCGTGGTCTTGTTCGGATAGTAGCTGGTGATCTGGATCGCGGTCTCGACGTTGCGGAGGGTGAGGTCGTGATAGGTGAGGTTTTCGGCGAGGCCGCCGCGCCCGCGGGAAGATTTCATGCGGATGCCGGCCTCGGTGCCGTGGAAGGTGCAGTGGCGGACGGTGAGGTTGCGCACGCCGCCGTAGGTCTCGCTGCCGATGGACATGCCGTGGCCGCCGAGGAAAGTGCAGTTCTCCACCAGTATGTCCTCGACCGGGCCGTGCTCGGGCTTGCCGGATTTGATGGCGATGTTGTCGTCGCCGGTGTCGATCAGGCAGCCGGCGATCAGCACGCGGCGGGAGGCGGAGGGATCGATGCCGTCGGTGTTGGGCGCGGTGTGGGGGGCGCGTACGGTGACGTTGCGGATGGTGACGTCCTCGCAGCGCGAGGGGATGAAGTGAAACTGAGGTGAGTTCGCGAGCGTGACACCCTCGACGAGGACGCGCTTCGCCTTGTCGATGATCAGCAGGCGGGGCCGGCCGATTTCTTCGTTGGCGTCGCCGCGGGCGCGGGCGGCGTCCTTGAAGGCGCGGGCCTCGGTCCACCAGGCCTGGCCGTTTCCGTCGAGCATGCCCTCGCCGGTGATGGCGAGGTCTTCGACGCCGGTGGCGGAGACGAGCGGGTGGAACTTGCGGTCCTGGATGCGGTAGGCCTCGGGATCGGTGGCGAAGAGGAGGCGGGCGCCCTTGGCGAGGTGCAGTTCGAGCTTGCTGGCGAGCTCGATGCGGCCCGTCCGGTATTCGCCGGCTGCGACGACGAGGCGGCCGCCGCCGGCGGCGGAGACGGCCTCGATGGCCTTGGCGAAGGCGGCGGTGTCGTCGAGCTCGTCGCCGGGCACGGCGCCGAAATCGGCGAGCTGGAAGACGCGATCCGGGATGGCGGGGAGAACGGGTTGGACCTCGGTATCGGCGAGGGCGGCGGGCCCGAAGGCGAGCGCGGCGAGAAGGGGCAGGAGGCGGCGATGGGGAATGGGCATGGGAAAGGAGAAAAGGGAACCCTGGCGCCAAGCGGATCGGAAAGGGACCCTGCGACTGTCGTAAGGTTTCCTACCGGCGGTGGAGTCTTTTGGGTTAGGTGATCGTCTTCCGCGGCGGCGGGAGAGAAGAAAAAAGCGCCGTCGCGATGAGCGGCGGCGCGTGAAGATGCGGCGGAGTTTCCGGGTATTCGGAATCAGTAGGTGTAGCGGGAGGCAAAGGTGGCGCGGGCGGCGGGAGGCTGGGAGTTGACGTCGAGATCCTGCCAGCGCTGCGCGTTGATATGGCCGTCGAGGAAGAGGACGTTGATGACGCCGTTGTGCCGGACAAGGGTCTTGTCCGCGCCGGGCACCAACACGTCCTTGACGTAGCTGGTCATGTCATTGCCCCAGTTGGATCCGGCAATGACGCCCGTATTGGCGGCCCCGGCCTTCTGTTCCATCATGAGGAAGAGGCGGCTTGGGGAACTGGCGCGATCGATGTTGTAGTACCTCAGCCCATCGACGCCGCTGCGGCCGAACATCGAGGCGCCGCCGCTTACCGTTTTGACGCCGATCGGAGCGATGAAGGCGTAGCTGCGGCGGGTGTTGGTGGAGATGCTGCCGGTGCGGTCGACCGCGGGACAGCTGGAGAAGTAATCCATCGGATCGATCGTGCCTTGGTCCGTCACCCCGAGGTTGTCCAGACGGATGGCACTGAAATAGACGGAGTAAAGTTTGCCTTCACCGCTGGTCTGACTGGCCGGGTCGCCGCCCGCCACGTTCAGGGTGAGAGCGATGTTGCCCTTGTGGTCGTTGGCAAAGAGGCGGACGACCTCGTTCCATGCGCGCATGTGGGCGACGCATTTGGCGGATTTCGCCTTGGTGCGGACGCTACCCACGGTGGGGATGAGGATGGCGGCCAGGATGCCAATGATGGCGATGACGGTCAGCAGCTCGATGAGCGTGAAGGCACGCGCCGAGGGGCGGCGGGGCTGGGCGGGGTGAATGGAAACGGAATGCATGGGGCTAAGAGGAAGGCTAAAGCGGGCGGCGCGGGTAAAAGGACGCGAGGGACAGCGTTCCAAAGTCTTCAGCGGAGTGGCAGAGATGGTGGTTTTATGGCTGGCCGGCTCAAACCGGCGGCTGCGCGCATCGTTGATTTTGGAGGAGCGAAAGAGTTCGAGGAGAAAGCCGGGCAAAAAAGGGCCGCCGCGCGGCTGCGCGGCGGCCCGAGGGGCGATCGCTCAGGGCAGGTCCTGGATGCGGAGGCGCACGAAGATCTTCGCCCCGGAGAAGGGCACGGTGACGACGATGCGATCCGTGGCAGGGTCGAGCTCCGTGGTGGAGATCGTCACGCCGCCGGTGCCATGGACTGCGGGTGTCCAGGTGGTGGCGAGGTCGGTGGTGTACTCCGCGCCGACGCTGAACTGCTCGGTGGCCACGACCTTGAGGTCGTAGGTGAAGGTCACGTTGGCGCCGCTCTTGGCGAGAACCGGGAGGGTCGTCGAGTTGGCCACGGTGGGATCCCCGCCGAGGACGAACTTGACGAGGTTCGTCACGCCGTCGCCGGTGGGATTGGCCGTGGGGGCGCCGGTGGTGGAGGGGTTGAGGCCGTAGCTGGAGGCCCAGGTATCGTAGGGCGGGGTGGCGGAACCGACGGTGACGGTCACGGCGTTGCTCGTCGCGGAGCCGACGGCGTTGGTGGCGACCAAGGTGTAGGAACCCGCGTCGCCGGAGGCGGCGGCGTCGACATGGTAGCTGGCGCTGGTGGCGCCCGGGACCGGATCGACGCCCTTATACCACTGGTAGGTCGGGGTCGGGGAGCCGGTGGCGGCCCCGGTGAGGGTGAAGGGATCGCCGACGTTGACCGTCACGCTGGAGGGCTGGGTGCTGATGGCGGGCGGGACGGCGGTGACGGGGATTGAGTGGGTGACCTGCAAGGAGTTCAGGATCAGTTGGGGAACGCTCGTGTTGTTGACGTTGCGCAGGCCGATTCCGAAGGCGTCGAAGGACTGGGTGACTTCGGAAGGCTTGGTGCCGACCGCGGTGGTGGTGCCGCTGGCGGCGCGGAACAGGGTGCCGCCGGTGCCCGTGCCCTCGTAGATTTGGTAGCCGAAGGTGTACTCGTCCGCCGCGCTGCGGCTGAGGGTGAGCACCAAGGTGTAGGTCGCACCGTCCACTAAGGTGCCGACTGCGTCCGAGGAGGGGGTCTTGGTCGCAGAAACATTGACTCCGCCGGGCTCGCCGTAGGAGGTGGATCCCGAGCCGGTCACGCAGAGTTCCTGGCCGCGATTAGTGCTGCTGATCTGCACCGGGCGAGTGGCCAGGGTCTGGCCAACGTTGCCTGAACCGGCGAGGTTGCCCAGCGTTCCACGGTAGCCGATCCACTTTTCGGTGCCACGCGGAGTCGGAAGATCACTGGCGTTTGCGGCGGTATTGCCTGCGGTGCCAAGAACAAACCTCTCCTCGGCGGGGAAGGTGCTGCCCGGATCGAAATCCAGTTGCAGTGGGTGGGCGCCGGCCGAGTTGTAGAGGCCGAAGCCGAAGGTCAGGACATTGCGGGGAACGAACACGGCCGTCACGCGCACCTGGCTGCCGATCTGGCTCAGGGAGACCGGCGAGCTGGCGAAGCGGGCGGCGGTCTCGATGAAGCCGGAGGTGGTCACCGCTTCCGTGAGGACGGTCAGCGGGCGGGCTTCGGTCACCTCGGTGGTGGCGGGGTCATCGCCGACGAAGCAGAAGCGGGCGTTCTTGGAGGAAAGAATATACCAGCTGGTAGCGGTCGGGGTGATGGCCGGGGTGGTGGGGTTGATGGTGTCGCCGGCGAAGTTGGTCGAGAAGACGTCGGTATTCTCCGTGACGACCAGGCTGAGGGTGACGGTGGCGGAGGTGGCGGGAACACCGGACTCGTTGTTCACGACCACATGGTAGTCGCCGGCCGAGGAGCCGGTGGTGGTCGCGATAGTGTAGGTGGCGGAGGTGGCGCCGGAGATCGGATCCGTGCCCTTATACCACTGGTAGGAGAGGGGCGCCGAACCGCTGGCAACGACGGTGAAGCTGGCGGGCTGGCCGAGGGTCACGGTGGTGCTGGAAGGCTCGGTGGTGATGCTCGGGGGGACTACGTTCACCGTGACGGTGGCGTCGGCGCTGGGGGCGCTGCCGTAGAGGTTGGTGGCGACCACGTGGTAGGTGCCGTTGTCGGCGGTGGTGGCGCTGGCGACGGTGTAGGACGAACCGGTGGCGCCGGAGATCGGATCGCTGCCCTTATACCACTGATAGCTGGGAGCCGGATAACCGGTGGCGACGACGCTGAGTACGATGCCTTGGCCCACGTTCACGGTGACATTGGACGGCGGGGAGGCGATCCCGGGAGCCTCGCTGTGGATCGTGACGGTGGCGTCGTTGCTGGGGGTCGAGCCGGAACCGTTGGTGGCGACTACGTGGTAGGTGCCCGCATCGGCAGCGACCGTGGAGGAAATGGTGTAGGTCGAGAAGGTCGCGCCGGAGATGGGGTTGCTGCCCTTGTACCATTGATAGGTGGGCGTCGGCGCGCCGGAGGCGGCGGCGGTGAGAGTGAGCGTCTCGCCTTCATTCACCGTCTGGGTGGCAGGGTGGGTGGTGAAGGAAGGCGCGGAGGCCGAAGCGATGGAGGCGCTCACGGTCGCGCTGGTCTCGAAGCCGAAGGCATTGGAGACGACGACGTGGTAGTCACCGGCATCACCCGCGGAGACGGACGGAATGGAATAGGTGGCGGAGGTAGCGCCGGAGATCGGATCGCTGCCTTTGTACCACTGATAGGAGAGCGGGGCGGTGCCGGCGGCATTGACCGAGACGGAGCCTGGCTGGCCGGCGACCCAGGTCTGGTTGATGGGCTGGTTGACGATGCGGGCGATCGCGGAGTTGGATGCGGTGATCGTCAGTGCCGTGAGGGTCAGGGTGGAGGGATTGCTGCTGACGGTCGCGTTGTTGCGGTTGCCGATGGCGAACCCGTCGAAAGAAGAGGTGATTTCCGAGGGACGCGTGCCGGTGTTGGTGGTGGTGCCGGTCACCGAGTAGAGGACGCTGTCGCCGTTGTCGGCGACAGTATAGGTGATGGTGAGCGCGTCAGCAGCCGTTCGGACGATTTTGTAAGTGAGGCGATATTCCGTGGCAAAGCCATCGGCGAGGGTCACGGGAGTACTCGATGCCGGGACCGATCCGATGCTGATGGGGCCGGGGGAATTGAATTCAGCGGTGTTGGCTGCCACAAGATCGTGCGCCTGCTGGGTGAGGCTGGAACCGGTCTGGGCCGCACGGGCGGCGATATTGCCGGAGACATTATTGGACTCGAGGCGGGCGCGGTAGCCTTTCCAGCCGAGAGAACCACCCTGAGTGCTCACAGTGAGCGGAGTAGCACTGAGGCCTGCGTTGTTTAGGGTGATGAGAGGGTCGATTCCTCCCGACTCGTAAAGGCCACAGGCGAGGGTGAGCACTCGCTCGGTGTAGACGGTGGCCCGGGCGGTGATGGAGTCACCGACGGCGGCCAGCGCGATGGGCGAGATAGTGAAACGTGCTGCTGCCTCTACGCCGGCGGCGGAGGACGGGGAAGCGAAGGTGAGATTCAATCCGCCACTTCCGCTCACGCTCGAGGTACGCCCGTCCTTACTGGAGAGGACTGCCCAATGAGTAGTCGTGGGCGTGATAGATGCGGGCGGCGTCTGGTCGTGGATGGTATTGCCGGTGAAATCGGTCTGAAAAACAGTGGAGTCGGCCCAGACTTGGCCAGGAGCGAAGCAAGCCAGCGCGGCGAGCGCCGCGGCAGGGATGCGAAGGGTTTTCAAGCGGGGAGGAAGGTTCATGATTGGGGGAAAGGCATCGAAGGAGGGGAGGTTCCGGACGGGTGTCGTTTAGGCGGTGTTCGCTACGGAAAAAGGGATGCGAGGACGCATCTCCACGGAGGGAGACGGGACCGGGCGGTACGGCGGCAGGCGGGGTTGGTTGCGGCGGGGAGGCGGCGAAAGCGTTGCGCCCTGATCGAGGCTTTTTCTTCCCCGTGGGCACAACGATTGCCCAGGTCTCATTGTTGAACGACCTTAGCCGATGGGAAGGGATGCAACGATGCGCGCGCGGCGAGTTTTGCGGCTTGCCGAGGCAAAATCGAACTTCGGCACCGCTTCGCCGGCCGTTTCGAACCCATCCCCCGGCCCTTCTTGCAATGCTTCCTTATTATTCGTCTTTTCGTCCCGCTAATTCGGCGGGGCCGGCCTCCTCTATTTTCCTGAAGCGTTGGGCATGCGGCCTTTTGGTCGCGGGATTCGCCCTGCTCGGGGCCTCCCTTGCCTCCGCCGTCCCTCTCGCCTTTCCCGGCGCGGAGGGCTTCGGGCGTTTTGCCACCGGCGGGCGCGGGGGGGACGTTTACATCGTCACCAACCTGAACGATTCCGGCGCCGGTTCCCTGCGCGATGCCGTGACCAACCGCGTGGTCACCACGCCGCGCACGGTCGTCTTTGCCGTCTCGGGTACCATCTACCTCCAGTCCACTCTGCGCATCACCAAGGGCAATCTCACCATCGCCGGCCAGACCGCGCCGGGCGACGGAATTTGCCTGGCCTACCGTCCGCTCGACATCAGCAACTCGACTAACGTCATCATCCGTTTCCTGCGCGTGCGCCTGGGCGACGTCGCCGGCGTGGAGAACGACGCCTTCAGCTCCCGTTACGGCAGCAACCTCATCATCGACCACTGCTCCTTCTCCTGGTCGGTGGACGAGACCTCCAGCACCTACGACAACACCGATCTCACGCTGCAGTGGTGCTTCATCACCGAGAGCCTCCGCGATTCCGTGCACAGCAAGGGGCCGCACGGCTACGGCGGCATCTGGGGCGGCCTCGGCGCGACCTACCACCACAACCTCATCGCCCACCACGACAGCCGCAACCCGCGCTTCAACGGCGCCCGCACCCACGGCACCGACGACGAACTCGTGGATATGCGCAACAACGTTATCTACAATTGGAAGGGCAACTCCACCTACGGCGGCGAGCCCACCGACACCGGGCTGCCGGCGCGGCATAACATGGTGAACAATACCTACAAGAACGGCCCCGCCACCGGCACCGGCTCCATTCGCTACCGCATCCTCGAGCCTTCGCGAAACACCGAGTCTACCGGGGCCACGCTCAGCCTCTTCCACGTCTCCGGCAACTGGACCACCGCCAGCTCCACCGTCACCGCCAATAACTGGAACGGCGGCGTGCAGGTGATCCCGTCGTCCGAGTTTCCCTCGATTCGTGCCGACACGCCTTTCGCCGTTCCGGCCGTCACCACCCAGACCGCGCAGGAATCCTACCCGCTCGTGCTGGCCTACGCCGGTTGCCGCCGGCCCAACCGCGATCCGATCGATACCCGCATCGCCGGCGAGGTGGCCAGCGGCACCGTGACTTATTACGGGTCCAAAAACAATTATCCCGGCATCATCGATTCCCAGGCCGACGTCGGCGGCTGGCCGGCTCTCGCCTCCGCGCCCGCTCCAGCCGATACCGACGCCGACGGCATGCCCGACACCTGGGAAAACGCCCGTGGGCTCAACCCTGCCGACCCGTCCGACCGCAATCTCGCCGATTCCGCCGGCTACACCAATCTGGAGCTTTACCTCAACGAACTGGCCGCGCCGGCCTTTCCCGCCCCGCAGATCGATACACCGCCTTCCTCCCAGACCGTCCAGACGGGCGCGAATTTCACCTTGTCTGTTGCCGCCAGCGGGCCGGGACCGCTGAGTTACCAGTGGTACCACGGAGCCAGCCCCATCGGGACCGCCACCACGGCCAGCTACTCGGTGACGGAAGCCTCGCTTGCCGACGCGGGCGATTACAGTGTCGTGGTGAGCAACGCCTATGGCGACACGCGTTCGGCCACCGCCACCGTCACCCTGGTTTCGCAGCCGCCGCTCATCACCACCGAGCCGGCTTCGCTCAGCGTGGCTCTGGGGCAGCCGGCTTCGTTCACTGTCGTCGCCTCCGGTTCGCCGACCCTCGCTTATCAATGGTATCGGGGCACCACCGCGATTCCCGGCGCCGCGACCGCGACACTCGACCTCGGCTCGGCCGAGGCAGGCGAGGCCGGCTCTTACCACGTCGTGGTGAGCAACGCCTACGGCTCCGACACCTCGGACACGGTCGCGCTGACGGTTTCGGACCGGGTCAGCACCGCGGTCTTTTCCACCGATTTTTCCGCCGATACGCTCCACTCCGCCTCGCCGAACATCACCCCGACCGCGACCAACTGGTATGTGATGTCCTCGAAAAACGCGACCTCCACCTCGGTGGGCGACGATCCCGCCACGAGCGGGGTGGTGGACCCGCGCCTCGATCTCACCATGTCCTTGACGAGTTCGGGCGTGGTCGAAAGCGCGGCGCGTTTCGCCGCCGAAGCAGTCTCGTTGGCCTCGACCGACGACAGCCTGCGCCTCCGCGCCACCGTGGTGACGAGCAACGTTCGCGTGCTTGCCCTCGGCCTTTTCAACTCCGGCGGCAGCCTGCCCCATCTGGGCATGAACAACGGCCAACTCGTCGACAACTCCTCCACCTTCGCCACCGGCGGTACTCAAGGTTGGCTTGGCTACCGCGCCTGGCTCGACGGCAATTCCCCCTCCGCGGTGCTCCAAGGGCGGCCGGCCCAGTCGGGGATCAATAACGCCTCCCAATCCCTGCTCGTCCCCAACACCAGTTCCTCCGCGCCCACATGGATATCGGTAACCTCAATCCCGGCTACTGGGGTGTCCTACGCGGACGGCTCCATCTATACGGTGACACTCACCGCGCGCCGCGCGAGCGATGGTGCCCTGCTGCTGGACTACACGCTCCACGCCGGCACAGACACGGCGGCGGCCCCGCTTGCCACCGTGTCTGGCTCGGTTGCCAGTGGTTCTGCTCTGGCTTCGGCCTTCGATTCGGTCGCCATCGGCTACCGCAACATCAACGGCAACACCGTTTCGCACCTAAAAGTCACCGCCTTGTCCGTGACGCACGAGACCACCGCGGCGGTGGAGCCCGACGCCTATCAGGCCTTTCTCGCCGCCTACGGCCTCGACGCCGATCCGGAGGGGGCGGGAGCGGACAACGCCGATCCCGACGCCGACGGTCTGCCCAACGCGCTCGAGTTTGTACAAGGCGGCAGCCCGATCGATTCCGCCAGCGCACCCCTGCCCCTGCTCACGCTGGAATCGGCCACGCAGGGGGTATTCACCTTCGCCCGCCATCTGGAAGCGGACGAATTCTTCGATCTCACGGTTGAGCGATCCACCAACCTCGTGATCTGGACCACGCTGACCAACGGCGTCGACGGGGTGGTCGTCACGGTTGCGCCGCTCGATGCGGAGCATGAACTCGTGATGTTTCACACCCCGCTCGTCGCGCCGCAGGTCTTCTTCCGCCTCCGCGCGACGCGACGCTGAGCCCGAATCTCCCGTGAAAGGCAGAAATGGGGGCGAGGGGCTCTGGCCGAAGGCGTGGCGAAAATATCAGGAGACTGGTTTTTTGATAATTAATTTAAAATCAGGCGAATAACGGTTTCTCCAAGAAAAAGGAGAAAATTCCGTAATAACCGACATGCTCGTATGTAGTCCCGTGGGCTAGCCTTTGTCCCCTATGCGGCATCATCGTAAAAGAAAATCACCTTAAACCCGGATTCCGGGATTGGAGGAGCGCCGTTCCGTCCCAGGTTAAGATTCGTCAGGATGTTGGGTGATGAAGACCAAAGCCTGCGAAGGGGACGGAACGGTGCGGCATACATTTCGTCGTTTGGGCGACTCGCGCCAAGCGATTTTGGCGGAGACAAAGCGGGCGGTGACGCCGTTTGGCGGCCTGGCGGTGCTGGTGGAGTTCTGGCGTGAGCTGGGGCTTTTGGAGGCGGTGCGGGAGCGACCGCCTTTTGAGTATCGCTCGCCCAACGCCATCGGCGCGGCCGAGATCCTCCTCTCGTTTTGGCTCTCGGTGTGCGCCGGGGCGCGGCGTTTCGCGCACGTCAACCTGCTGCGCGGCGACGTGGCCCTGCGCCGGCTCTTGGGGTGGACGCGCCTGCCCGGGCCTTCTTCGGACGCTTTGGCTGGAAGGAGGTCGACGCCTTTTTCCCCGCCTTGACCGTTTGGCTCCTGGAGCGTCTGCCCGCGCGCGAGGCGACGCTCGACCTGGACTCGACCGTCTTCGAGCGCTTCGGCCGGCAGGAGGGGGCGAAGAAGGGCTACAACCCTCGCCGCCCCGGACG
The DNA here is from genome assembly GCA_966250295.1 of uncultured Akkermansia sp. Classification (GTDB taxonomy): domain Bacteria; phylum Verrucomicrobiota; class Verrucomicrobiia; order Opitutales; family Opitutaceae; genus IMCC26134_A. Next base: position 4,937 of record CBINGR010000007.1, on the reverse strand, counting down.
CCTCTCGCATCACCCGCTTCTGGCCCCGCTGGCCGAGCCGATGCTCGTCCTGCACGGCTGGCTCAGGTCGGGCAACACCACCGCCGGGCGCGGCGTGGTCGCCTTCCTCACTGAGGCCTTGGCGCTGTTGCCCGCCGGCTGGCGCCTGCGCGGAGTGAGGGCCGACAGCGGCTTCTTCGACGGCAAGCTCCTGGAGTTTTTGGAGGAACGTAAGCTGCCCTACATCGTCGTGGCCCGGCTCACCTCCTCGCTCAAACGCGCGGCCGCCGGCGTGCGCGAGTGGCGGCGCATCGACGAACACTTCGAGGCGGGCGAGTTTTCCGAATAGTTGGCCGACTGGTCGCGGCAACGCCGCTTCGTGGTCATCCGAGAACGCGTGCGCGAGGGCCGGGCCGCGGTCGGACGCAAGCTGCTCGATGTGCCCGGCTACACCTACCGCGTCTTCGTGACCAGCCGCGAAGAAGCCGCGGAGCTGATCTGGCGCGACTACAACCAGCGCGCCACCCTCGAACAACGCATCGACGAACTCAAAAGCGACCTCGGTGCCGACGCCTTTTGCTGGCGCGAGTTTTACGCCACGGAGGCGGCGTTCCGCTCCGTGCTGCTCCTCTTCAACCTGCTCTCGCTGTGGCAAGCCGCCGCACGGCCGGGCCAAACCTATCGCCGACCGCGAGCCTGCGCACCGAGTCTTCCTCTGCGGTGCCATCGCCGGCAGCAGTGGGCGAACCCCCATCCTTCACCTCAGCCGTTCCTGGGGCGATCTCGAACAGCGCATCCCACTGCTCCATAACGCCTCCCGCTTCTGCCGCTCAATCCCGCCGCGTTTGCATCCGACACCCAACCAGCCGGCTCCGAATCGTCCCTCCGCACCCTACGAAAACCTCACGGTTGACCTTCAATCGCGGTTTCCGGGTTAAATCTATTTTCATTCGTAAATAAGACATCTAAGGCCTTGGCTAAGAAGCTATCCGAACCCGAAGAGGTGAAATCGCTTCCCAAAAAATTCCCCTAACCCGAGACTACACGTAGGTAACAAGTCCCATAGCAGCCTTCTCCTTTTCATGAACGCTATCCGCCCGACTCGCTTCCCCCGTCGCCAATCGCCTCGTGCTACGCGTGTGCTTGCCCAAGGCCTCCTTTTGCTCATGTCCGCGCTTCCTTCAGCCTACGCAGCCACTCAGGTTCTTGGAGACACTGGAGGCGATAGCCGTGGAACCAATGCTGTGGATGTCCAAGCCTCACGCGCGAGTGCGGATCAGGTTGCTTCGGGAGGCAGCTCGATGGTTTTCGGCAACTCTAACAAGGCTTCGGGAGGGGGAAGCATCGCTGTCGGAAACGGCAATAGCGTGATAGCCAATAACGGCATTGGCGTTGGCTTTGGAAATACGGTCACTGGTGAGGACAGTGGCTTCGCCGCTGGCATGGTAAACGATGCAACCGGAGATCTGGCCGTTGCAGTTGGTATTGGAAACGATGCTGGTTGGGAAGCTGCTGCGGTGGGTTTGTTTAATCAAATCGGTAACGGGGCGATGGCCTTTGGTGTGAGTAATTGGGTCAAGACGGGAGCGTGGTCGTCCGACTTTATTCCTCCGTCGGGAGCTTTTGGATACTATAACGAAATAGACTTAGAAGCTATTAACAGTTTCGCCTTCGGGCGGGGTAACACGATCAACGCTGACGATGCGGCAGCTTTTGGACACGACAATACGATAGGGGTGAATGCTCCTAATAGCTCTGCGTTCGGGCAAGACAACGTCGTCGCGGCCGCTAGTGCCATGGTCGTCGGTGCAGGCATCAGCAACTCAATCGAGTCTTCCATGATGATCGGTCCTTCCGATTTAGCCAAGATTACTATCCTCCCTTCCGGCGAGGTCGTTGTGTCGGGCAATATTGTCAAAGCCGGCGGCGGCACGGTTATTCTCCCCGCCAGCGGTACGCTCACCCTTCCCGCTGCCGGCGGCACCCTTGTCACCACCAGCGGCACGCAGACGATCACCGGCAACACCACCTTCACCGGCACGACCACGACTGGTGCACTCAACACCGCCAACGTCGGAATTGGGGCTACGGCTCCAACCGCCAGCAAACTGGCAGTTGAAACCGCCGCTATCGGGAGTGACCGCACGATCGCCACATTTACGAATACGAACTCGACCGCGGCCAGTTCGGTCAGCCTTGCGCTCAAGGCCGGTAATCACACCGGAAATGTAACCAGCTTCGCGGACAGCTATGGCACCGCTTCCTTGGCTAACTCAACCGGCATCCTGGTGGAGGGCGGGGCAACCACCTCGTACCTCGGCGCATGGAACGACGGCACGGTCCGCTTCCACACCGGAGCCTTCGGCACCGAGCGCGTCCGGATCGACACCGCCGGCAACGTCGGCATCGGCACCGTCTCGCCCCTCGCTCGGCTTCAGGCGAGCGCCCCGTCCGCGTCCTCCGCTGTTGTCGCGGCTGGGACGATAGACGGTTCGGTTACCCAATATCTCACCAACAGCGACAAAAACTACGGTTTGCTGTCGGGCGTCCTCGGCGATGGTTCTGCCTGGCTTCAAGCCCAGAGAGTAAGCGGGGCGGCGACGACATATCCTCTGCTGCTCAACCCGAACGGGGGCAGCGTTGGCATCGGCATGACGGGGCCGGCAAGGCGTCTTGATATCGTTGGCACCAATGCAACGCAGTTTCGGTTGAGTAACACGACGTCGGATGCGACGCTTAAAAACGGATACATCCAAGGCAGACATTATACCAATAGCGAGGAAGATGTCTTGGGGATGCTCATTCAATCCTCGGCTACAGCTAATGATTTGTATATCGGTGGTGCCTCAACTGTCTTGAATGCCGCTACGGCAATTCACTTCTTCACCGCCGCAAACAACACGACGCTCACGGGAACGGAACGGATGACCATCAATGGCAGCGGTAATGTCTCCATTGGCGGCAGCAATGTGTCGGGCTCCAGATTGGAAGTGGCTGGAGCTTCAGGGGTGGCTATGTCTTTATATAACACCGGAAACACCAGCGGCGACGTTTCCCAGATCAATCTGGGGGCAAACGCGTCCATCCCGCAGGGCGGCGTGCAGATTAAATCGATCAGAACGAGTGCGTCGGGAGCGAATACGGACTTAGCGGTCTCGACCACGTGGAGCGGGGTACAAAACGAGTGGTTGAGAATCACCAGCGACGGAAAAATCAACCTCGGCGCAACGGTTCCCTCGGAAAAACTGAATGTCGAAGGTAATATAAAGCTTAGTGGAAACCTGGTCACTTCGGGCGGGACGGTTTACCTGCCCTCGACCGGAACGCTGCTGACCACCACGGGCAGCGGCGCGTCCCTTACAAATCTCAATGCCAATGCCCTGAGCACTGGAACGGTTCCTGCCACTCAACTGCCCACCATCACACCCAACAAAGGCGGTACCGGCATCACTGGCTACGCAACGGGCGATCTTCTCTACGCCAGTTCCTCCTCGACCCTGGCCCCCCTGTCAGCCGTCGCCGCCGGCAACGTGCTTGTCTCCGGTGGCACGGGTTCCGCTCCGGCGTGGAATAAGGTTGGCCTGAGTACTCACGTGGCTGGCACGCTTCCGGTCACCAACGGCGGCACCGGCTCGACCGACGGTTCGATCACCGGCACCGGCGCCCTGACCTTCGCCACCGGGGGAACTAACACCAGCATCACCCTTACCCCCAACGGAACCGGCGTGACCACGACCGCCAAGCCGGTTATTCTCACCGGCATGACGGAAAGCACCTCGCCGACCACCGGCGAATTGGTGGTGGCTGGCGGCGCAGGAATCAATGGCGACGTCAATATAAACGGCGATCTGGCTGTAAACGGTATGGTGACCAAGCTGCGGGTCGCCCCGCAGGGAGATATTGAGATGGGGCTGTTTACCGCCCAGCCGTAAACGTCATCGGTTCCGCTGATCGACCCCAATGATCCCTTACAAACTCTGGCCCACGTTCCTGCTTGTGTGCGGTGCCTTCGGATTCGCCATCCTGCGTGCCGACCCGCTCAGCCCGGTACCTGACCAAAAGCCGGCACACTATCCGGAGTGGTGGTTCAAACGAGACGTAATCCGTCGGGTTGATCCACTCAATATGGATCCGGACTATGCGGTGGCTGGAACCTATAAGCAGGCCGGCGATTTTGCCGCCGCCAATCTTGGGCAGCTTAAATACATCGCCGCGAAGGCGGCCGCGGAGATGGACGCCTCGCTCCCGGGCCCCGGAGCAGGTTCCGAGATCGACGCTTTGATCGAGGTCTGGACCGCGGCGCCGGCCCTTGGGGCGACCCGCGACGACTATGCAGCCTTGAACCAAGGCCAGCTTAAGAATGTGGCTAAATTGTTTTATGATCGTCTGGCGATCGTCGGCTACACCGGACAACCCTTGCTTCCCTTGCAGCGGTATCCGTGGACGGCGACAACCGACGACGACAAGGCCTACTCCCTGGTCAATCTGGGACAGTTGAAACAAACCTTCAGCTTCTTTGCCAGCGGGTATTTTCTCGATGCCTATATGGCGGATGCGGACTTGGATGGCATTCCGACGGGTTGGGAACTTGAACATAATCTGGATCCTGAAAACCCGGCGGACGCCGCTCAGCTCAACGGCGGCCTGACCAATCTTCAGATATATCAGCAATCGCTCGCCACCGGCGGTGATCCCAAGACCGCCAATCCGGTCGGTCTCTCCGTCTATACGCCCTGATTTGCTCAGGGCGATCTCTCGTTTTCATTTTTGGTTTTTGAGTTTCATTCCCATGCGCCTCCTTGCCTGCCTGTTCCCGGTCTTTTTGCCGGCGCTCTGTGTGGCTTCCAGTCTGGATGACCTGATTTTTCTGAAGGACATGCCCGACGGCGGCTCCGAGGATCAGATCGTTTATAACGTCGCAACCGAAGCTTACGCCTGGGTTGGCTTCGACGCCTTCA